>DAOUJT010000176.1:0-71772 GCA_034422315.1 Chloroflexota bacterium | reverse complement strand
AGGTTGCCGCCTGTGATGGTGCTGCTGGGCGAACTGGCGCGGCGAGCGCTGACGAGCGTGATCACACGCTACGTCTTCCTGTTCGTCTCGGCGGTACTCATTCCGTTCAGCCTGCGGCACCCGATCATGACGGTGGGCCTGGTGCTGATCCTCGCGCTTGTTGGGTATCTCTTGTTCAGCGCCAGCCGCCAGGCGCGAGACGAGGACCGAGGCGATTGGTAGCCGCCGTCTCGCTGTACTGACCCCACACCTGCGAGACACCTGCCAGCCGTGCTCGGCCAACCACCCGGCGTTTCCGCCCGAGCCGCATCCCAAATCCAGAGCCCGCCCTGGCTGCAGTCTCTCGACCAGTTTCGCTAACAACACGTCATGAATTGTGAAGGTATGGTCCATCGTAACCAAGACATAATTCCAGAATTGTACAGTGTCGTATTATGTTGAACGGCACGTCGCTAATGCTCCGTTCGCCCTCATCCAAATCCTGGAAGCGTTGACCCTTATCGATTGCCGTTCAACGATCGCGTATGAGGGATTTCCTTTGCGCATTTCATTAGCGCATGTTCCATCAACCGCGCAGGGTGTCAGTGAAGCTCGCTGGCGGGATAGCGTGTCCTGTACTGCGAACTTGACGGTGAGGTATTTCGCTTTAAATCATGTCGTGCCACCCTTGCCGGAAGCGTCTCGCCTGTCGGAAGGCTTGACGATTCGTTGGCCCGGTCGGGCATCTTGACCGGCCCCATGATGCCGCTTATCTTCCCTAACAGTTCCTCGCGAATCCTAAGGAGCGCTCAAAAGGCGTGATCCGTTTCGCTAAATTGATGGTCAGCGCACTGCGCGACTTGGCTCCGATCATCGTCGTGATCGCGTTCTTCCAGATCGTGGTGTTGCGGCAACCCTTTCCCGACCTGCTGGGCGTCATCGTGGGGTTGCTCTGCGTCATCGGTGGGTTGACGCTCTTCATACAGGGACTGCAAACCGGTCTCTTTCCCCTTGGGGAGGGGATCGCTCAGAGCTTCGGCCAAAAGGGCAGCGCAACTGCAGTGCTTGTCTTCGCCTTCTGCCTGGGTTTCGGTACGACCGTAGCCGAACCCGCCCTGATCGCCGTAGCCGCGGAGGCCGCCGACGTTGCCGCGGAAGCCGGCGCCATCATTGATGACGACCAGGCGCGCGACTCATATGCCTTCCAGCTACGGATGGTAGTCGCCGTATCGGTGGGAGTGGCGCTCTTGGTGGGCGTCCTGCGCATCCTGAAGGGCTGGCCGCTCCACAGGTTGATCATCGGTGGATATCTGATGGTCGCGACCATGACGCTATTCGCGCCCGCCGAGATCGTCGGAGTGGCCTACGACTCAGGCGGCGTGACCACCAGCACCGTCACGGTGCCGCTCGTAACGGCGCTGGGCGTCGGGCTGGCCACGACCATCCGAGGACGGAACCCAATGGTCGATGGATTCGGTCTCATAGCGTTCGCCAGCCTGACTCCGATGGTCGGCGTGCTCGGCTACGGGATGGTGGCGTGATGAGCGACTTCGCGCGCGCCTTCGTCGACGCGATGCTGTCAACTGTTCTCGACGTTGCGCCCATCGTAGTGATCCTCGTTCTGTTCCAGGTCGCGGTACTGCGCCGCAAGCCGGCCAACCTGCGGCAGATAGCAACCGGTTCTATCTTGGTACTGTTGGGACTTACCCTGTTTCTCATAGGTTTGGAGAACGCGCTATTTCCGATAGGCAACACGATGGCGCGGCAACTCACCGCGTCAGCGACCATAGGCGCGGAGAGGTTGAGCGACGGGGTGGACTGGCAGGATTACCTGCCGGTCTACGCGTTTGCCGCGGCGATCGGCTTCGCGACGACGGTGGCCGAGCCCTCGCTCGTTGCGGTGGCGCTGAAGGCCCGCGAGGTGTCCGGCGGCGCGGTCCACGCCTGGGGATTGCGGATTGCAGTGGCCATCGGCGTGGCCGTGGGCGTGGCGCTGGGCTGCGTTCGCATTGTCACCGGCACACCCTTGCCCTGGTACATCATTGCCGCCTACGTGGTTGTGATACTGCAGACGTTCCGGTCCAGCAAGACAATCGTCCCGCTGGCCTACGACAGCGGCGGCGTCACCACGTCGACCGTCACCGTGCCTGTTGTTGCCGCCCTCGGGCTGGGTCTTGCCTCGAGTGTCCCTGGTCGAAGCCCGCTGATAGATGGATTCGGACTCATCGCTTTCGCCAGCGTATTCCCAATCATGTCCGTCCTGGGATACGCTATGGTGGCGTCCTGGCTGAGCCGCAGGCGAAAGTCGAAACTTCGTGAGGAGGCTTGAGCCGTGAAGCTGAAGTTAATTATCGCCCTGGTGAGCGACGACAAGACTGACGTAGTAGTAGATGCGGCGCGGTCAGCCGGCGCAACCGGCGACACGGTCATTACCAGCGTACGGGGCGGTGGCCTCAGGCCTGAAAAGACCTTCTTCGGCCTTGACCTGTCAGCCAAACGCGACCTCGCGCTATTCTTGGTGGCCGACACGCGTGCACGCGAAATCCTGGAGCGAATCCGCGACGCAGGACGTCTTGATTCCGAGCCGGGCGCCGGCATTGCCTTCCAGATGCCGATTGAGGATGCTGTGGGCCTGGCGACGCAGTTACCCACGATCCTGGAGGAGGTGGAACCCGAGATATGACCGAGGATATCTCCATACGTGTGAGGGATCTCATGGTCACGGAGATGCACACGATTGACGGGCTCGCGACCGTGACCCAGGCGATGGCGTTGATGAAGCGACACCAGGTCGACTATCTCGTTGTCAATCGACGTAACAGTGACGACGAGTTGGGAGTAATAACGGTCGGTGACATCGCGCGCGAAGTGATCGCGAACAACCGTTCCCCAAAGCGCGTTAATGTCTACGAGATCATGTCCAAACCGCTGTTGACGGTGCCGGATGACATGCTCGCCAAGTACGCGGTCCGCCTGCTCGTACGCTTTGAGCGCTCACGTGCCGTGGTTGTGGACCGGCATCGCAATGCACTCGGCAGGGTGACTCTGCGCGACCTGATCATGGGGTACGCCAACGAGTGACGGCGTAGCGGGTCACCACGTCGGTGAGATCAGGTTCCGGCTCCTGTTTCCGCGGAGCGGTGACCGATACGGCGAAGTCCTGGATGACCCGGTTGCCGTCGGCGTCCTGGGCCGTAACCGTGATGGTCGCGCTGCCCTGAGCCACTCCCGCCACCGTCAGCTTGGAGCCGTCGGCGTCGCTGCCCCCCGTCAGGAACACGTCCGGGCGGGACAGCCACACCGCCCGCCCATATGTGCAGCCTCTCTTGGTTCCCTTTGAAGGCAGAGTTTGACGACATTGCCATAAGACGAGCCGGAACACGGGGCAATACGGCTACTTCGCAACCCGCTCGAAGACCAGCACCTGCCCACCTTCGCTATGAAGCGTGAGCTGTTCCCCCGAGACCTCGAACCGCTCGACTGTCGCCAACGAGTCTTGCATCCGTTGTTCCTGTCGGAATAGCGCCTGGGTTGGGCAGCCCGCTTCGGTCCACGTCAGGTCGTCAAGGCGCAACTCCGACTCCCGCGCGCGATATCTCGCGGCGTACGAATTGCAGCCCGTCCACCCCGTCATATCCTCAGCGGTGGTGAACTCGGCCGTTGGGTTGCCTCCCACCACCTCGGCGGGAGCGTCGGCATTGCCCAGCGCGACCAGCCGCCACTCCGTATTGGCCAACGGATTCCCTTCGCCGCCACAGGCCACCAAAAGAAACACGAAGCCAAGTAGCAGCCACCGCATCATTCTTCCCCCTTCAGGAGACCTTTGCGTATCCCCTCCGTCACGCCGGCGAACGCCGGAATCCAGCGGCACTCAACCTGGTAACCCACGAGTCCGGGCGGTTTGCGAACCGCCCGAACCTCTTTATTCAAAGGTCTCTGAAAGCGGGAGTCCAGGAACCGTTCGTTCTGCCATTGCGGGCAGCGGCCCGCCCATCAGAACGTGTGACTCCCTCTCCCCGCCTGTGCAGACCGGGGACATCGTTTACACGTGTTCGGAGACATGGTTTACACATCCAGCGATGAGGTGGAGGACCAGAGTGTGCCGTTTGCGGAGCGACAGGTGAGCGATTTGCGAGCCGAATTTATGTGGTTGGCCACGCAGCCGGGAGCGAACCGGCGCGAGTTGTGCCAGCGCTTTCGGATCTCGGCGCCGGGTGTCGGCGCCAATCGCGGGGCCCGGCCCTTCCCGAGGATTGGATCGGCCCTGAAACCTCGGATGCCGGGTGCGGCTGTGTCTCAGGGGAATCTACCGCAATGCCGAGCTATCAGGGAGCCATGGATGCTAGCGACGCGACTTCGCTCTCGGTGATCCCATCGACGACCCAGGGATAGGTGAGAACCTGTCGGGCGAGATCCACGTTGTGCTCGGTGATGCGGTGCAGGTGATGCACGGCGCGGGCCTCGACATCGGTGATGTCGTCCCGGAACCAGCCAAAGCCAAGGATCCGGGTACCCAATGCCACGTCCTCGTAAGACATTCCTCGAAGCTCGCCGAGCGCTGACACTTCAAGGCCATTGATCCCGTCCGTGAACCACGGAAAGCTCACGACTTGCAATCCCAAAGCCGGATCTAAAGCTATAGCCCGATTTGGATCGGAGACATCGGTCTGACTTGAATCGAAAATGCTGTTGATTCGGGAGAGTGCTTGCCATTCGACAAAGTCCCAACCGTCGGCTGTCCACGGTAGTTTCAACACTGCCTTCGTGAGCCCGATGTCCACCCATGCCATTTTTTCTATAATCTCCAGCGCCCCGGATTCGTGGGCAGATGAGATTCCGTCTGCGACCCACGGAATCGACATCACCTGTATCAAAAAGTCCTTGCCATGATCGGCAGCGGTTTGGAGGCTGCCGAGCACCCGAACCTCCGTCCGGCTCAAACCATCCAAAACCCAAGGAAGCGTTACGATTGTTTCGGTAATACCGCGCTCTTCAACGGTCGCAAAATACTCACTTTGAGAGACCAATGCAAAGAAAAATATAGCGTCGGCCTCATCGAATGTTAGACTATCTTTTATCCACGGGTAGTTCATTACGATCCTGCTTGCGTCAAGATTGCGTTCCACCATAAGGCGTAGATCCCGGATTGCCCAATCTTCCCAGTGCTTGATGTCATCGACTATCCAACTAAAGCGCGAAGCCAGCTTGCCTAGTTCGACGTCCGTGGCTGCGATGCGGCGGATATCGTCAATTGCGGACGATTCCTTATGGTTAACCCCATCGATGACCCAATGGTATTGCGCAAGGTCGATCATCAGATCATTGTCAATCCACCAGAGTGAGACAAGGTCTTTCAGAACATCGGCGTGATGAGAGTCGGGTGGATTTTCAGCCCAAGAAAGGAATTCAATGAGGACCGGGGCAACGGCAGGGTGTAGCGACACTGGCACCGGCTCGGATGTGGCCAACGTGAATGGTGCGCCGTGTAGTTGACGATACAAGTTGCGCAATGCGTCTCTTGATTCTTTCGGAGCATTTCTTAGGAGTATTTGGTAAAGCTCCTCGTCAGTTGTGCCATATCCATAAGCGCCATAGCCATAGCTTGGGGCATGAACCTCACCTAACGATAGTCCCAGGGACGTGTCTCCCACGATAGCAAGAATTTCCATGAAAAAGAGATCGCCGAATTCGTAGGCGCAAGATCCGGTCTCACGATCGTAGGTTCTCTGGAATTGTATATTGAGCTGATGAAGGTTGTGATATCCTAGCTTATCGATGCAGGTGGCTTTTACATTAGCGGCTACTGTTTCTCGATGTTCTGTGATGTGCTCGCGTCCGGAGCGGTGGTTTACGTATGCGGCTAGAAAATCCGCGCCGCCTTCTACCTGCCATATATTGGCGAAATCCGAGTTGGCGAGGCTTCTGTTGAAGAAGTAGTGCGCAAGCTCATGCTCGAGGGATGATAGGTAATTCTCATTAAGTATCAGGTAACTATAGAGATTTACGCCGTATGATCCGAACCCGATGTTGTTATAGTCGTTTGTAAGCGAAATGACGATGTCGGTGGTTGGAAACGGAATGCCCAGGAACTCCTCTGAGATCCGAACGAAGTCTTCAACACGCTGCGATAGCTCATCTTTATCGTCGAACTGAGTCTCCTTAATGATCCAAACGTTGATGCGGCGATTCGCGTCGAGAGATATCGTATATGCACCAATATAATAGCTTTCGATTGGACGCTGAAAGGAAGTATAGCTAGAAAAATATTGCAGGGCAATGATCCACGCCTTTTGCTCGTCGGTTATATGTTCATTGAACCATGGCTGGGTTATAAGATTGGCGATGCCGGGATCGCTGTTTGTTACGGTGTGTAGCGCGGACGAGAAGTGAATATCCAAATCGCGACGCGGGTTTAGTGCGATCGGTGCTTTGGCGATATCGGGAATAATGATGTTGCTCAACCGCTTGATCTGGTCTGGAACGTTTTGGAGGACAACGGCGCCAACGGTTGTGCCCGGAGCCGGCACGTTCCAGATTGCGAAGACGGTGCGCTGGGCGCGGAGGACTTGGAGACCATGGGGATTGCCGTCGACCTCACGCTCTTCGTAACGGATCGGGAGGCCGTAGAGATTGAGCCAGTTGGGCTCGGCAAGAAAGGCGGCCTTGATCTTGGGATTAGCGTCGAGGAGCGCCAAGTGGTTGCGCATGATGGCGCCGAAGTCCGTGACGCCCTGGTCAGCCTCCAAGGCTTGATGCGGCGGCACGCTGGGCAACTCGACGTGCGGATACATGGTGGCTAGGGCGTCCAGGGTGTTGTACCAGTTCATGCGCTGTTTGCCAGGGCTCCACTGCAGGATGACTTTCTGAAACGCCTGCAAGGTGAATGGCCCGTCGATCCAGCGTTGGCTGATCGGATAGCCGATGGCCTGAAGGTCCCGCTCCCGCACGAAATCCCATACCGGCACGCCGTCGGCATTGGTGACGGCGAAGCCGTCATTGGGGTCTGCGGTGTCGCCGCCGGTGATGGTGAACAGGCAGCCGTCGGGCAAGGCGGTGCCGTCACACTCGATCGCATAGGCGGGCGCCGCAACGGCGGCGGCGAGTGCCAGCGCAGTGGCGACAACCGTCAATTGGCGCATGACCAGTGTGGTCACGCGAGTCCGCCTCGAAGGTAGTGCCAGATAGTTATAGACGTGGATTCACAGTCAAATTGTATAGACCAATCAAACAGTATAGACGTGGGTTCACCACCCACCACCGAGGATGCGTCAGGCGACTGGCTGTTGAAGCTGGGGGCGACCTAGGCCGGCATCGTGCGCACGGCGTACCGCGGGATGTTGGCGTTGGCGGTCACCAAGGTGAGGCCCTCGATCTGGGCTTGCGCCACCAGCATGCGGTCAAAGGGATCGGTGTGATGCTGTGGCAGGCTGCCCGCCTGCTCGGCATGCACAAAGGTCAAGGGCACCAGCCGCAGATACGGCTTGCCAGCCTTGGCGATGATGACCTCTTCGCCCTCCCAGGCCCGCTCAGCGAGTCGGGAAAGCTGTGTCTTCGCCTCGTGCATGTTGACTTGCATGGCGGTTTATCGCCATTAGCTAAGTTTCTATTGGCGCGTCGCCCGTTTGCATATGGCGCAGCGTCGACCGTTCCGCTTGTCCCTACGCTCACCTCGCCGACCCCAGCCGGAACACCCGCCGCGCGTTGCCGTATAGCACGGCGGCGTAGGCCGTGGGATCGAGGCCGGCGCTGTCCACCAGCCCCACCATGAGCGACGGTGAGAGCAGGTCCAAATCCGTGCCGAACATCACGCGACTTTGCCCCAGTCGCTCGACAGCCGCGCGCACGGGGTTGTCCTGCGGCCAGGTACTGGCGTACTCGACATAGAGGTTGGGCAGCGGCGCGGCGAGATCCAGCATCCGCTCCCAACTCAGACCGCCGCCGTGGTAGGCCAACGCGGACTGTACTGCGAACTTTTCGCTGGGAGGTTTCCCTGTAGAGAAACTCCGAGTAATGCGTCCTGATCAGCGCCTGGGAGCAGCCCCGACCTGTCACCGGCTGGCGATGGGTGCGGCGGTTCGGGTCGCCGACCGCCGAACTCGGCACCTGCCCCACCAATCGGTTTCGAGGGCGCCAAGGGTCAGTGCCGACGACTGCCTGGTCAAGCCCTGCTCGCCAGGGAGCTGGTGGCGAGGATACGGATGGCCCTGCGCAGGCGGGCCGAGCCGGAGCTGAACGGATCCGTCCGAGCCGGACTTGATGCGCGAACTGGCCATCGGCTACGCCGGCAGCGCGAAGACACCCGGCTGCCTTCCGGTGGAGCTGACCGACATTGAGTACCGGCTGTTCTCGAGCTTTCGGTAAGGTCCGGCCGTGTGGTGACCCACGCTCAGTTGAAAGGACCTCGGGCTGCACAGTCACCGTGGTGCCTGCGCCAAGGTAGTTCGCCTGTAGGCAGAATCTCGCCCCTCGGTCGGGCCTGCTTACTGCTTGCCTCTAAGCCCAGAACGAGTCTCAAGCTGAAGGTTCTTAATCTAGTAAAGTCTGGGCCTGCCAGGACTGAAGTGCGAGCTTTTCGGTGGGCGGGCTCATGCACCATCCGAGTGGTCGGAAGGTCGGCGCATTCACCCCGTTCCGTATGCGACGGGGACGTTGGATCTGCGCGTCGACGTCCCTGGGCGAATGGCGTCCTCGGTCTAGGGCTGCCGGCGCCTCCGCTAGCCCTCGCCCTGCTCCATCCAGTAGCCGACGCGCCGCTTGGTGAAGATGTAGGCGGGGTTGTCGGCGTCGTCGCCCAGCTTCCGGCGCAGCCGCTTCACGTAGGTGCGCACCGGCCCCGAGCCCCCGGAGGCGTCCGGGCCCCACACGCGCCGCCGCAGCTGCCCATGGGCCATCAGCCGGCCGGCGTTGGCCGAAAGCTCGGTCAGCAGCCGGTATTCGAGAAGGGTGAGATCGACCGGTTCTCCCGCGACGGTCACGCGGCGCCTGGCGTAGTCGATGGTCAGGTCGCCGCTGACGTAGGGATCGCCGGGGAGTTCCGGCTCGGGTGGGTCCTGCTTGCGCAGGGCGGCCTGGATTCTCGCGGCAAGCTCGGTCGGCGAGAAGGGCTTGACGATGTAGTCGGCAGCGCCGCTCTCAAAGGCTCTGGCGATCACCTGGTCCTGGCCATAGGCCGACAGAAAGATGACCGGCGCCGCCGACACGGCCTGGATGACCTCCAAGAGCTCCATGCCGTTGGCGCCCGGCAGCATCAGGTCGAGCAGGACCAGGTGCGGCGGCTCCTCCGCCAGCAGGCGGGCGACCTCGTCGGGATCGGCGGTCACGGTTACGGTGTAGCCCGCCTTGGTGAGCACGTCGCGCACATACCGGAGCGTCTGGGGATCGTCGTCTACGGCGAGCACGCGAGGCCGCGCCGCGCCCCCGCGCCAGGAGCGCACGCCGGAGCTTCCGGTCCCTCGGGGCGCGAAGGTCTCGGCCTCGCCGGCCGCGGGCAGGGTGAAGCTGAAGCGCGCGCCCAGGCCGGGTCCGTCGCTTTCCGCCCAGATGCGGCCCCCATGGGCCTCCACGATACCCTTGCAGATCGCCAGGCCCAGGCCGGTGTCGCCTTCGTGGTCCCCGGCGTCGAGGCGCGAGAACTTCCGGAACAGGCGGGGCAGACGGTCGGCGGGGATGCCCCGGCCCTGGTCGGTGACCGTCACCCTGACGTGAAGGCCCTCCGGCTCGGCTCCGATCCGTATGACCGACGACGCGGGGGCGTGCCTCGACGCGTTGGATAGCAAGTTGCCGATGACCTGGACGACGCGGCGTCCGTCCGC
Source organism: Chloroflexota bacterium (assembly GCA_034422315.1). Lineage (GTDB taxonomy): Bacteria > Chloroflexota > UBA11872 > UBA11872 > UBA11872 > UBA11872. Next base: position 61,981 of record DAOUJT010000176.1, on the reverse strand, counting down.
CATGACCATCGGCAGGTCCGGCGGCGCCTCGATGCGGACGTCTTGCCGGCCACCTCCGCTGAGGTAGGCGCTCCTCGCCTCGTCCACCAGGGCGGCCAGCGCCGTCGGGACGGGCGCGACGGACAGGCTGCCGGTCTGGATGTGGGCCATGTCCAGCAGGTCGCCGATGAGGTCCCGCATGCGGTCGGTCTGGGCGTCGATGATGCGGTGGAATTGGGCCGCCTCCGCCGGATCCAGCGAGGCCCGGGGGTCCAGCAGGTTGGCCACCGAGCCCTTGACGGAGCTCAGCGGCGTGCGCAGCTCGTGGCTCACCATTCCGAGGAACTCGGCCCGCAGCCGCTCCATCTCCTCCAGCGGCGTCAGATCCTGCAGGGTGATGACGTAGGTCTCGACGCCGCCGTCCGCGGAGTGGATGGGTGTCGCGTTCACCAGCGCCGTGAGGCGGCGGTCGCCGGGGGCCTCGATGACGATCTCCTCCACCCGCACCCGCTCCCCGAGGCTCATCTCCCGCTCCAGCAGCATCTCCGCCACTCCCGCTTCGCGGCCGTCGGCCCGCCGGATACGGGCCGCGCCCAGCGCCTCCTCAATGGACTCGGCCGCGGGGACCATCTCCCCGGCGATCCGCTTGGCCTCGCGGTTGAGGGACTTCAGCTCCCCCGTCCTGGCGTCGAACACCAGCACGGCCACCGGCGAGGTGTCCACCAGCGTCTCCATGTCTGCCCTGGCCCGCAGCGCCTCCCCGTACCGGCGGGCGTTGGCGATGACCAGGGCCGCCTGGGCGGCGAACATCACCACGAAATCCTCGTCCTCCTGCGTGAACTCGCCGCCCTCCTCGCCCCCGGACAGGTAGATGGAGCCGGTCGCAATCCCCCGGTGGCGGATGGGCGCCACCAGCAGCGAGGTCACGGGCACGGCGGGGCGAAAGTCGGGCATTCCCAGGAACCCCAGGTGAGCGCCGAAGTCGTCCACCCGCAGCGGCGTCTCCAGGCCCGATAAGTACTCGAAGAACCGCCGTCCCTCGGGCATGTCCCACATCCCCTGGTGCTCCCGTGGGGTCATTCCCGAGACGAGGAAGTGGGGCAGCTCCCCCGCGTCGCCGAAGACGGTCAGCGCGCCGTAGCGGGCACCGGTGAGGGCGCGGGCGCCGTCCACCACGCCCTGCAGCAGGTCGTCGAAATCGAGGTTCTCGTTGATGCGCAGGCTGGCCGCGCTGAGCCGGGAGAGCCGGTTGCGCAGCGCGGCCATCGCGTCATCCCGCTCGTCGTCGCGCGTCATCGGCCTCCTATGTGGAACTGGACCTGAGTGCTCGATTTTGGTCAGTCTATCGCGAAAGGTCTAAGAAATACACGTAAATATCGCAATTCGGGGGGGGGGGTACACGTTAAAGACACGTATGGACCCTAGCATGGAGCGTTGCATCCACATCGTGGCGGCGTGGACCGCCTAGCGGTCGGCCACGACCGTCGGGGCGGGCGCGAACGAGACCTAGGGAGGCGAGGAACGAGACCCAATGGCCGGCAATCCCATGACCCGCGACCCCGTGAGCAGCCCGACCTGCCTCCCGGCCCTGCCATTGCTGCTGGCGGCCCTGGCCCTCCTGGCCGTCCTCGTCAGCGCGCCCCCGGCGCAGGCCCAGTCGGGCCTGACCGACAGGCAGATACTCGAAGCCTTCTACGACGCGACGGACGGTGACAACTGGAGGTTGAACAGGAACTGGAAGACCTCCAGGCCGTTGAACGCATGGGAAGGCGTCACTACGAACAGCGCCGGGAGCGTCACGCGCCTGATTCTCCGCTTGAACTATCTCAAGGGCGAGATACCGGCCGTGCTGAGCGGCCTCGACAGCCTGACCCACCTGTATCTCGACAGGAACCCGCTCACGGGTGAGATACCGGCCTGGCTGGGCAGCATGAGCAGCCTGACCCACCTGTACCTGTACGAAACCCAACTCTCGGGCGAGATACCCAAGGAGCTGGGCAGCCTCGCCAATCTGCAGTATCTGTATATCAAGGACAGTCGGCTGAGCGGCGAGATTCCCCCCGAGCTGGGCGACCTCGGCAACCTGTGGTACCTGGATCTCGGCGGCAACCGGCTGAGCGGCGAGATACCCCCCGAGCTGGGCGGCCTCGCCGAGCTGGGCTTTCTGCACCTCAACGACAACCAGCTATCGGGCGGGATACCCGAGGAGCTGGGCGATCTCCCCAAGCTCCGGAACTTGTATCTCCACAGGAACCAACTCTCGGGCGAGATTCCCGCGAAGCTTGGCGGCATCGCCAGTTTGCAGCAGCTGGTTCTCTTCGGCAACCGGCTGAGCGGCGAGATCCCCCCCGAGCTGGGCGACCTCGGCAACCTGCTCTACCTGTATCTCCACAGGAACCAGTTCTCGGGCGAGATTCCCGCGGAGCTGGGCGACCTCGGTAAATTGTGGCATCTGGTTCTCCACAGCAACCAGTTATCGGGCGAGATTCCGTTCGAGAGCGACGACTTCGGCGCCCTGGTATTCCTGCATCTCCACAACAACCGGCTGACGGGCGAGATCCCCCCCGAGCTGGGCGACCTCTCCAGTTTGCACGAGCTGACGCTCAACGGAAACATGCTGTCAGGCCAGATCCCGACGAACCTAAAGGCGAGCCTAAGCCCGGCGAGCGGCCTCTGGCGGCTCACCCGTCTCTGGCTCCACGACAACCGGCTCACCGGCGCGATACCGACTGAGCTGGGCGGCCTCTCCAGGCTGAAAGAGCTGACGTTGTCGTGCAACGCCTTCGAAGGCGCCGTGCCCACCGAGATCGGCGCGATATCCACGCTTACGCAGCTATGGCTGCATGGCAATCCGCGGCTGCTGCTGGGGGTCGCCGACCGCCCTGACAATCTGGCAAGGGCGGGGCGCACGGTGGTGCTGAGCCGCCCATGCCCGGGCGACCCGCCCCCGACCGTCCCGTCCGGCGCCCCCGTCGGCGTCAGCCTGAACATGAGGGCCGACGGCGTGACCGTCGTCACGTGGACGCCCCCATCCGGCGGCGGGCCCGTCACGGGCTACGACGTGCAGTACAGGGAGGCCTCGGCGCCGGACTGGGTGGACGCCAGCCACGACGTCAGGGGCGTCGTTGCCTACGTACAAGGCATGTACCCCGGGACCGACTGGAACCTGCGCGTGCGGGCGCGGACATCCGCCGGCCCCGGCCCCTGGGCCGTCGTGACCACGATGACCCTGGGGACCGACGCCCCCGACGCGCCCGCCGAATTCGCCGTGGCGGACCGCCATATGGGGACTCTCGCAGCCACCTTCGACGCGCCCGGCACGGCGGTGCGCGGCTACGAGTTGCAGTACAAGGAGGCCTACCTCTCGCAGGTCACCTATCCCTCCACCGACGACCCCTCCACGGGCATAGTGAGCGTCTTCCTGGAGGCCGACGACGCCAGCCCCTATGTCATCGACGGGCTGACCAACTACGTGCGCTACTCGGCGCGGGCGCGGGCGTGGAGCGACGGCGGCTACGGCCCCTGGACCGACTGGGAGTCGGCCGAGCCCACCGATCCCACCGTCAGCTTCCGCTGGCGCGACAAGGTGCAGGCCTGGCCGCTGACCGGCGGCGGCGCCGGCTGCGACGACAACCGGGCCCGGAATTGCCCCGGTAGCCTCGGCTTCACCTATTACGGCGAGAACTACACGGTCAAGGAGCTCTCGCTCAAGGACGGCGTCTTCCGGCTGCGGCTGGACAAGGACGTACCCCCCGGCCTGCGCTCGGGCGGCTACCTGCACCTCCACGTCAGGCGCGACGTTGAACTCAATCCGCAGCCGGTGGTGCTCACGCTGCCCGGCGACAACAGCGACTTCAGCGCCGATCCGACGCTCATGGAGTGGACCGGCGTGGACGGCTCGTTGCGCGACAGCAACGGCTATCCGGTCGTCCTCACCCTCTATGCCTACGAGCAGCGCGACCCGCAGATCCGGCTGACCACCGATCCCGCGTCAGGAAACGTCGTCGAGCGTTCCAGCGTCGACGTCTGGGTAACGCTCCAGCCGCAGGACACCGAGACCCGCGTGAGCGTGACGCTCACGGGCGACGCCCGCCACGGCGAGGACTACACGGTGACCTCTCCGACCGCTGACGTCCTGGGCGAGACGGCGGTGGTCACCTTGACGTTCCCCGTGAGCAGTACACCGGAGCGTCAGTACCTCAGTCTCAACGTGCACGGGGACGCGGAGTCGGAGGCGGCCGAGTCGATCCGGGTCCAGGCCTCGATGGCGTACTCACAGCCGGCCGGCGACGCCTACACCGCCGACTACGCCAGCGACCGGCGGGACGCGATCACGTTGACCATCGCCGAGAACGTGGGCGCGCCCGCCGCGCTGACGCTCGGGACGACCGTCAACGACGAGGTCGAGGTGTCCTGGTCGCCCCCCGCCGGCGACGGCCCGGCCCCGACCAGCTACGAGGTGCGGTTCAAGGAGACGTCGGCCCCGGACCAAGTCTCCAGCGACCCATCCAGCGGCTGGGTGACTATTGTGCGGACGGCCGCGTCGAGAACGACGCTCGTTGGCTCGACCGCAGGCACGGTGTACGACGTGCGGGTGCGGGCGCAGAGCGCCCAGGGCCCGGGCCCGTGGGCGGCGCTGGACTTCCCCGGCGCCGTGGATCGGCCCACGCTCGAGGCGATCGACGGCGGTATTCGCGTGTCGTGGAACGCGCCGGCGCAGCGCGGCGGCTCGGCGATCGACCGCTACGAAGTGCAGTACAAGGACACCACCGCCAATACCTGGTCCGACGGCGGCCACGCGGCAGCGGACGGCGACGCCATCTGGACCGCCCGGCTGACCGTCAGGCGGAGTTCGAGCGGTACGCAGGCCTTTGGCTGCTATGACCACGACGCCGGCCTGGCCAACTGCAGCGGCGAAGGTAGCCGCGGCGTGCCGTTGTACCTGACCAGCGGCGTGTTCACCTATCAGGACACGGTCTACACCATCGATGGCGTCTACTTCGTTCCGGTGGACCGGACACTCTATGTGAGCTTTGACTCCGTGCCCCCGCCGGCGTTCCGCGAGGCCTACACCCTGTACGTCGACGGCGTGCCGTACTCCATCGCGACCGCCGATGTGTTCGATGAGCTGATGGGATTGAGCGGCGTGAGCCTGAGATGGAGTCACAACCAGTTTGTGAGACTCCGCCTGGCGGCCCACACGCACGGGATCACCGGGCTGAGCGGCGGGACCTACGAGGCGCGGGTGCGGGCGGTGAACGACGTCGGCCCCGGCCCCTGGTCGCCGTCCTCCGGCGGCGGCTCGCAGGCCTCGCAGAGCTCCCCCGGCTCCGGCGGCGGCGCCCCGGCGTCCGAGGGCGAGACGGGCGCGCTGCCCCAGCCCCAGGACCAGGGCCAGCCGCCGCGGCAAGGGGACGCGCAGCAGCAGCAGGCGTCGCCGGCCGAATCGGCGCCGCCGACGCCGGGGCAGACCGAGCCGTACGACGTCCAGGTCACGCCGGGCGACGGCACGTTGACCGTGACGTGGAGCGTCGCGCCGCGGGACGGGTTCGAGCACGGCCAGATCCGCCACGCGCTGCGCTGGAGCCAGGTCGCCGGCGTCTGGGCCAACCCCACGGGCGAGGGCGCGGGCGGCCCCGAGGACGGCGTCGCCGTCGAAGGCGGGGTGACCAGCTACGTCATCACCGGCCTTCAGAACGACGTCGCCGCGGGCGTCTTCGTGCGCTCGTTCACGGGCGGCAGCTACTCGGAGCGCAGCGAGCACTCCAGCGCGTGGGTGCGGGTCAAGGGCGACCACACCACGCCCAGGGCCGGACAGCCGCAGCCGCAGGAACAGACCCCGCAACAGCCGCCGCCCCAACAGCAGCAACAGCAGCAGGCGACGCCCAAGACCTTCTCGGTCAGCGGGACGGCGAGCGCGGCGGAAGGGTCCGACGCGACGCTGACCGTCACCCTCAGCGAGGCCGCGCCGGCGGGCGGGGTGACGTTCACGGTCACGGCGGGCTACACCGGCTCCGCCGATAGCGCCGACGTGGGCGGCGTCGCCTCGCCGGTCACCGTGCCGGGAGGGAGCGACACCCTGGCAATCGCCGTCCCCACGGCGGACGACGCGGTGGACGAGGACGACGAGACCTTCACCGTCACCATCGCCGCCGTCACCCAGGGCTGGGACCCGGCGGGCGCCGGGCAGGACGCGGCCACCGTCACCATCAGCGACGACGACACCGCCGGGGTGACGATTACCCCGACGACCCTGAGCGTGGCCGAGGACGGCGGCGCCAGCTACACCGTGGTCCTGGACAGCCGGCCCACGGCGGCGGTGACCGTCACGGCGGTCAGCTCCGACCCGGCCAAGGCCGTCGTCGTGCCGGCGGCGGTCGTCATCCGGCCGGAGGACTGGAACCTGCCCGAGACCTTCACCGTGAACGGGGTGGCCGACGGGGACGCCACCGATGAGAGCGTGGGCATCAGCCACCGCGTCGCCAGCAGCGATGGCCGGTACGTCGACGTCGCCCTGGCCTCGGTGGCCGTGGCGGTGGCCGACACCACCCCGGCCCAGGAGCAGCAGCAGGCCCCGGCCGAGTCGGCGCCGCCGACGCCGGGACAGCTTGAGCCCTACAACATCCAAATCACGCCGGGTGACGGCACGCTGACCGTCACCTGGACCGTCGCGCCCAGGGCCGGGTTCGAGGACGACCAGATCCGCCACGCCCTGCGCTGGAGCCAGGAGCCGGGCGTCTGGGCCAACCCCGCCGACCCCAATGCCGGCGGCGCGGAGGACGGCCTGTCCGTCGCGGGCGGGGTGTACAGCTACACCATCACCGGCCTTCAGAACGGCGTGGCCACCGGGGTGTTCGTCCGCTCGTTCACGGGAGGCAGTTACTCGGAGCGGAGCGAGCACTCCAGCGAGTGGGTGCGGACCAAGGGCGACCACACCACGCCCAGGGCCGAGTAGGGGCGACGCATGGAGGGTGTTTCAAAAGTCGCCGTATCTCGTCCTTCGACAAACTCAGGACCAGCGTTACAGGTTCAGGACCGCTCACGGTGAGCCTGTCGAACCACGAATTCGCAGGTTTGATTGACTTATGAAACAGGCTCCATGCGTCGCCCCTACCTCTTTATTCAAAGGTCTCCCGTGGGAGAGGGCTGGGGTGGTTCTTGCCCCCTCTCCCCGGTGGGCGGGGCTGGGGTGGTTCCCGCCCCCTCTCCCACAGGGAGAGGGCTGGGGTGAGGGTCTTCCGGGCAACCACGCCCGGGTTACGCAAGATCGCTTGCGGGGGCAGGGGGATTGAAGCGCGGCCCACGGATGTATTCAGCGCTTCCCTAGCGGTCTGGAGGTCGCCGAACCGGACCTGAAGACTCGATTCGGCCGGTTTATCGCGGAAAAAGGCCCAGAAATACACGTAAGAATCGCAAATGGGGGGGGTGCACGTTAAATACACATATCGACCCTATAATGTGTGGCGGTAACGACGGGCCGCCGCCGCCGGTGGCGTTTGAAAAGTCCGTCACGGCAACGGTGCAACCGGGGAGGCAGGGCAGCGCCATGCTCACGAGGAGGGTTGGCGTGCTCTCCAGGCGTCGCCCCGTGGCGGCCCTCGCCCTCCTCACCGCCCTCGTCAGCCAGCAGGCGCCCGCGGCGCGGAGGACGGCTTGTCCGTCGCCGGCGGGGTGACCCGCTACCCCATCACCGGCCTCAAGAACGGCGTGGCCACGGGCGTCTTCGTGCGCTCGTTCACGGGAGGCGGCCACTCGGAGCGCGCCCCCGCGTCCACCGAGTGGGTGCGGGTCAAGGGCGACCACACCACGCCCAGGGCCGCCGAGTAAAACGAGCATAGATTCCGGAGCGTCTTTTGGGCAGCAAAAAGGAAGGTGAAAAATGCCCCACGTGAAGCTCTTCAACCGCGCCGTGACCATCCTCGCCCTGGCGGCCGTTGCCGTCTTCGCGGTCCTTTTGGCAACCCCGGCCCGGGCCCAGACCGACGCCGTCTGGTCCGCCACGCTGACGGTGAAGGATCTTGGCAATAGCGTCTATGGCTGCGACAACGATGTGCCGGGCAAGGAATGCAGCTCGACACCCGTCCTGTCGGACGACGACTTCGAGCTCGGCTACCCCGCCACCACGTACACGGTTACGGAAATCACCTTGTCTAACGGCGGCCTCGGAGTATTTTTCGACAAGGACGTAAACACGGCGCTGAGCGGGCTGAGTCTCCGCGTCGGCTCGACGTGGCTCGCGTTTCCGGACTCGGACGAAGGCTACTTCCTCGGAAACAAACTTCCCTACTGGGTAACCAGCGGCCTGTCCTGGTCCGACGGCGACACGGTTTCGCTGAGCATCGTGGTCACAGGGGCCATAACCGACCTTGCCGTGGCCCCCGCCGCGACTACCGCCGTGGTGACCTGGAAGAACATCACGCCCTACCAAGAAGGCGGCCGCCGGTGGCGCGGCCATCGCCTATCGTGGAAGCCCGCCGACAGAGACGGCCCCATAACGTACGGCTTTGTCAATTGGGCCATAAAAGGCGGTCCCGAGGACGGCGTAGCCGTCGAAATTACAATCAGGAACCTGAGACCGGGCGCCACCTACGATCTCACCGTGAGCGACAGGGACGCCATCACCTACGACCCCGCCAGCAGCGGGGGTGAGGCCACGGTCCGGTTCACCACCGCAACCACGGAGACGGTGGAGCCGAAGCCCTTCGAGTTCATCGTCTTGATCCACAAGAAAAACAATCAGGGCGAATCGAAAGAAAAACGCCGACTGAAAGTGGACCGCCCCTTCGACGCCGACACCATGGCCTACACCGCCAAGGTGCCGCCCAGGTTCACGCACGCGGCAATAGCCCACAACTCCGACCTGTACGACGTGACCTTGACCAGCAATCAGGACGTGGAGGTCGACCGGACCCACGTTCCACTGAAGAAGGGCATCAACGTCATCACCGCGGCTGTGACGCCCAGGGGGTCCGAGGAATCGCAGACCTACACCTTCACCATCCTGCGGCCCGCCAACGGCAACGGCAACACCAGCGTCGAGGCTCCCAGGAACGTCACCTCGACAGTGCAGGACAACGGAGACCTGCTGATCACGTGGGACGATCCCGCCAACGCCGAGGCCGACGACGTCAACATCAGCGCCTGGCTGGTGCAGTGGCGGCCCAAGGGCGTCGAGGGGAACAACTGGAGCAATGAGCCCTTCATCCTGGTGCATCCGAAGGGGGACGACAACCGGATCACCGTCGCCAAGGAAATCAGAATCGCCAGCAGCGATCCGGACGTGGAGTTCCAGGCCCGGGTGCGGGCTTACGACGCCGAAGCCAAACGCCTGGGGCCGGGAGCGTCATCACCCAGGTAGACCGGCAAAAGGACCTGCAATCGGTTGCACCGGCGGTCACGGCGTTTCCAGCCGTGGCCGCCGTAATGGAGGGTTGAACCCGTGTGTCGGGGGGACTGCGCATTCCCGTACGACCAACCCAGCACTCATCGACCTCTACCATTCCCTTCAGTACGTCCACAGCCATTTTATCGGCTACATGCCGCATACGAGACAACATGAACCATGCCGTTTCCTTATTGACACCGAGATCGCATGCGATTTGTAGTGAAGGAGCCCCTTTCCGGTTCGATGTGAACAAGCAAATACCAGCAAACCATTTCTTGAGACCAAGTTTACTATCTTCAAATATAGTGCCTTTACGTCCACACTTGCCGGATTCTTTTAGGTTGTGCTAGTGTCCGGTGCGGGTCGGGTCGAGTTCACCCACTCTCCTCGTCGGTGTTCGCGCACACGCTGCTCGGCCCGATCTGCTATATGAAAGGAGTTCGGTATGGGTAGCGATACGCCAGAGGCTCAGGAAAAGCTTGATGCAATATCTGAAGATGTTGCACAAGTGTTGGAGATTGTGAAGGAATTGGAAAACAATCAGCATGAATTGGCTAAAGGGCTCAATGAAGTTTTCGAAAGAAACCAGATTCAGCGAGCCAGTCTTCGCCGTGGTCGTCGAAGGGGAAGGCCAGGAAGAGGCGGCCACGGTCGTCGAGGCCGGTAATCCTTCTATTTTAGGAGGCCCGCCCCAAACAATAGGGGCGGGCCTTTGATTTACCTTTCGATGGCACGAGTTGGAAGCTGATCACTTCGCCGCCGAACTGCTGATGCCCCGCGACCCGTTTATCACAGCGCTCGACCGTCGCACGCCCGGACTAGACGACGTAAGGGAGATAGCCGATGAGTTTGAGATCTCGCTTACGAGTACGGCCATCCGATTCGCAAAGCTGAGTTCCGAACCCGTTGCAGCCGTCGTGAGTCAAAATCGCGCCGTACGCTATTGCTGGGTTTCCAAAGCACTGGGCAACGTGCCCGGCATTGGACGCATCCCGATGCGACCCGGCGACCCAGTACCAAGCTCAGCGACCCTGTGGCTGAATTCGAACCCACAGAAGGTGCAGCGCGCGCACCGGGTTGCGGTGAATTGCCGATCCGACTCGGGGTTTCCCAGGGACTCCACGACAACTCCTACTCTGATGCACCACGATTTTCTCAGCGGCCCCTTGCGGGCGCTCGGTCCCTGCAGCTCATTGACGGTCACTCGCGGAGACTGTGGGCCTTTCTCTCACAACAGGCCGATGCGGTTCAGGCCGCCAGTGAGCCGCAGCGAGCGCCTACGCAGCCCCTACAGCGGGATTCGCACAGTCCCACTGCTTTTGGGTTGGTACCGGACCCTAGCTGCCATGCCCCGGCCTTGTGGCACATGGGGAAAGGCGCGTATTGCACTACGCATGGCAGCTACGGTGCGGTGATAACCATAGCACGGTTTGTTATTGTATATTCGTGGGATCGTGGATTCTCATGCGAAACGTGCTGAAAGATACACCGGAGGCTGCAATGAATGCGGGTGGCGATTACTTGGGACGAAATCTAGTTGGAGTACGTAAGAGTTTGTCGAACATCGACACCACTCTCACAGATTTCATTCATAGCGTTTCCAATATTGAACTCAGCCTCGAACTTGGCATCGCAGATAAAGTTCAAGAGCTTAGCGATCTTCAGCAAGAGCTATGTGATGTTCAAGATCAGTGGAAAAAACTTGAACAGCAGCGGCTTTATCTTGCGAGAACATTTCGATCACCACCTATGTTTGATGAAGGGTATTTGAAAATAATCCGTGCCCAAGCTGAGATTCGAGATACTAAGTTGTCTGCGATTGTCCAACAGAAGGAAAAACTGCGAAATGAAATCGACAAGCTGCATAAGCAATATGAAGAACTAATGGGTGAAACTCTTTGGTAGGTGAGAAAAGGGCGGGCCATTTCGGCCCGCCCTCTATTCCTCTTATTCTGGTATTGGTGGGAGTTCGTCCGGCAGTGTATGCAGGATCGCCGTCAGGAAGCTATTCAAGGCTTCACTCTAATCTTTTCTTGCGTCGTCGTTTCCTTCTTCCTTTTCCTTTTCTGAGACGCTGCGGTCGTCGCGGTCGTATTTCTTTTCGCCGCCCATTCTTCAAGTCCTCGTACCCCATGCGCCAGACGACAAGACATGAGGCTAGACAGTGGACAGAATCCGTTGGTGCAACAGGGCGAGAGGTCCCGCCTCCACCACGTTCGCGCTTCGAGAAGAAGCCATTGGACTTGGCTCGTACGGACGAGTGCTCACCATTCTGACCGCCGACGACGTGCCGGATCCCGACGACTACGACTCGGTACCACATCGCAGTTCGCGGACCGAGGACCCCTGGAGCGAGGGCTGGGAACAGCCCCTAGAAGTGCCCGACGGAGTTGGCCCTAGCGTCCCCTCTCGCAGTGCGACGACTGGGTTTGATCGCAGCGATGAACAGCTCGTCCGAAAGAACCTCGTGTCAGTCCCGAGCGGTCGAGCGGAGCCGTCGGATACGGGATTCAGACTCGCGCCGTTGGCGGGAGCGAGGCTTGGACTTCGCGGGCATGGGCTGGAGCCCGCACCCGCCGTATCGGCCCACCAGAGGTGTTTACGCGGCCAGCGTGAGTCGCTGCGGGTGGTGTTGAGCGATCGCTGCGCGCAGCTGATCTTCAAACCCGGCGACCGGGTTATGGACAACGCACCGAAGACTGCGTGGCAGCGGAAACCTGGGTGGGCCTAGTTTGACGGTAAGCCGTACCATCTTTGAGTTGATGGGTGTCCTCTGAGGTCCGATGGTTCCTACTCGGTGGTGGAGGGTCAAACCGAGGTGAGCACTGAAGTCGTGATCCGTGAAGGCCAGGTGCTGACTGGCCCGCAGTTCAGTGAGCCGATGCGGGTGGAAACCGTTCGGACGAACGGAATCGGCTCCGTGGAAGCGGGTCTGGTCGGTCAGCGCACGGAGCGATTCCGTCGCGTGACCCTGACGTCGGCCGACATCGCCAGCCTCACCATCGCCGATCCCACCCTTTCCTACGATGGCGACGGACGGCTCCTGCGACTTGGCCTCCAAGCGTACGCCCTCGGTATCGCCCACGAGTTCGACCCGTACTTCGGCCTCTCCATTTCCCGGGTCGACCCGTTGCCCCACCAGTTGGAGGCCGTCTACGACTACCTGCTCAAGCTCCCCAGCGTGCGGTTCCTGCTCGCCGATGACGCAGGCGCCGGCAAGACCATCATGGCCGGCCTGCTCATCCGGGAACTCAAGCTGCGGGGCCTAGCCGAACGAGTGCTGGTGGTGTGCCCAGCGAACCTGGCCTTTCAGTGGCAACGCGAGCTCCGGGAGAAGTTCGACGAGCGGTTCTTCGTCCTGAAGGGCAGCGACATACGAGACCAGTTCGGCATCAACCAATGGCTCGAACAGCGGCAGGTCATCACGTCACTTGACCTCGCCAAGCGGGACGACATCCTTCCCGGTCTGCGGCAGGTGCGCTGGGACCTGGTCATCGTCGACGAAGCCCACCGCATGTCGGCGCGAGACGAGACACATAAGAGCCAGCGCTACCGTCTCGGCGAGATGCTGCGGGACAGCGCCGACAACCTGCTGTTGCTGACCGCCACGCCGCACAAGGGCGACCCGCAAAACTTCACCCTCTTCCTCCAGCTTTTGGACCAGGACGCCTACGCCGACGTGAAGTCCATCCGCAAGGCGATGGAGCGCAGGCGGGCGCCGTTCTACCTGCGCCGCACCAAGGAGGCGATGGTCTACTTCCCGGAGCGCCAGCCGGACGGCGTATGGGCAGCCAAGCCCGTGTTTACTAAGCGCATCACGCACACGGCCGGCTTCACCATGGACGGCGCTGAGTTCGAGTTGTACCAAGCGATTACGCGGTTCGTGAAACGTCAGAGCGCCCGCGCCGCAGCCCAGGGCGACGACCCTCGCGCCCGCGCGGTCGGCTTCCTCATGTCCCTCTACCAGCGCCGCCTCGCCTCCAGCGCCCATGCCATGCGCCGCTCGCTGGAGAACCGGGCCAATCGCTTGGAAGAGGGCCTCAAGCAAGCCGAGGTCCTTGCGCGGACGGCGCCGCCGGACCTCCCCGACTGGGAGGACCTGGACGAGTTGGAGGACACCGAGCGTGAGCGCCTGGAGCGGTTGCTGGAGGCCGTCACGCTCGCCGGGAACGCCGATGAGGTCCGCAGGGAGGTTGCCGAACTCCGACAACTCGCGGCACAAGCCGCAGCCATCGAAGCATCGGGTGACGAGGCCAAGCTCACCCGCCTCAACGAGATCATTCGGGAGCAGGGATTCTTCGACGACCCCGACCAGCGGCTGCTCATCTTCACCGAGTTCAGGGATACCCTCGATCATCTGGTGGAGAGGCTGACGTCCTGGGGCTTCCGCGTAGGCTCCATCCACGGTGGTATGAGGCCCGGCTCGCGGGATGAGCCGGGTTCCCGCCTCTACGTCGAGCAGCAGTTCCGGGACGGTGCCATCCAGGTGTTGGTGGCGACTGAGGCAGCCGGCGAGGGCATCAACCTCCAGTGCTGCCACATCCTCTTCAACTACGACATCCCCTGGAACCCCAACCGGTTGGAGCAGCGCATGGGCCGCATCCACCGCTACGGCCAGCGTTTCGACTGCCTCATCTTCAACTTCGTCGCCGCCAACACCATCGAAGGGCACGTGCTCCAGCGGTTGTTAGGAAAGCTCCAGGAGATTCGGGACGCACTGGACGACGATGCCGTGTTCAACGTGGTAGGCGAGGTGCTGCCCGCCGCGCAGATAGACCGCGTTTTCCGGGACTTCTACGCAGGGAAGTTGGAAGAGGCAGACCTGGAGGATCGCCTGCTGCGGCACGTGGACGAAGGACGCTTTCGAGAGATCTGCCAGACCGCGTTGGAGGGCCTCGCCGCCAAGAAGCTCAATCTTGAAATGCTCGTGGAGCGCCGCGCTCGCGCCCAGGAACGTCGGGTCGTGCCTGAGACGATTGCGCGCTTCATGACCGCAAGCGCACGGGACGCCGGGTTGACCCTGGATCCGGTGTACCGCCTGTCCCACACGCTCCAGCCGGGTCGGACGCCCCCGGCGCTGCGGCGATACGAACGGGAGCCGGACTGGAGCCTCCCCGACCTCGTCACTCGCTACCCCCGTCTCTCGACGGACCGGGACACGGCGGAGCAGCACAGCCTGGAGTGGGTCACGCCGGGTCATCCGCTGTTCGAAGCTCTGCGGCGTCACTGTCTCGAGATCGGCCAAGACGCATTTGCCAAGGGCGCCTGCTTCCATTCGCTCGACCACGAAACGCCGGCGCGGCTCGACTTCTACCGCGCCCGCGTCGTGGACGGGCTGGGGCACGTCATCCACGAGCGGCTGTTCGCCGTCGAGCTCGCCGATGGCGCCCTTCCTCATCTCCGCGAGCCGGACATCGTGGGCAATCTGAGCCCGGCCGACGTGGGTCCTGACGACCCGCCCTCTGTCACGGCACTCCCCGAGGCGACCGACTGGCTGAACGAGCACGCACTCACTCCCTTCATTGACGAAGTCAAGGCCGAACGAGTGACCGAAATCGACCGCATCGCCGAGCACGTGGAGCTATCGCTGACCGAGGTGCTTCAACGTATCGACCAGGAGATCGGCCGCGCCTCGGAGGATGTGGAGCAGCAGATCATGGGCGCCGAGGGGCGACTTGCGCAGGCGGATGCCCGGCATGGCGAAGCGATGGCCCGGCGGGAACGGCGGCGACGCGAGCTGACCCAGCAGCGGGCGCTCACCCTTCAGGGCGTCGAGCGACTTGCAAGCGTCCTGATCCTGCCCCACCCGGAACGCGAGACCCCCGAAGTGCAGCGGCTGCGTCCCAACCCGGAAACTGAGATGACCGCCATGCGGGTGGTCATGGAGTACGAAGAAGCCCTGGGACGCCAAGTCTTCGACGTGCACGAGAAAAACCTCGGCTACGACGTGACCAGCCTCGACGTGCAGTCCGGCCAGCTACGTCTGATAGAGGTGAAAGGCCTAGCCGCCGAGACGGGCACGATCCTACTAACGCCCAACGAGCGGCGCGTGGCCGAGGACCGCCGCGACTGCTACTGGCTCTACGTTGTCACCAATTGCGCCACCGAGCCGCAGCTGCAGGAACCCATTGAGGACCCCGCGCGCTTCCCGTGGCACGAGGTCACCAAGGTGCAGCACTATTGGCTGGAAGTGGATGCCATGACCCAGCCAATGATGGTTCGGGAGGAGCCGGCAGAATACCGAGCGGGCGGTGGATGATGGACAAGACCTCGATGGGCAATACCAACGTCACCACGGGCGACATTGAGGAGATTGTCCAGCGCATCGTCGAGATCGCACAGCCGGAGCGGATCATCCTCTTCGGGTCTGCCGCGCGCGGCGAGATGGGACCGCACAGCGACCTAGACATCCTGGTCGTCAAGTCGGGCGCCGATCACTGGGGCCTCTCCGGCAAAATACGCCGGGCGCTGCGAGGCACGAATGCGGCCGTGGACCTTGTCGTCGCAACCCCCGAGAACATCGAGCGGTACAAGGACAGCCATCCGCTGGTGTATAAGCCCGCGCTGCGAGAGGGTCGCGTGGTGTATGACGCAGCCTGAACGCTTCCCGCCCGACGACCCGCGGGAGTGGATGGGCCGGGCCAAAGGCAACCTTGCGCGAGCCAAACGCCGCGCCCCTGGTGACTATCTGGAGGACCTCTGCTTTGACGCTCAGCAGGCGGCAGAGAAGGCTCTCAAGGCGGTGTTCATAGGCCAGGGCGTCGAGTTTCCCTACACGCATGACCTGGGCCGTCTGCTCTCGCTATTGGAAGAGACGGGAGACGCCATCCCGGAAGAGGTGCGCCGGGCTGAAGTCCTCTCGGACTACGCGTGGGCGTCTCGCTATCCCTCCGCGGCCCCACCGGTTTCCGAGCAAGCGTACGCCGACGCCATACGCATGGCGGAAGCAGTGGTGCAATGGGTGGACAAGCGCCTATGATCTCCGACGAGTGCCCGATAGCCGGAGACCGTCGCGACTGCTCCTGTCTCTACAGCGTCACCAAACTGGGCCGCCGATCGACGGTTAGAGGAGCCAGCAGAAGATCCCGCGCATCGCCTGAGGCATGAGGTGCACAAGGTCCAACTCGCTTCGCCGGATGTCAACGCCTTGGCTCAGTCAACGGTATTCCGAGAGCCCGAAGCACGATATCTAACCCTAAATGATTAGTAGCGCGATCACAGGATTACCTCCTCTCACCGAAGATATTTCCAAGACTGCCATACGCGCCTTTTTTCGCGACAAGCCATTTGTCTTCTTCGGAACTGGTATGTCCTGTGCCGTCGACTCACGCTTCGGTATGCCGGCGCTCACAAGTGAACTTAAAGGGTCTGTCATCGTCGATTCTTACAATCACCAGCAAAGCATGCAGTGGAACGAAGCTTTGGAATCTCTGAATAGCGGAAACGACCTTGAGACAGCACTCGATCACGTGACCGATCCTCAGTTGGTGCATACTATCACGTCTGCCACTGCTAATTTCATCTCTGGACTCGATCGAAAGTTCGCACTGCAAGTATATCAGGGTGAAGTTGAGTGGCCTGCGATGGTATTCTTTAAGCGCTTAGTAGAAACGCTCCCTTCATCCGACAGCGCTCTGCACGTCTTAACACCAAACTATGACACGCTATTTGAGCATAGTTGCGATGCCCACTCCATACAGTATACAACGGGATTTTGTGGAGGTATACATCGTACTATAGATTGGCCTAGAGCAATTCGCTCCATGCAATATACACGCAGAGTGACGCAGCGTCGACGAATACGTAGTGTCACGAAAGATCGTAAGCACATCCGGCTATACAAGGTTCACGGATCACTGAATCTATTTTTTCACAACAACACCGTCGTAGAGAATAACGCTTGGATGTGGGATGCACCAGACTTCACGAGCCGCGTTATGATCACTCCTGGCCTTTCAAAGTTTCAGACTTTGCAGAACTACAGACGCGAATTGTTGACTTCTGCTGATGAGGCGATCGACCAGGCAAATAGGTTCTTCTTTCTTGGCTATGGTTTCAATGATAGTCATCTTGAAGCCTACATCAATCGCAAGCTCGCTGAGAACTCCTGCAAGGGAGTTATCGTCACTAGAGACTTGAACGTTCGGATTGAGTCCTTGCTTCGGCGGTCCGAGAACCTCTGGCTTGTATGCAAGGCTTCAGGAGACGGCGAGAACGGGACACGCATATTCAATAGACAATATGCGGACTGGCTAATTCTTCCCGACAAGCGACTTTGGGACATCGCTACCTTCACTACGGAAATCCTAGGAGGCTGACATGGCTGTTTTTTCTTTCGATACATCGCACACGCTCGGGAACATCCGTGCTGTCGACACTCGAAGAGTCGACGTTCAGGTTAACAGCGATGAAGATCTTCGGAAGGCCCGGGTTGGTCAGCTAGTGGCAATTGAATTGCCTGGCCCAATTGAGGAATGGCTGATAGGTGTTATTGATCGGGTGGTGAAGACGCCGGTGCTTGAAGATCTCACGGACTCGGAGCTCGATGAAGATCTTGAGGCAGCAAGCGTCATGGTCCAGCGCGAGGCGGTCTTGAATACTGTTCGAGTCACTTTGGTAGGAACCGTAGGCCTCTCACTTGAAAACACGCCGGAGTTTTCGCGTTCGCTGATCCAGGTGCCTGAGATCGATGGAAACTGTCTTGTTCTCAGGGACGCTCCGTTGCAGACGTTTATGGCATTGCTTTCTGACGAAGGAAAGGGATCCGAGTCGCTCGAAGTCGGTCGGTACACCATCGATGAAAATGCGACCGCCTACTTGGATGGAAACAAGTTCTTTCAACGCCATGCTTCGTTACTTGGGAGTACTGGGTCTGGAAAGTCGTGGTGCGTGGCTGCAATTTTGGAGCAATCCGCGCGCCTTCCGTCGACGAACATGATCGTGTTCGACCTTCACGGTGAATATGGAGAGCTATCATACGCCCGTCATCTTCGAGTGCCAGGCCCGGAGGAGCTTGGACAGGCTAACAATTCACTTTTATTCCTGCCCTACTGGTTGCTTAATGCCGAGGAGCTCCAGGCAATGTTCATAGACCGAAGTGAGTTCAGCGCACACAACCAAGTGATGGCGTTCCAGGACGCGGTGATAGCCGAAAAGAGAAGGCAGTTAGAAGAACTAGATAAGATGGAAGTCTTGAGCGCTTTCACCTTGGACAGTCCAGTCCCTTTTTCCATCAATGAAGTAATGAAAGAGTTGAGGCGCCTAAACGAGGAGCGGGTACCAGGAGCAAGAGGGGGAGAGAGGAATGGACCATTCCATGGCCAATTCAGTCGATTGCTTGTTCGACTCAACAGTAGACTAACGGACAAGAGGTATGGTTTCTTATTTCAGGCTCCGTGCAATTCACACAATTACAGTGCGATGGCAGCTATCGTTAGTCAGCTTATGGACTACTCCACCGATGGATCACAGATCAAGGTCATTGACTTCTCTGAAGTTCCGGCTGAGATCCTTCCTGCAATAGTCGGACTTGTGGCGCGAATCATTTACCAAGTGCAATTCTGGACGGATCGTGAGAGCCGGACACCAATGGCTCTTGTATGTGATGAGGCCCACGTTTATCTATCCCACAAGGAAGGGGCAAACCCGGTCGAACAACGCGCAATCGAGAATTTTGAGAAGATTGCCAAAGAGGGGAGAAAATACGGAGTAGCACTGTTTGTAGTTAGCCAACGACCATCGGATGTAAGTGCGACGATACTGAGCCAGTGTCATAACGTCATGTCTTTGCGACTCACCAATAGCGATGACCAGGCAACAGTGCGGCGCTTGATGCCGGAGAGCCTCGAAGGACTGATGGATACACTTCCGATTCTCGACATCGGTGAGGCGCTTGTGGTTGGTGATGCCGTACTCCTTCCGAGCCGAATTCGCATTCGCAAACCATGTGAGAAGCCGCTAAGTGCGACTATTGAATTCTGGGACGAGTGGTCGCGAAAACCGTCGCCACCGAATTTCGAGAAGGCGGTGGAGAACATGCGTAGGCAAAATAGAGCATGAAGATGCTGAGAACAGCGGTGAGTATTTGGGTAATAACGCTGGATACGGCCAGATGATCCCTGTGTCTTGCAAGCGCCTAGCGGAAGTCGACTTTCCTATTGCGGAGGTCTCGCGGCACGCGGCGCGGGAAAAGTCGATTCGGCATGGGCATCCTTCGACGTTGCATCTGTGGTGGGCGCGGCGGCCGCTGGCGTCGTCGCGGGCCGTGCTCATGGCGCTGTTGCTACCCGATCCGTGCGACGAGCACTGCCCGCCGGCGTTCAAGGCGCGTGCGCGGGAAATACTGTTGGCGATGCGGACCCGTCCCGGCGCGTGGGACGAGCATGTGAAGGCTGACGAAGGGCTGCGGCGCGTATTGCTCCGGTTCATCGCCGACTTCGCCAACTGGGACAACGCGGCCAAGGCGGAGTACCTGGAGATCGGGCGCGACCTCGTGAAGGCCGCCCATCCGGAGGAGATGCTCCCAGTAGTGGATCCCTTCGCGGGCGGCGGCTCGATTCCCTTGGAGGCCCTGCGGTTGGGCTGCGAGGCCTTCGCCAGCGACCTCAACCCCGTGGCCTGCCTGATCCTCAAGGTGATGCTGGAGGACATTCCCAGGCGCGGGCCGGGTCTGGCTGACGATCTGCGCAAGGTGGGCGCGGAGGTCAAGGCCAAGGCAGAGAACGAACTGGCCGACCTATATCCCAAAGACCCGGACGGCGCAACACCGATCGCCTATCTATGGGCGCGGACAGTGCGCTGCGAGGCTCCCGACTGCGGCGCGGAGATACCCCTGATGCGTTCCATGTGGCTGTGCCGGAAGCCCAACCGCAAGTGGGCGCTGCGCTCCGACGTGGTGCGCGATGACAGCACTCCTCGCGTGGAGTTCAAGATTATTGAGCCGGAGTCCGATAGCGAGGTCGCCACTGGGACCGTGACAAGGGCCAGGGCTACATGCGTTTGCTGCGGGGCCGTCCTGCCGCCGGACCGGGTGCGCTCCCAGCTTGCCGCGCAGAGAGGCGGGGCGGACGTGGTGTTCGACGAACATGGCAACCGCGCAGGCGGAGCGCGCATGACGGCGGTCGTGACCCTCAAGCCTAGCGAAAGGGGGCGCCACTACCGCCTGCCAGTCGATGCGGACTATGTGGTCATCCGTGGGGCGCAAGAGCGCGTCACGGCGATGTTGGACGAGTGGGAGCGTGGCGGAAGACCGGGGTTATGTCCCGTGCCGGATGAGCCGACTCCCGCAGGAGGAGGTTCAGGGGCCGGCCGCGCGTTCAGCGTCCAACGGTACGGGATGCTCCATTGGGGCGATCTGTTCACCGCGCGGCAGAAAGTGGCATTGATGGCGCTGAGCACGTTAATTCGGAACACTCGAGTAGACAGTGAGATTGTTGGTGGACTTTGCCTAACGCTATCCAAAATGGCGGATTTCAACTCCGCCTTATCTCGTTGGGCTGGACCGAGAGAATCATCTGCCGCGACCTTCGGACGACAAGCCCTTCCAATGGTTTGGGATTTCTGTGAGACGTGTCCGACGGGTAATTCAACAGGATCTCTTGAAGGTGCAATTGGCTACGGGATCAGATTCGTTAGGAAGTTCTCTGGCACACACGGTCAAGTACAGCAAGCAGATGCAGTAGATCATCCCTTACCTGACCAGAGCGCTAGCGTTTGGTTCACCGACCCACCATATTACGATGCGGTTCCGTACGCAGAACTCTCGGACTTCTTTCTTGTGTGGCTTAAGCGCGCCTTGCCTGATCACTCGTTGCTGAGAGACCCATTTGATCCGAGCGGTTCACTCTCCCCCAAGATTCCCGAGATCGTGCAAGATGAAACCAAACATTCCAACAATATGCCCAAGAGCCAAGCTTGGTTTGAGGAAACGATGGCGAAGGCCTTCGCCGAAGGTCGCCGTATCCTCAGCCAGGACGGCGTGGGCTCGGTCGTCTTCGCTCACAAGACCACCGAGGGTTGGGAGGCTTTGCTTTCTGGCTTGATCCGAGGCGGCTGGACCATTACCGGCTCTTGGCCTGTTGCCACCGAAAGACCAGGCCGCCTGCGCTCTCAAGCCTCCGCTGCCCTTGCCACTAGTGTCCACCTCATCTGCCGCCCGCGACCAGAGGATGCGCCGGTCGGCGATTGGGCCGACGTGCTGTACGAATTACCAGGCCGCGTCGCAGACTGGATGCAGCGGCTCCAAGGCGAAGGCATCCGGGGCGCGGACCTGGTGTTCGCCTGCGTCGGCCCGGCACTGGAGATCTACAGTCGCTATCGCGCCGTGGAGACGGCTGAGGGCCGCGAGGTGAGCCTGCCGGAGTACCTGGAGAGAGTGTGGGAGGTGGTAGGCCGCGAGGCGTTGGAGCAGGTGCTGGGTACGGCGGAGGCGCAGGCCCGCAACGGCGCGGCAGGGGCGCTGGAGGAAGACGCCCGCCTCACCGCGCTGTTCCTCTGGACTTTGCAGAGCACGTCGGAAGGCGTGTTCTCAGAAGACTGTGCCACCCCCAACGACGAAGAGGACGAAGCGCCGCGCAGGAAGTCGTCCGGCTACAGCCTGCCCTTTGACGTGGCGCGGCGGTTCGCCCAGCCGCTGGGCATCCACCTCGACGACTGGGAATCGCGCATCATCGAGACGAAGAGGGGTGTAGTGTGCATGCTCCCTGTCACTGAGCGCGGGAAGCAACTGTTCGGCGAGTCGGGCGCCGCCGCCGTAGCCGACGAGATGGAGGCGGCAGCGAACGTATCTCCGCAGTTGAGCCTCTTTCCCGATGAGCCGCCCGCCGTCCGGGGACGAGCGCGGAGGCGGAGCAGGTCATCGATGCTGACCAGCGGCAATGCAGAGCTTAGGCTCTCGGCGACCACGCTGGACCGGGTGCACGCCGCCATGCTGCTCCAGGCGTCGGGTCGCAGCCAGGCCCTGCGCAACCTGCTACGCGCCGAGCAGGAGCGCGGCCCAGACTTCTTGCGCCTCGCCAACGCCCTGACCGCACTCTACCCACGGGGAAGCGAGGAAAAGCGGCTGCTGGATGCCATGCTATTGGCGGCGCCGAGGTAATCGACGAATCCACGAACTACGGAGGGAAGTGATGACGACGAACCATAAACTCCTCAACCGCATCACCGCGCGGCCTGATGTCTTTGGCGGAAAGCCGATCATCCGAGACATGCGGATTTCGGTCGAGCTTGTGTTGAGCCTGCTGAGCCAGGGCGCCACCCAGGATGAACTCCTGGATGACTACCCCGAACTGGAACCGGAGGACATCCGCGCCTGTATCGCCTACGCCCACACCGTGATATCGGGCGACACGCTGGCGCCGGTTTCCGTCGCGGCACGGTGAGATTCCTCACCGACCGATGCGCTGGGCGACGGTTGGCGGAGTGGTTGCGTGACAACGGACACGACGTTGTTGAAGCACAGACACTTGGCCCGGATCCAGGCGACAGGGCTTTGCTGGAACGAGCGGGAGCGGAGAACCGGGTTCTCGTCACGCTGGACAAGGACTTCGGCGAACTCATCTACCTGCAGCGGGTTTCTCATGCAGGACTGATTCGCCTGCCCGATGTTCGCGTGTCACAGCGAATCGAAACCGTTCGAGCGGTAATCGAGGATCACGGTAAGGCGCTGGAGGAGCGGGCTGTCCTAACCGTACGCGGCGGGCGAATCCGGATATCGCATCCACCGAAATTCTGAGCATCAGCAGTTTGGAGTCTTCCCGATGCAACCCTGGTACAAGGTCGTAACGCTACGCGAGGAGGTCCGGGAGGGCCGGTCCTTCAGCCCAGACGAGTTCGCTATTGCCCTGGAGCAGGTCGTGGCGGGAACGGCGCCCCCGGACTACAGCGATCCGGCACAGTTCTTCTCGCGCACCTGCTTCACCCGCGCGCTGACGGAGCACTCCGGCATGGTCCTGCGGAGGTTGTCCGGCCGAACGGAGAACACCGCGCCGGTCCTGACGCTGATCACGCAGTTCGGCGGCGGCAAGACGCACACGCTCGCGTCCCTCTACCACCTCGCCAACGCCGGCCGGGATGCCGACGCACTTCCGGGCGTGGGCGACCTGCTGAAAGATGTGAATGTTCCTGAAGCTCCCGCCGCCCGCGTGGGCGTCTTCGTCGGCAACGCCTGGGACCCGGCACCGGGACGGGAGACGCCCTGGATCGATCTGGCCCGGCAGCTGGCCGGAGACGCCGGCGTTTCCGCCCTAGGCAGCGCCGCCGAGACGACGCCGCCCGGAACCGAGGCGCTGGCCAGGGTGTTCGCCGCGGCGAACGCGCCGGTGTTGCTGCTGTTCGACGAGGTGTTGAACTTCGTCAACCGACACCGAGGCATGGCCGATCCCTTCCACGCCTTCCTCCAGAATCTGACCGTTGCCGTCACGGGCGCGATCCATGCGGCGGCGGTGATCAGCCTGCCCCGCAGCCAGATCGAGATGACCGCGTGGGACCAGGAGTGGCAGGACCGCATCACCAAGATCGTACGCCGCGTCGCCCGCGACCTGATTGCGAACGACGAGTCCGAAATCAGCGAGGTGGTGCGCCGAAGGCTGTTTGAGGACCTCGGCGGCAAACGCGTGCGTCAACGGATCGCAGGAATACACGCGGACTGGTGCTTCGAGCGAAGCGCGCGTCTTCCCCCGGAGTGGACGGCCGTGGACAGTGCCGTCACCGGCTCTAAGGCGCATGACTTCCTGCGGCGCCGGTTCGAGGCGTGCTATCCGTTCCACCCGGCGACGCTTTCCGTTTTCCAGCGGAAGTGGCGGGCGCTGGCGCAATTCCAGCAGACGCGCGGCGCGCTAGCGATGCTCGCCCAATGGATTTCCTGGGCGTCGCGCGAGCAGTTCCGGCTAGCGCGGAATGAACCGCTGATCACCCTGGGCTCCGCCCCGTTGCACGTGCCGGAGTTTCGGGCCGTGGTCCTCGGCCAGTTGGGGGAGCAGCGGCTCGACGCCGCCATCGAAGCGGACGTCGCTGGGGATACGTCCCACGCCAGGACCCTGGACGCGGACACCAAGAAGGCGCTGCGCGGCATCCATCGCAGGGTCGGCGCGGCCATCCTGTTCGAGTCGTCCGGCGGACAGGTGGACAAGGTGGCCCACCTGCCGGAGTTGCGATTCGCCCTCGGCGAGCCGGAGGTGGAGACGACCACTATCGACAACGCGGCCACGGCTTTGGAGCAGTCCGCATTCTTCCTGCGGAGGGTCGGCACGGACGGCTACCGCATCCACCATCAGGCGACGCTGCGAAAGGTCGTCAGCGATCGGCGCGCCTCCCTTGACGAGGACACAGAGATCAGGCCCGCAGTTCGCAGGGTTGTGCAGGAGGAGTTCGCCCGGGGCGCACCGGTTCCGGTGGTTTACTTCCCGGAGAACGGCGATGCGGTGCAGGACTCGCCACGGTTGACGATGGTCGTCCTCGATCCCGCGGAGGAGTGGCGGGGGAGCGGTCAGCTTGCGGAACGCGTGGTTCGATGGACCAGGGAGCGAGGAGATTCCCCAAGGCTCTATCCCGGAGCATTGGTCTGGTGCGTCAGGAAGCCTGGTCGCGAGCTGAGAGAGAGCGTGGAGCTGTGGCTCGCGTGGCGTCGGGTGGCCCAGGAGGTGTCGCAGGGCATCCTGGGGGCTGAGTTCGACCGGGCTGACCGAGCCGAGGTGCAGACCAGCGTCAGGGATGCGGAGGAGGCGGCGAGGGACGAGGTGTGGGCCGGGTACCGCTTTGCGGCGTTGGGAGACAGGCAAGCGCTGGAGGGCTTGAAGGTGATCGACCTCGGCGCAGGCCATTCGAGCGGCAACGAGACGTTATGCGGTCGGGTGATCGCCGCGTTGAAATCGGGTGCGCTGCTCAACGAGTCCGTTGGCGTGGGATACATCGACCGGCATTGGCCGCCTGCGTTCGCGGACACGGGCGCTTGGCCGCTGAACAGCCTACGTCAGAGCTTCTTGGACGGATCGTTGACTCGACTAATGGACCCAGATGCGGTCCTCCAGCGGAAAGTCGTCGAATTCGTAACCGCCGGAGACTTCGGGTTGGCATCTGGAGAGAAGGGCAACGGTCAGTACGAACGAGTGTGGTTCAAAGAGCCGGTAGGTCAGGACGAGGTGGCCTTCGAGTCCGGGGTCTATCTGCTGACCAAAGCCAAGGCAGAGCGACTCTGCGCCACAGCCGATGACACGAAGCCGGTGCAGCCGGAAGACCAAACAAGCCCGAGCACTGATACCCCTCCGGTTGACGTGCCGGATTCTGGCGAAACCCAAGTCGTGCTTCCCATAGAGACAGGTCAGAAGGCGACGCTGAGGCTCAGGGGAACCGTCCCGCCGGAGGTGTGGAACCGGCTTGGCACGCGAATCCTGCCGAAGCTGCGTTCCGGGGACGACCTGAGCGTGGGCGTCGAGTTCTCGGTGAGTGTCGATGCGGGCTTGGCCCAAGGCTTTCAGTTGGAGTTGCGGCAAGCGCTCACCGATCTCGGGCTGCAAGGACAGGTGTCGGTCGATACGTCCTGACGCCGCTGATGCCTTCCGGACGTGGGCGTGTCTAAGCCTCGACAGCGGACGCATCATCACGAGAAGAACGTACGCCTTCCCAAAATTTCCCACAGCGGATCGTGCGCTTAACGGAGGCGCCCGGTCTGCCCTGAGCGGAGATGAACCGCCGCCTCGGAACCGATCCTTACGCCATAGGGTGCTGGAAGGACAAAGGACTACGGCTCAGCGCGCAGCCCACGATAGCGCTGTTGAGATTGGCGGAGCGAATAGGATTCGAATCCACGACCTCCGCAATACGGGGTGATACAAGATGGACATTACAACCATTCGTCGATAGGAATATCTTGATGCGTAGTTACCCACCATTCCCGGAATTCGTCTACTGACAAGAACCATCCCGATCCCTGGCGGCCCTTTTGCCCCAGTTCCTCACTAAACTGTCGGGCTCGATGCAAGTAGCCCTCAGTCAATTCCTCGCCATGTTCTAAATACATCTGATGCTTCGCCTGCCTATCCTCCAAATGCTCATTGCCCCATACATGGGTTCGCACGAAGTCTCTCGGCGCATATTGCTCCAAGACGGCGCTCACGTCGCTTGCTTTCCCTATAGGGTTTGGCAAGCCGAGTAGTTGCTTATATCTACTCGCTGCGTCAGGATCAGGGTTAGCAATAATGATGTCTGGCAACCCACTGCCCTCGTGGTGACTTGATCTTATGGTGGAGCGAAGCATACTCATCATGGTGAGGTCTGTTTGGGGCATGGAATAGCCGACGAAGATGATTCTCCCCAGATTGGTATTTGCCAGTTGATTGGCCGCCTTGGCCCATATGGCGTGAAGCACAGGATGCTCAATAAACGTCTGCTTGTCGTACGTCGGCGGAACGATGAACGTTTGCAGGCCTTCTGCCGCGCCCTCCACCTCATTGTGATTCCTGTGATACATCGCTGTATTTTGGAAGGGAATTCTGGGTGTGTAGTAGTTCAAAGAACCATGCAATTTGTAGTAGGAAAACGTGCTTATGGGTTCATTGCCTCGCTGTGACCTGCTGTTTCGCGTCCCCACATGGGGGATCGGTATCGGGTAGATGTTTCTGTTGAGGAGATAGTAGACGTCCTCTTTTCTTTCCTCGCGGAAGTGTGCGCAGCGCACGGAATCTAACAAGCCTTCAACCAATAGATCGTAATTGATGGTTATTACGTGATTCCCATTGATATGCCAGGTGTTCACCAGGCGTTTTCCTAGGGCGACGTTGTCCTTATCAGAATCAAATGTGCCATAGGGAATCTGCAATGCGTTTTGTAGCCTTTCCAATATCTGCTCGTAAAGCACCATATCCTGGTGTTTGTCGATGGCAGATTTCCATGGAGCGTCGCTCCGGAGTTCTGAAAGTGCGAGCTCGACATTGTTCAGCACAAGGGCGTTAGTGAATCGGCCGGCGATGATATCGTTTACGCTCTCTGCCAATTCTGACATCAGGGGCATGTGGTTCCAAATATGCTTCGAGAATCCGGCTCCCAGAATCCATACATCCTTGGCGTTATCGGGACTCACCGGCGGTTTCTGGAGAATTTGCATGAAGAATTACCTCAGTTGGCAACGACGTTCTTGTCTTTCGTGCCTGTTTTTCTGGTCTCGTCCATCAGTCTGTGCTGCTGGGAACGTGGACGATCCCGCGCCGAGCCATTCGATCTATCCCGGCGCGTAATCGCGGGATGCGAAGTCGGTCGTGACCGTATATCCTTGACGGACGGGACATTGTACGCCAGTGTGCACCTCCGGCGGGCGTGGCTCTTCAGCCTTCGGGTGTCGGCCTCGGTTCTTTCAGCTATAGACCTAGCGCGAACCTTAGGGTGGAAGTTTCTGATTCTATCAGGTCTGGTGGGGCCAAGGCGTACCGAATTGCGAACTTTTTGCTGAGAGGTATCGATCTAACCTGCCCGGTGCAACGGAATGTGCCACCACCAAAACATTTAGCGGAATGGCGTCAGGTAGCATCGGGAGGTTGGCGGGCTGTCGAGGCCGTCCCTTTTTAGAAATGACAGACCGTTACGCCAAGCATAACTTGGTCCTAGCGCCTCGACGCCGCGATATACGCTTGAGTCTCAGAAAGCAAGCCTTTCATCACGTCGGCCCACAGTAGTCGCGTGTTGCGGTTGAGCAAACTAGTGAGAGTGTGGCAGGCCATGTCGTGTCCAATCTCAAGCTTCTGGTCGAGAACGTCTGGGGGAGGTGAACTCTTCCAGTGTACGATCCCTGACCGCACGTCATAGAAGCCCTTTGCTTGGTCGTATGCCCGCTTCTGATCCTTGGCGTTTGTCCCAAGCAGCGCTGCGGCGCGCTGGGCAAGTTTGAGGCCGGTCTTGCCTCCGTATAGCACCTCCAGCGCAATCGCAACGTCTAAAATGCGGTCTTCTTGTCCGAATCGTCCGCCCGGGCGAGAGAACGAACCAGCCAGCCGACGAATCGCAAGGTTCAGCGCGTCCGATTTATCTGGATACGTACGCCAGCCTCGGGCGAGCTCTATGAAGGCGTCTACGTCGTCCTTGGAGATGTCTCGGCCTTGCGGCCACATGTCGGAGACATATCCTTCAGACTCTTGAGTGCCGAAAGCCAAGTTGGGGTCCATCTCCTCGATCCATCTGGCTAGGCGGACATAGCGCGTGCGCGAAAATAGCGGAACCCGCTTGGCGATTGAGAGCAGGTCGATGAGCAGCTTGCTGTCATCCCACCAACCCTGAAGATCGACCTGATAATTGGCTGGAAATCGGTAGGTCACCCGCAAATCATGCGGGTGGGCAAGGGCGTCGGGCTGCCCGACTCCAGGCCCGTATTCAAGAGTGCGAACGAGCACAGCCGCATCTGGGAGACTCGTCTTCGGGAAAGGCTCAGGTTCGTCGGGCAGACCGAACTCCGCTCTAGCGTCCTCGTAGGGGACTATGTACGCTCCCGCGTCTAGGTTGAAACGCGTCTTCACCACCAATCCGTGAATGACTGTAATCTCGCAGGCAGGGATGGTCCCATTCGCACCAGCGGTCAGGTAGCGGTGCAAACGTCGAGC
Organism: Chloroflexota bacterium; assembly: GCA_034422315.1. Classification (GTDB taxonomy): domain Bacteria; phylum Chloroflexota; class UBA11872; order UBA11872; family UBA11872; genus UBA11872. The sequence goes on along the minus strand of DAOUJT010000176.1, from coordinate 33,037 downwards.
AGCCTCTTCGCCTCCTTCTATGACCGTAAGTTTTGCAAGACAGGACACAAGCCACTTCAGATCTGGGCGATGCATTCTGTTAAGGATTCTAAGTCGGATCCCTTCGTTCTCACCTGCGCCTTCCAGCCCTGGCTTCATGAGGGGATGCTCCCGAAGGATGGCAATCGCCTCGGCGGGATACGCTCTGATCCACAGGTGCGACTCCTCAAACTGTTTGGCGGCCGCTGGATCGTATTTTGCCCGAGCTACGAGGTCGCGGTATCCACGATTAATGGCAGACCGATACTCGCCGATTGGCCTGATTCCGAGCTTCATAGGTGGAAGCGGGGAGTAAGACGGTTCCGCCTCTACCGCCACTTGTTCCAAGGCGGCAGCCAAGCGCCCAATCCATGCTGCTTCGTTGAAGTTGGGTGTGCCCCTACTGGTGTTTAGGGAGCCTTGACCTCTGCGCCGGGGGGCATTAATGATACCGACTCGCTGCCCCTACCGACTGTTTCGACGCAAGCCGAAGGCGTAACCGCAAATGAACGCCTACTTAAGCAGACGTGAACTGCGTGCATTCACCGCGCAAAGCTGCGTTCCACTTGAAACAGATATGAGTAGGCAGTGACTTGGTTCAAGTTGCCGCCTACAGAGCTGCCTATGCCTGAGACTAGCCCCAATATTGAGAGCACTGCGCCGAATATGTCGCCCATGGCGACCGACCAAGCGCTTCCAGCAAGCCCGCAAGACCATGAGGGGAGGTTCCTCCCGAACGCTCTGCGAGTAGAGCGTTGGAGCTCGTGAGCAGCGTCGGAGATTTCCTGGCGTCGCTGTAGGAGAAGGGACTCTCGGTCTTCGGCAAGGTCTATCTCGGCAAGCTCAGCCATGAACCCTCGCAGGTCGCGCATATACGCTCGGTGTGCAACCTGATTCTCGGTTCGGAACTGGAGGAGTTCGTCAAGAGGCACCAAATCCAAATCGAAGCTGACGGGTTCGAGGTCGAAGGCGATGACCCGGTCACGCGATGGCATTCGCTCTCTCGAAAGCGTATCGATCAGGTCCTGAAAGGCACGCCTGTCATGAGTTGCCGGGTGGACGGACATGTTTTGCCTGTTGCCTGCTGAACGCGCAAGCTGAGCGAGGATGACGAGGATGGTCGTGCGTACAGTCGGGTGCAGCGGAATCGAGACGCCATCCTCACTAGGTTTAGCAAGCCCTTTCCTCCGGAGTTCCGATACCAACGACCCCGCGAGTTCAACGTCGGCCCTGTAGCCTATGCGGGACTGTGACAGTTCGTGGAAACGGTCCGCTTTGGGAAGATCGTCGAATACGCCGTTGGCAAGCAGGCCACTGACGGCCTCTGCCAGCCTCTTCGCCATCTCTTGGTCTATCCACGTCTTAGGTTCGAGCACTTCCAGCAAACCCTGGTCTTCAAGCGGCTCGGCCAACACGGGGTCGGCGATACGGTGCCGCCCGTACATATAGTCCGGCAGCAGGATGGACACTTTATCGAAGAACAGGAGCAGCGACTTCACCCAGCCGCCTTCGCCCATGCCCCAATAGGGCGCAGGGTAGTAGTACGCGACATCCAATCGTTCGCTCATCCGATCCGCCGTGCGATTAGCATTGCTATGCCGCAGCCTGTATCAGGACACGCCCGCCGTTACGCACCCGGATGCTCACGTCATGCCCGTCGAGCAGGGACATCCCCACCAGTGGGGTGCTGCCGGTCGCGTCGGCCTTGATATGTCTCGGCTGGCCGTCCCAGAGCACGATCACTTCGTGGACATCGAAGCTCACAACGTCGTCGTTCGCCAGAAACGCCCAGCCCATGTGCGAAAACGACAACCCCAAGTCAGCAACCACGGCGGTCGGCAACGTCAAGGTGCCGGTGTAGCCAGTGTCGATAACGGCCTGGATGTCCCGCGTCATTCCATCTGGGCCCTGCAAGGGAAGGGTCACCACCGCTTCATAGGCAGCATTCACGGTCCCTTCGATCATTCCCTCCTCCGCAGGGACCCGGCCCCGAAGCTGCGAATCGCCCGGTATCCGACTCGCTCGACCAAGACATCGACGGCACTGGGGCGCTGCGCTCTCAGACGATCCACCACGCCACCCTCACTGTCGGCTATTGCCCAATCCCCGGTCTCAACATCGATGGCGACGTAGTCACCATGATGGCCGGCTTCGACCTGCGGCAGGATGTCTCGCTCGTATATCTCTCTGCCGAGGCTTGCCGCCTCTTCGCGGGGCCTGCGCTGTCGCGCCGGGGTATCTGCGGTCGTCATCGCTGGTCCCTTTCAGTGCGTTCCCCTACACATATCGTTTTACCCTTTCGCGGAGTCTTGCGGCAACGAAAATCCCCCGCACACATGACCCAAGCATGGCCGCACGGGAGCCGTATTGCCTGAAACGCAAAAAAGCCGCATACATGGGCGTGCGGGAGAGGACACCTGGATTAGGTGTCCTCTCCCGAGTTTTCGATCTAGCGTCCCGCGCCGACCGGCGCCCGCTCCTGTTCCAACGCCCACTCGAACAGGGACCGCGCTGGGGCCTGAGCCTTGCGGCGGCGGCCCGTGGGTTTCGCCGGCGGCTCAGCCATGAACTCCGCCCAGGAGAACAGCGACGGCTGCCCCTCGTCGGCCTCGTCCTCGTTGCCGTCGGCCCCGTTGCCGTTGACCGGGACAGGCGCGTGGCCGTTCCCGTTGGCGTGGCCGGTGTGCGGGACCAGCTCGACGCTCGGTCCGAGGCCGATGGCTTCGTGATGGCCGTTGCCGGTCGCTCCGTTGCCGTTGACCGAGACGGCCTCCGGCTCGACCTCGACCGCCTGCCAGCCATCGTCCACCAGCAACTCCTCGGCGCTGGCGGCGGCGTCCCGCGCGTGCGCAAACACCGCCTCCACCGTTTCGGCGTCGGCCTCCTGCTGCCCATTCACGATCTGACGAGCCAGCGCCATCATCAGGTCGTCGCCGTCGTCGCCGTAGGCGGCCAGGCCGTCCTCGGGCAACTCCCCCTCGACGGCCAGGGAGCTTTGCAGCTTCTTGGCCACCAGCTTCAGCGCGTCGGCCTGGAGGGTGTTCCGGTAGGCCATGAAGACGACCTTGACGGGGCGCGTCTGGCCGATGCGCCAGGAGCGGCGCGAGGCCTGACGCATGGTGTAGACCGAGTAGTCGGTCTCGTACCAGCAGATGGTGGGGAAGTCCACCAGATCGAGGCCGGTCTGCACCAGCCGGGGGTGGCAGATCAGCACGTCAACACCCTCGTTGACCTTCCGCGCCACCCACGCCTCGCGGCGGTCCGGGGGCACGGCGGCGGCCTTCATCACCGCGACCCGGAACCCGTGCCGGGTCAGAATGTCGTCCATCCGTTCGGTGATGTCCCGCGTCCCGGTGTGCGTGGCGTAGACCAGCACCCGGCGGCCCGCCATCCGCTCACCGGCCACCAGGTCCATCAGGGCCTGCTCCTTGGGGTAGAGGCGGTCCTCCGCCAGTGGCGGGACCTGCACGAGGATGTCGCCGGTGCTGGGATCGAACACCGTCTCGCCGCGCGTACAGCCGTCGGGATAGGCCAGCAGCGTCTGCAAGTAGGTGGCCAGCAGGCGCTTGGAACCCGTCGAGAGCGCGTCGGCGAGGGCGGCGCGCAGCTCCTCGAAGACGTGGACGTACGCCGTCCGCTGGGAAAAGCCCGTGGCGTCGGGGTCGCGGTCCATCGAGGCCAGCCGCACCTGCTCGTCGTAGGGCGGCAGCCCGGAGGCTACGTCGGCGAGTCGGAGGAACACGCTGTGGCCGATGAGATGGAAGAGCGCCGCAGGCGCCAGCCCCGGTCGCTCCCGGATCACCTTGCGGTAACGCCGGCGGCGGCTTGAGCGCCCGTCCTCCAGCGCGGTGTCATCGGGCCGGCCGACGGTGTGCTCGACGAAGCCGTAGCGTTCGATCCAGCGCGACTCCTCCGAGCGCCCAAACTCCGACCTGATCTCCGGGCTGAACCGATAGAGCAGATGGAAGAGCGTGGAGGCGTAGCCGCCCATCAGGGTGCCGGACAGGCTGAGGGAGGTGCCGCAGGCGTCGGCGAGGATGCCGGCGGCGATGCCCTGCGCGGAGCCGCGGCCCTTGTACTCATGCACCTCGTCGCCGATGAGCAGGTCGAAGTAGCCCTTCATCCGGTGCTTCACGTAGTCGGCGAGCGGGTAGCGCTTGGGGCCGGCGGCGTCGGCCTGCCAGAGGGGCGCGTCGCAGTGCTGGCAGCGGTGCTTGCGGCGAGCCAGCGCCCGCGCCGTCAGCGGCACGCCATCCTTGTCCACGATCTGGCTGGCGCAGGACGGGCAACAGGGGACGCGGAACGGCGCCCCGGTTTCCTCGTCCCGCACCAGCCGGCCGTTGGCGGCGGCCCAGCGCTCGACGACGGCGGGCTGCCAGCGGTAGGAGAGCTTGGCACGCTCGCGGGACATCACGGCGAAGCAGGGACCGGCGCCGCTCCAGCGGCGCAGGCGTTCCAGGTCGGTGATGGAGGCGACGATGGCGGTCTGGGCGCCGGGCACCGTCGCCTCCACCTCGCGCTTCCACTTGCGGGTCAGGTGCGGCGGGCACAGGACCAACACCCGGTGGAAGTCCGCCGCGTGGGCGGCTGCGGCGGCGATGAAGGACTTGCCGGTCCCCATCTCGCCGACGATGGTGGTGCCGCGGTGCGCCCGCAGCGAGAGGGCCGCGCCGCGGATGGCGTCCACCTGCGCCCCCAGGGGCGAGCGGAGCAGGCGGGGGAGGTCGTGGCCGATCTCGGACGGCCGGTACAGAGGCGGGTAGGACTCCACCACCCGCTGGGCGATGGCGTCCTTGTACGTGTCGATGAACGCTCCGAGGTTCATGTCGAGTCTCCTTCCGTGCGATGGGGCCGGAGGACGATGCCGGGACCCGGGACGCGCCACGCCCCCGGTGGGGACGTTTCGGCGCGGCGGGTTCCCTGGACACGTCCCCAGGCGGTGGTTGAATGGGCAAGGCCCGCCGGTGGCGGGGCCTTGTGGACGCGGCGGTGCGTAGCCGCCGTCTACGCGGCCTTCGGCTCCTGCCGGCGGGCCGCGTTGGCGGCGCTGGCGTCGTCGGCGCAGCGGCCCGCGAGGTGGGAGACCCTCACCGGGGAGGCGACGGCCCGTCCACCGATGATGTCCACCGAGGCGGTCTGCCTGACGGGTTCGCCGGGGCGGATGGGCCGCCCGCACCGACAGCAGGCCTGCGGCGTCATGGTCAGCTGCATCGTTCGACCTTCCTTTCTTGAAGGGGTGGTGTGGTTCCTTCCAAACGTCGCGAGGCCCCGTCGGTTCCCGTGAGGGCCGACGGGGCCTCGTGACGCGACGCCGGGGGGCGCCGTCTAGGCGGTGATGTCGGTGATCCGGCCGTCGTCCAGGTCGAGGGCGACGACGGTGGTCGACAGCCGCTCGCGGTAGATCTCCTTGTCCGCGGTGGTCTCCACCAGGACCATCGCCTTGGAGGTCCGGCCCTTGACCAAAACGCGTCGGCCGTCGGCCTCCAGACAGAGATTGTCCAGGAAGCCCGCCGCGACCAGCATGGCCAGGTGACCCCGGCGCAGCGGCATCAGGGGACGGGTCCTGTGGTCCCCGGTGGGCCAGAGCGCGTCCGTGATCTGCGGGCTGGTCCAGAGTCCCGATCGACGGGCCTCGGCCGCCGCCGCCAGCGGATCGACGCGACGGGTGGTGAAGAGGATGTCCCCGGCGGGCGTGGTCGGCGGGCTGACCACCGGATAGGGGGAGAGTCCCAGCGGTTCCGGCGCGCCCTCGGCCCACGCCCTGATGCGATCCGCGGCGTAGGCATCGGCGGTCGGCTCCGCTTTGCGGGCGCCCATCAGCACCACCTGGTCGAAGACCGCGCGCTCGGGGTCGGGGAAGGCCCAGCATTGCAGCCGCCCGTAGTGCGAGGCCAGATAGCGGGCCGAGACCGTCAGCCGCTGGCGGGGGACGATGAAGACCAGGAGGCCCCCGTCCGCCAGGTAGCGGGTCGCGTGGACCAGGAAGCTGTGCTCCGTCCGCTTCCGTTCGGCATCGTGATCGTAAGGCGGATTGAGGTACAGCAGTCCGAAGGCTCGGTTGGCGATGGAGGTCTGGAACAGGTCGGCGGCGAGGACGCGGTCGATCCGTTCCTGCGCCTCGCTCGCCCGGTCCCGGTGCAATTCCACACCATAGGCCTCGACGGGGAGGGTTCCCCGGCGACGCAGGTTGTCAGCCAGCTGCGCCGCGGCCTCCCCGGCCCCGCAGCAGTGGTCGAGGATGCGCAGCGTCTCCCGGTTCCGGGCGTAGGCGCCGGAGGGCGCGTGCACCAGCTCCGCGAGCAGGTCGACGACTCGGGGCGGCGTGGGGTAGAAGCCCCCTTTCGCCTGGGCGGCCAGTCTCATGCCAGGTCTCCTTTCAGGTGCGTCGGTGTCCGATCCGTTGCGGGCGGCTCCGTCCCGTCGTCCCGAGGCAGGGTCAGCCGCCCTGCGGCCACGGCCGCGGAGAGGTCGTCCCGCAGCCGCTCCCCGTCGGGGTGGCAGCGGTAGGCGACGACGCCCGCCGCCTGGAGCGGGATGACCTCGCCGGTGTCCAGGCCCCGCCGCCACAGCCAGGGCGCCCAGGCGCGGTGCAGCGGCAGCGGGCTCCGCTTGTCGAGGAAGCGGTGGTGGAGCGCCGGGGCGGCGTCCGCGCTGGGGGCCAGGAGCAGAAACGCCTCACGCTCGAAGCCGTACTCGGCCAGCTTGGTGTAGACCAGGGCGTGCCAGCCGCCGGTGACCGGGAGGCGGGCGATCCTGGTGGTCCAGGTGCCGATCGTCTCGTGAGGGATGCCGCAGCGCTGGTAACGGCCCGACAGCGCCATGCCGTCGGCGCCTTGGATCAGGTGCGCCGCCTCGGGCGGCTGCTTGAGCAGGGAGGCCCAGATGGCCTTGAGGGCGGTCTGGGAGCCGACCATGGAGAGGAACCAGAGGCTCTCGGCGTCGGGGTCGCGGGCGAAGGCGTCGGCCGTAGCCGAGAAGCCCGCGGCGTTGATGGTGTACAGCGTCGGCCCCGGCCTCGATCCGGGGTCCTGGGGTCCGAGGGGGTGACTGTCCCCGGACAGGGCGTGCGTCGGCAGCATGAGAGGTCTCCTTCATCAGGGGGATGAGTACGGGGCGGCGGAGCGGTTCCGCCGCGTGAGGCCCCGAGGGCGGGGTTGGGTGGATGGGCGAGCGCGCGGTTGGGCTCGCGGCGTGGGTCTCGGGCCGGCGTCAGGCGGCCATGAGGCCGCGGTCCTTGAGGCTGACCGTCTGGGCGCCGCCGATGACCACGTGATCGAGTAGCTCGACGTCCAGCAGCTGGGCCGCCTGCGCCAGTTTCCTGGTGAGCGCGACGTCCTCCGGGCTGGGCGTCGGATCGGTGCTGGGATGGTTGTGGCAGATGATGATCTTCGGCACGGCCTCCACCACGGCCGGCCGCAGGACCTCCGCCGCACGGACCTGGCACGACGAGATGGTGCCCTGGTAGATCACCCGTTGGCCGACCACGTGGTTCTTGGTGCTCAGCAGGAGGACGCGCACCTGCTCTTGAGCCAGGGGCGCCATCTCCGGCGCCAGCAGCCGCCCCACGTCCTCGGGACAGGTGATGACGGGCCGATCGTCATCGGGCCGCTCCGGCTGCGTCTCGATCTCGTAGCGCACGGCCAGTTCGCCCAGCAGGGACAGGTTGCTGCGCAGCGCATGCAGCAACGTCGTATCCGGCGCGGGTCGCTTCGTCTGGGTCACGTCAAACTCCTTCGTTGTGGGGTGGAAACACGAGCGGGGCCGCCCCCTGCGATGGGAGCGGCCCCGTGGTGCGCCCGCCGGTCGGGCGACGAGCGGTGGGTGGGTCCTGACCGCTTAGAAAGGCAGGTCGTCGCCGTCGGTCGGCGCCGGCGTGCCGCTGCCGCGGGAGTCCAGGAAGATGACGTCCTGGGCGTGGACCTCGGTGCGCTGGCGGCGCTGGCCGTCGTCGGCCTCCCAGGCGTGCTGGACGAGGCGCCCCGCCACGTAGATGCGGGCGCCTTTCCCGATGTACCGGGCGACCGCTTCCGCCTGCTTGCCCCAGACGACGATCTGGTGCCAGTCGGCCGTCGTCTCGCCGTTCTGGCGACGGCGGTCGGTGGCCAGCCGCAGCTGGACGACGGCGGTCCCGCTCTGGGTGTGGCGCATCTCCGGGTCGGCGCCGACCCGGCCCAGCAGTTCGACGCGGTTGATGGTCTTCGACATTGCGCTCCTCCTTGGGAGTGCTGGCGCGCGGTCCTGCCGCGCTCGATGGTGAAACCAGCGGGGCCGCCCCGTTCCTCGGGCGCGGCCCCGGGTTGCGCTCCGTGACGGGAGCGTCTAGTTGACCCGCACGAACTCCGACGCGCGCTCGGTGACGATCTCGGCGCGGGTCGCCGGATCGAGGAGCGCGTTGAGCTTGCGGTGGTCCACCGCGTAGCGTTTCGACTGCACCAGGCTGACCGTGTGGCCGGCGATGGTCGTCTTGGCCGCCCCCTGCCGACGCATCCAGGCCTTGAGCGTGTCGAGCGCCGCGCGCTTGTCACGCTCAGGGTCTTTCAGGGCGTCCCGGGCCGCCGCGTACGCCGCCACCGCCGCCTGGGCGTCCGCGGCGCTCACCGCCGCGTCGTCGACCTCGGGCACGGCGTCCGCCGTGGCCTCGGCCTCCGCACCCGGCAGGCACCTGGCCAGGAAGGGGCAACTCCGACACTGCCAACTCCCGGCGGCGAAGTCCCGCGCCGGCAGCGCGTCGGGATCGGTCCCGTGCACCGCGTAGTGCGTGCCCAGCGGATTCAGCCAGGCGCACGCCCGCTCAAGGGCCTGCGCCACCCGACGGGCCGGGATGACCTCGTAATCCCAGCTGCGGCTGGCCGTGTCCATGGTGGCGATCACGGCGTCGCGCACGCGGCCGAAGGTCCCGAGGGTGTAGACCGCGGCCTGCGCCACCGCCGTCGGGTGGCTGCGCTCCGCGCCCAGGGTGCGCCAGCGCTTGAAGGCCTCCGGCCCCCGGGTCTTGACCTCCACGATCAGCTCGTCGCCGAGCGCCGGAGGGTCGTCCTCGAACAGGAACATCGACGCCGGGGTCCGGGTCGCGGGCCCCGTGGCGTCCTGCGACCGAGGTCTCCGGCCCGTGGCGTCCGGGTGACCGGTCACCACGAGGTGCGGGTCGATCCGGATCGACGCCGGCTGGGGATCGGACGGGTCGGCGGGGGTGACCGTCCAGCCGGCCCGCGCCATCGCGCGCAGCACCACCGGCTCCAGGGCATTCCCGGTCTCCATGACCGTCAGCGCCGCGTCAGTCGGCGGGTTGGTCGGCTGATAGCCGGTCGCCGCATACCAGAGCGCGCGACGGCAGGCGCCGACCGCCGACGCTCGGACTTCCAGCGTCCCGTCCGCGTCGACGCGAGCCGCGGGTCGGGCATAGACGTCCGCTCGCGCGTCAGCGTCGGGTACCGACCCCGTGGTCGCCACGGGGGACGTGTGCATCGTCATGTCGTGTCCTCCTCCTTAAGTAGGACGCGGGGCCGACTCCGACGAGTCGGCCCCGCACTGATGTCGGGTGCGTCGGACGGCCTGGGCTCAGGCCGCCGGCGCAAGCCGCGTCTGCTGGAGCTTCCGGTCCGCGGCCTCCACGAGCGTCGTCAACTCGGACGCCGGCAGGTCGTCGAGGTCTCGGCCCGTCCGGCGCTGCACGGCGGCACGCACCTGTGGCTCGTCGAAGCCCTGCGCGACGCCGAGCTCGACCAGCCGCGCGCGCAGGGTCCGCGTTGAGGATTCGTCGCGGCCGTTGACCGGGACAGGGCCCGCCGGCCCGCCGTCTCGCGCGCGGACAGCCGCAGGGCGCGGCGATCCGATCGCCGACGGCGTGGGTTGTCCCGCGCCGGTCGCCGACGCGCCGTAGAGGCCGTTGCCAAAACGGTCGCCGAAGCTGCGGAGGGCGCGCTTGAGGCCGTCGGTGACGGCGCCCTTGCAGGCGGTCTCATGCCCGTCGACGGTCTCGTCGGCCACCGCGTGGAAGCCGACGTCGGTGCGCGGCGGCGCGCCGGGGACGGCGACTCGCACGGGGGCGCTGTACGCGTGGGTGCGCGTTACCTCGCCGGTCGAGGGATCGACGAGCTCGATCTGCCGCAGGGTCACGTCGCCAGCCAACTCGTAGCCCCAGCCGCCGTGGCCGAAGATGCGGTTGGCTTGGTCGATGACCACGTGGCCCTCGAGGTAGTCGTAGGTCCTGCCGGCGCGGCCCTTGCGCTGCGAGACCAGGCCGGGGTCCAGCGGCTGTTCCAGCGCCGTGATGACGGCCGGGGGCAGGCTGTCCCAGAACAGATCGTGGCCCGTGTCGGACCCGGGGCCACGGTCGGTGTCGATCGCGGCGTCCGTCTGGACGCTGGTGGTGGTTCCGTTCGTGTGGATGCCATGTGACATGGCAGGTCTCCTTTGTGCGGTGTGCCACGGCGTGTGGCGGCGTTATCGGTGCGGGCGTCCGCTGGGACGCCCGTGCGCGGCGCACGCTCCGTATCGAAGACGGAGCATGCGCCGTCGGGCTGTGGGCATAGGCCCTCCTTGCGTGGTGGGTGGGAGCAACGAATGGGGCGGGGTGGAGTCCCGCAAGCAGAAATCGGGGGCGAGGCCGCGCCGCGGGCGGCGTGCGCGTGCGGTGGTGGCGCGCTACCTGGCGGCGTGCGCCGCCCGCCCGAGCTGGTGGAGGAAGGCGGCGCGACCATAGGGACGGGCCGCCAGCTCGGCCACGTCGCCGACGCCCGTGGGCAGGGTCACCACGGCCGCCCGGCGCCCCAGCAGGTCCCCAAGCTGCGCGGCCGCCGCCAGGCCCGCGGCGTCCGCGTCGAAGGCCAGGAAGACCCTGGGGCAGCCGCGCAGGGCAGCGGCAACCCGCGCCATGCCCTGCGTGCCCAGGGCGGCGCCGGCGGGCAGGCCCCACTGCGCCAGCGCCAGCCAGTCGAAGAGGCCCTCGGCGAGCACCAGCCAGGGCGGCGCGGGGCCGCACCGCCCACGCCCAAGCACCGGCTTGGGGCCGGGCAGCGCCTGGAACCGGGGCGAGCGGTCAGGGTCGACCGCTCGCCCCGCGAGCCAGCGGACGCGTCGGCCGGCGACCTCGGGGACGACCACCATCCCGGCGAACCGCTCCGCGCCTCGTGCGGTGAACAGCCCGGACGCCCTGAGCCGCCGCTCCGAGAATCCCACCGCCGCCAAGGCCTGCCGCAGCCCGTGGCCCGGCGCATAGCCGAGACCCAGGCGGGCGGCAGCATCACGACCGACGCCCCGGGAGGCCAGGTACGCCCGGGCCTCCGAATGACGCCGCAACTGACCGGCGTAGAACCGCGCCGCCGCCGTCAGCAGCGCCACGTCGCGGGGCGGTGACGCGGCGGACGTGGGCGGCGCGTGGGCCGGACGAGCGACGGTCCCGGCCGCAGGCCGGTGGCCCCCGTCCAGCCGCCGGATCGCGTCGGGCAGGGTCAGCCCCTCGACCCGCTGGATGAAGTCCAGCACGTCGCCGCCCGCCCCACAGCCGAAGCAGTACCAGCGGTCCGAGTCGGCGTACACCGTGAAGCTGCCCTGGGTCTCGGCGTGGAAGGGGCAGACGCCCTGGCGGACGCGGCCTCGGCCGCGCAGCCGCACGCCCGACGCCTCCACCACGTCGCCCAGGGGGTGGCGGCGCTTGAGCGCCGGAATGTCCACCGGCGCGCTGGCCCCGATCACGGCGCGCCGCTCCGCAACGGCTTCAGGCCCCGCAGGCTGCGCCGCGAGACGACCTTGCCAGGCGGCCAGCGCATCCCCAGCACGGCCACCACCTGCAGGGCGCCGTCCGTCCTGGGCACGAGCACCGCGGCCCGGCCCGTGCCGGGGCGGTAGAGCCACGCCGGGTGCCCGCCAACGCGCCGCCGGGCCACGTCCAGCCACTCGGCGTAGGCCCAGCGCGCCTCCGGCGTCGCCGCCCGCGCCACGTCCAGCCCGGCGAGGATGGCCAGGGCCTCGTCCAGGTCGCCCGCCTGCCGCCGCCGTCGGGCGTCGTGGATGGCGCCGGCCACGCGCTGAGCCGGGGCCTGAGCCGTGACCGTGCCCGTGACCGCCATCCCCCGGTTCGCCTGCCGGTCCGGGTGGAGCCGAGGGTCTGCCATCGGTGGTCGATGGCTTGCTACTGCCGTCGTCATTGGATCCTCCTCACTGGTGGGCGCGTGTCGCCCGTTTCTCGTCTGAACTCGTTGCTGCATGAGCCGGTGCACCTCCGTGGGTGTCGCGCCGCGCGGCATCCGGGACGCGGGGCATGGGTGATGGATGGGTGGACGCGGGACGCACGCCGCCTCCGGTTGGATGCGGGACGCAGGGCGCGGCGTGGGAGCAGACGCCGACGCGCCTCGGCCGGGGTCTAGGGCAGGAGCGGCTGGCCCGGCGGAGCTACGGGAACGTGGGGCGGCCGGCCGACCCCGACCTCGGAAGTAGGCGCGTCGGGAAGCTGCGGCCCGACGATGCGAAGCCGCGCCGCAGGCATGGGACGACGGTCCGCGCGCATGGCGCACGCCGACCACGGTCGTCGAGCGGTCGCCGTGCACACGCCGACCGCTGTGGCGTATCCCTCGTGGGCAACCGGGCGGAGAGCGAGGCTCAATCCGCCGCGGTCAGTCCCGGGCGCAGGGACAGGACCCCCAGGTTTCTAAGGCGGGAAACGCTGGAAAAACCTGACACTGCCCTCAGTATGGCGGGCCGCAGGGGTGGATGGAAGGGGGTGGGAGGCTCCCACCCCCAAATGCTTGCTCCGCTGCAGCGCCAATGGCGCGGACCCAGATACGCCCGCGCCAACCCGCCGCCGGCGACCTACCGCCACCACAGGCCCAGGGTGAGGACCCGGCGCACCCAGCGCAGCAACTCGCGCCGCATCCGCTCCGTCTGGAGGTCCGCCAACGCCCGTCGACGCCAGCGCAGATAGCCCTCCCGCTGGGACGGGTGCAGTGGGTCCGTGTCCGGCGGCAGGGTCAGTTCGTACTCCTCGATCAGCGCGATCTCCAACGCCATGATCCGCTCGCGGGTCTTCACCTGGTCGAGCTTCGTGCCGTCCCCGCGCTGCCGGGTCAGGCGCCGCCACTCCGCCACCAGCGGCATCCCCGGACCGTAGGACGCTTCTTCGCCCGGGTGAGGGTCTGCGGTGACCACGCCGACACGGCTCGGGTCATCGACCGCCCATCGCCGCTGATGCTCCGGGGCCTCGGGGCCGGTGGCCGTCACCGTTCCATGGCCCCGCTCCAGCCGCGCCACCCGGCGGGTCAGCGCCTCCACCGCCCGCCGCTCACCCCCGCCGTCATCGGGACCGCGCCGCTCGCACTCCACCGCCGTCAGCCGCGCATCCAGCTCCGCAATCCGCTGCGCCACGGCCTGCCTCTCGTCCCGCTGCTGGGCCGTTGTCGCCTCGCCCTCGGCCAGCCGCCGCCGCTCCAGGGCGTCGCGCATGCGCCGCGACAGCTGGCCCGACTCGATGGCCCTGACCAGGGTGCGGTAGTTGACGCCCAGCGCGTGCGCCGCCTTGAGCCGGCCCTCGGCCCGCACCAGGTCGCCGAGTAGTTCCAGGAGCTGCGCGTCCGTCTCGGTCGGGGGCTGGCCACTCATCCCACTGTCCGTCGTCCGCCCCGCTGGCTCGCGTTGGCACCTGGCCAGAGCCACGCCCGCCGGCTGACGCCACCTGCACTTGTGCAATATCCGCTGCAACCGAGCCTTATGCCGCCGTACTTGCCGGCATGCAGCCCGCCGCTCGCATTGCGCCCGGGTACACCTGGGCCACGACCCACGTGCATTTCTGCAACGTTCCTCGTTTCTCTGTACACCCCCATGACATCACGCGGCGTCCGCACACGTGCAGACCCTGTGAGGGGGGCCTGCGCGCAGGCCCCCCTCACAAGCCATTACGTCGAGCCGCGCGGCTCTTCAGACTCGATGGCAGCAACTGACGACTCCATCACCGCAAAGGCAGCGCGTTGGCACGGCAATCGACCCGCAGGCTCAGGAGCGCCCGCCCCGTCCTCGATACGGGGGCCAAGCGGCTGATAGCGCCGCTGGCCACGGCGCTGCTGGTGGCGGCGCTGCTGGCGATCCCGTCGAGCACCCCCGCCCTGGCCCAGGACCCGCCCGGTGCGGGCCTGACCCTCGTCAACGAGCACCGGGATCCCATCGAACGCAAGGACGACGGACGTTTCATCGCGCGGCCCCTCTTCAGCCAAGCGGTCGACGTTCTTCACTACGGCGTGCGCCACCCCGACAGCGGCACCTGGATCACGAGCGTGTATCAGGTGCATGGCGGAGCCACGCGGCGGGCCGACGGCTGGGAGTACAGCTTCGAGTACCCCGTGCTGGACGAGCAGCCCGCGCTTGACCCCGAGCAGACCTATCTCCTGGTCCTGCTGGTGGACGACGGCGGCGGAACGCCTCACGCCTTCCACGCCGTGATTCCGGTGTATCAGCCCACCGGCCTGTGGGACCAAGTGCTGGGCGCCCTGGACCCGGAGCGCTGGGCCAGGGCCTTCGCCCACTGGGTCATCGAGGGGGTCCACGGGACCCTCTGCGGCGTGGTGGAGCGCGCCAGCGGCGCGGACGCCGCCACCTGCGAAGCGGAATGACGACGGCATGAGCGACGTTTTCACCGGCACGCCCGCCGAGCTCACCTACGACCACGCATTGGTCCGGCAGGCGTGGATGGTCGTCTGGGCCATTGCCTCCGGCGCGTTGGTCGTCATCCTGGGCTGGCTGGGGCTGAGCCTCATCATGAGCGAGCACTTGGGCCAGCCGCAGACGGGCTGGCGGGACCTGGGGCCCCGGCTGGTCCTGGGGCTGGTGGCCGCCGCCACGTCGCTGTGGTGGTGCGCGTTGGTCATCGACGTGGCCCACGCCGTCGCCGGCTTCATCGCCGCGTCGCTCGACGTCACCGCCGCCGACCTGCTCCGAGCCTCGGCCGAGACGCTGCTTACCGCCGTCGCGGCCGGGAGCGTGGGCCTCGCCGTCCTCTTGGCGCTGCTCTATCTGATCTACGGCTTGTTCGTCCTCTACGTGGTGGTGCAGATGCTCCTGCGGCTGGCCCTCATCGACCTCCTGCTGGCGCTGGCGCCCATCACGTGGGGGTTGTGGATCCTGCCGCACACGGCGGGCTGGGGGCGGCACTGGCTGCGCACCTTCATGACGACGGTGTTCCAGCAGGCGGTGCAACTGATCGCCCTGGCGTTGGGCTTCGGGTTCCTGCAGGAGTTTGCGGGCATCGCCGCCTTCGAGCCGGTGCAGGACCTCATCTGGAAGCTGCTGCTGTCGCTGGCCTTCGTGTACCTGGCGACGCGCGTGCCGACGCTGCTGGGCAACGCGGGGACCTTCGACGCCTGGCTGCGCACCCTCCACTTCGGGATGTCCCTGCCCGGGAACATCGTCCGCTCCGCCCGGGCCGTCGGGATGCTGGCCGGTGGAACCGCCGGCGGCCCGGCCGGGACGGCGGCGGGCGCGGCGCTGGCGGGATCGAGCCTGGCGTCAGGCGCGGCCGGCGGCGTCCGCTCGGCGGCGGAGACGACCACCCCGTCGGGCCGTGGCGGGGGCGGCGGAGCACCCCGAAGCGCCCATGAGTAACCACCCACGACGCCCCACGGCGGGCGATCGCGTCCACCTCCCACCCGCGGAAGGAGGCGCGATGAGCCAGTAGCGCGGCGGCACGCGAAGCGAGCACGCGACGGACGGAACGGCGAGTGAGGAAACACTCGGCAACGAACAGGAGACACACGCATGGCACAACTGACCCAGACCATCTCGAACCTCGTCGGCATCCTGCTGGGCGTCGTCGGCGCGGTGGGCGTCGGCTTCTTCGTCTACGGGGCCTACCTGTACCTGACGGCCTCCGGCGCGCCCCACCAGATGGAGCGCGGCAAGAGCGCCATGTTGACCGCCGTCGCGGGCATCGTGCTGGCGATGGTGGCCTACGGCATCGTCGGGTTGGTGATGAACGCCGTCGTGAGCCCGACGGTGACGCCCAGCCTGCCCGCCCCCATCACCCCCGCGCCCTCCACCAACGGCGGCTAGGCGGCGGTGGGGCCGGAGGAAGACACACCGGAGCAAACAGCGATGAACGAACACGAAGTCCCGACCCACGTGCAGGCCGAGGACCGCGTCCTGCTGTGGTTCACGTTCCCGCAGATCGTGGCGCTGACGGCGGTGGGCGCCCTGGCCTACGGCGCCTACCGCGTCGTGCCCGTCGGCTCCGCGGAAGTCCGCCTGGCGATCGCCGTCGGCCTGGGCCTGCTCGGCCTGACGGCCGTCGCGGGCAGGATCGGGGGCCGGCGGCTGCCGCTGGTCGCAGCCGACCTGCTGCGGTTCTGGCTGGGGCCGCGACGCTACGCGGGGACCCAGGCCCAGCTGCTGCGCCGCCAGGCGCCCCCGCCGCCGCCGACCGCGTCGGAGCGGCTCCGGCTCCTGGCACGGCGAGCCCGGCGCGGCCTCCGCCATCGACGCAAGCGCAAGCCGCGCCGCCGAGAACGGCGGCGCCTGCGGCCCCGCGCATGGTTCGGCAAGCGGTGGCGAAAGCTGCGGCGCACGCCCGGGCACGGCCAGACCACGGCGACCCGGGACGCGAAACGTCGAACGGGCTGGTGGGGCATCGCCCTGGCCATCGCCGTCCTGGCGGCGGCGCCGCTGACCGTCCCGCCCGTGGCGCTGGCCGAGGAGCCCTGGCAGGACGAGATCGAGTTCGAGATGCCCGCGCCGGTTCCCGGACGGCGGCTCTTCGTCGAGGAGCTTCAGGTGACAGACGATCGCGCCACGGTCACCCTGCGGGCGGCCACCGACCTGGACCTGCGGGTGCGGGCCTACGGTGACCGTCGGCAGCCGTCGTTCACCGGCATGGCCTCGCTGGCACAGGGCGAGCGCATCGTCTACCACCTGCCCCTGGCGGGCGCCGCGCCATCCCTCGCATTTGCCTGGGAGGACGCGAGGGGTCAGGCGGGGGCCGTGACCCTGAAAGGGCCGCAGCTGCCCTATCCACTCCCCGTGGTCGAGGGCGATATCTGCGACGCCCGCGTCGTGTCCCTGAGTTGGAAGCCGGGCGGCATCGAGGGCGTGCTGGTCTCCGATTGCGTCGCCATCATTGAGGAACTCGTGGACCTCCCCATGTCCGACGGCCACCACGCGCAGAGCGTGACGGTGGCGAGGGACGCCGAGATCACGGACATCACGGGGACGGTCGCCCTCACGAGCGGCGGGACGCGCGCCAGCGCGTCGTTCGTCGCCGATGGCGAGACGCGGGTCCGGCTGCCGGTGGCGGCGGGCCGAACGGTCCACCGGGTGACGCTGGCGGCCGATCTGCAGGCGACGCTCAGGATCGCCCTCCCGCCGCTGGTGCTGCTCACTCACCACCCGGAGCGAACCGAAGCACGCACCGAGACGGTGCACCTTGAGCGGCCCGGGACCAGCAAGACCGTCAGCGAGACGGTGACGGTGTCTCACGCCGACGGAACGACGACACAGCACACGGTCTCGGCAGACCTCGCAATCTCCAGCGCCAGCGTCCACCGCGACGTCACCCTGACCATCATCCACCCGGAGCACGTACAAGCGGAGGTGGTGGAACGCGCGCCCATGACCCTGGACCGGCGCGAAGCGCTGGCCCTCACGCTGAGCGTCGGGTCCGACGCCCCCTATCAGGCCCTCAACCTGCCGGCACTCCCGCCGGACCCCGAGCCCGCCGCCCAGACGCCGCTCAGCAACCCGGAGGTCAGGCGGCTGTTCGACCTCCTCGGCTGGCGGTGGCCGTGGTGAGTCGGCCGGCACGACTTCAGCCGGACCCCAGCCGTGCCCTCGCCGTGCTCGGCGCTGCGCCGGCCGAGGAGCAGGCGATGCTCCAGGCTCTCAACGAGGTCCTGACCGCGATGGCCTACGCCGCGAGCGGCTGCTGCCTCTTCGCCATCGTCTGGGCGGGCGTCGTCCTGATGGTCGAGGGCGCTGAGGGACGCGACGCCGGCAGGGCCAGGAGCGCCGTGCTGGGAGCCGTCGTGGGGTTGGTGCTCGTGCTGTCGGCCAAGGGCGTGGCGCTCGCGCTGCTGCGCGGCATTGTCCCCATCCCATAACGCCGAGGAGGCGACGACCGTGAACCCACGACGTACGAACTTGCAACGGCTGGCCGCCCGCGCCCGCCGCGTCCACCGCCGAGGATCCGCGGAGGCCCCACCCAAGCCGCCGCTCCCCCTGGCCCAGGGCTTCCTGCTCTCCCACGTGGAGGCGGACGGCCTGGTGCGGGCCGACGGATTCAAGGTCAGCGTGCTGGAGGTGATGGGGCTGGAGCTGGACGAGCCCAAGCTGGGCGCCTTCGCCGGGACCCTCAACGCCCTGGACTTCCCAACGCAGTTGCTCGTGCGACAGCACCCGCCCGTGCTGGGCGGTCTGCGGACGGCCTTGCGGGACGCCCGGCCTGCGGACCTGTCCGCCCGCGCCCACGCCGCCGCCGACTCGCTGCACCGGCTCCTCAAGGACCTGGAGACTCGGGACGGGGTCCTGGACCGGCGCTTCTACGCCGTCTGCCAAGCCGAGCGAGTGGACGAGCTGCGTGGGCTGCTGGCGCGCGCCGGACTGTCCGTCCATCCCCTGACGGGCCGTCCCCTGCGGATGTTGCTCGTGGCCTCGACCCTGGGCGGGTCCCCCACGGGGACGGACGAGGACGCGCCCGCGGCGGTCGAGATCAACCGTCGCGACATCCGCGTCGGGGACCACCTGACCCGCTCGCTGCATCTGGGCCACTGGCCCCGGACGCTCGCGCCCGGCTTCCTCCGGGGCCTCATGGCGACCGGGGCGTCCCTGGACCTGTCCCTCCACCTGGGGCCGATCCCCGCCGCGCAGGCGGCCCGGACCCTGGAGTGGCAAAAGGTGCGCTTCGAGTCGGCGCAGTCATGGTCGCTGCGCCGGGGCCGCACCATGGCCCCCGAGGCGGCGATCGCGCTGGAGGACGTCACGCGACTGCGCGACGCGGTGCAACGCGGCCGGGAGCGGCTCTTCCATTCGTCGCTGGCCATCACCCTGCACGCGCCGGACGCGGCGGCCCTCGAGGCGGCGACCCAACGGGTGCGAGCCCATGTCGCCGCCACGCTGGGCAAGCTGGACGGTCTGACCTTCCGCCAGCGGGAGGGTCGCCTGTCCACGTTGCCCCTGGGCCTCAACGCCGTCGGCGCGTGGCGCACCCTGGACACCTCGTCGCTGGCCCGCCTCTATCCCTTCGCGCCCCCCGACCTGGACACCCGTCGGGGGACGCTGTACGGCATCGACCTGCGGGCCTGCGCGCCGGTGGTCTACGACCCCTTCGACGGCACGCATCTCAACGCCAACACCGCCGTGCTGGCCCGCTCCGGCAGCGGCAAGTCCTTCGCCACCAAGCTGGGGGTGCTGCGGGGCATCGCCCGCGGCGTCGTCGCCTACGTGATCGATCCCGAGGGCGAGTACGCCGACCTGGCCCGCACGGCGGGCGGGCGGGTGCTGTCGCCCGGCGTCCCCGGCCAGGGCATGAACCCCTTCGTCATCGAGCGGGGCGATAGCGAGGAGCTGCTCCAGAGGATCGGCAGCCTGCGCCGCCTCATCGAGGTGATGATCGGCGAACGGCTGGGCGCCGAGCGGCGAGCCGCCCTGGACCACGCCCTGGCCGCCTACTACGCCGAGCCCCGAACCCGCACCGGCTTCAAGGACTTCTACGCCTATTTGGAACGCGACGGGGATGACGGCCTCACCTCGCTGCTGCGGCCCTTCGCCACCGGCAGTCTGCGGCATCTGCTCGCCGACGAGGGCGACGACCTGCTCGCCACCGAGGCGCTGGTGACCGTCTTCGACCTGCGCCTCCTGGAGCCGGAGTTGCGGCCCGCCGCCGCCATGGTGTGCACCGAAACGGTGTGGGCGGCGGCCGCGCAGGACCCCAAGCCCCGCCTGCTGGTGGTGGACGAGGTGTGGTCGATCATGCAGCACCCCGAGGGGGCCGCCTTCATGGTCTCGATGGCCAAGCGGGCCCGGAAGCACCGCCTGGGCTTGCAGTTCATCACCCAGGACGTCCAGGACCTCTTGAGCGAGGATCCGTCCCAGCTCATCACGGGGCACTCGGGACGCGCCCTGCTCCAGAACGCGGCCTTCAAGCTGCTGCTCCAGCAGGACGCGGCGGCCATCGACACGATCGGCGACGCCTTCGACCTGCCGGAGGACCTGCAACGCTGGCTATTGTCCTGCCCCAGGGGCGACGGCCTGCTCCTCGCCAAGGGCGGGCGCTTTCCCATCCGCGTCGAGGCCACGCCCGAAGAGCGCGAGGTCATCGAGTGGCGGCCCGACCGGCACGGCTAGGCCGACCGGCGCTCATCCGCATACCCGTCGCGACCGACGCGGGGCGCGGCACGACATCTCACCGAGGCGCAGACGACGAAAGGCAGGCATCGCACCATGCCATCCCATCCCTTGACGATCATGTTCGGTCGCCAGCGCGCCGCGCCGGCGCCAGCCCTGCTGGCGGTGACGCCGCCGCGCACTGGCGAGCGCACCCTGCTGGGCGTGGAGAACTTCCTCCAGTCCATTGCGGTGCCCGAACCCTTCGCCCTGGAACTGGCGGGGGACGCCGACGGCGTGACGCTCATGGCCCGCTGCCGCGACGACGCGGTGGTGCGGGGCCAAATCGCCGCGCACTATCCGCAGGCCCGCATCCGCGAGATTCCACCGACGCAGGACCCCCTGCGCCTCGCGGAGGGCGAGCAGGCGTGGTCCACGACCCTCCGGGCAAGCGGCCCCGAGTACGTGCCGCTGCGGGTCTTCCGCGACGACGACCTGCTGGACCCGGGCTCGGACCCGCTCATCGCCCTCCTGGGCGCACTGTCAGCCCTGCGCCCCGGCGAGCGCGTCGTAGCCCGACTCCTGCTGCGCTCCCTGGGTCCCGACTGGTCGACGCCCCATCTGGCCAAGGCCCACCAGCAGCCGAGCGCGGCGCGCCAGGACCCTGCCTATACCTACCAGACCAAGCCCCTGCACACCGACGGCGTGACCATGGCCGTCCTCGGCGTCGTGGCGCTGGCGGCCTTCCGAGGCTACCTCTGGGTCCAGGCCGGCGAGACTGGAACAGCGGTTGCGGTGGGGGCCGGCGTCGTCGCTGGCTTGGCCCTGACGAGCTGGGCCTGGCAGCGCTGGCAGCGGGCGCGCACCCGCCCGTACGACCCACGGCTGATCCAGGAAAAAGTCTCCCGCGTCGCCTTCGAGGCTGAGGTCCACGTCGTCGCCATCCTGCCGCCGGGGGACCAACGCCAGCGCGCGCAGGAGGTGGTGGCGCCGGTGGTCGCCGCCTACGGTCATTACGACAACCCGGCCGGCGCGTGCTTCATGGCGAGCGACGTTCGGCCCGGCGCGCCCACTCCGTCGCTGCTGCATCCGGCCGGTCCGGGCCTCTTTGGCCGGCGCAGCGTCCTCGGCGTCCGGGAGGCGGCGTCGCTGTGGCACCCGCCGAGCGCCAACGACGAGACGCCCCTCGTGGAGCGGTCGGGGGCCCGGGCGCTCATCCCCACGGCCCGCGGCGTCAGGGGCGGCGCCCACGTGGGCGCCACCACGGCGGGCAGCCCCCGTCCGATCCGCTTCCCCGCCGACCTGCTGCGCCGGCACCACTTCTACGTGGCCCGCACCCGCATGGGCAAGTCCACCCTCATGCACCACCTCGTCGCGCACAAGCTGCGCGAAAAGGCCGCCGGGCGCGACGGCGACGCCATCGTCGTGATCGACCCCCACGCCGACCTGGTGGACAGCCTGTTGGCCCAGGTCCCCGAGGACCTCGTGGATACGGTGCGCCTCGTCGATCTGGCCGACGCCACGGGCGCGCCCGGCATCAACCTGCTCGACACGCGCGTCTTCGCCGACCGCGACCGCACGGCGGACTCAGTGGTGCGCATCGCCCGCGGCCTCTGGGATCAGTGGGGTCCCCGGATGCAATCCATCCTGGAGCAGCTGGTCAAGAGCCTGCACGAGGCCAACGCGCACCCCGCCACGGACGCGGGCGACCAGTACACCATCCTCGACGGGCTGCGGCTGCTTGGGGACGGGAAGTTTCGCGGCGGCGTGCTGGCCAAGGTCAGCGACCCCTACCTGTTGGAGTGGTGGGCGCGGGACTTTGCGTCCTGGCACCGCCAGTACCGGGCCGAGGCGCTGGCCCCGGTCCAGACCCGCCTCTCCTACTACGCCTCCTCCAAGCGCGCCCGCGCCATCCTGGGCCAGTCGCGCTCCACGATCGACCTGCGCCGGGTGATCCTGGACGGCGGCGTGCTCTTGGTCTCGACCGCCCAGGGCACGGCGGGCCGGGACGTGGCCGCCCTGGTCGGCGCGTCGCTCCTCAACCTGGTGGACGCCGTGATCCGCGAGCAGGGCCGCCGGCCGCCCGACCAGCGGCGCGGCGTGTTGGTGGTGGTGGACGAGCTGCAGGCCATGCCCGGCGTGGACTACGAGTCGATGCTCAGCGAGTTGGGCAAGTTCGGGGCCAGCTTCGTGCTGGCCACCCAGAGCCTGGCCAAGCTGGACGATCTCTCCCGCACCCTGCGGGACACGCTGTTGGCCAACGTCGGCTGCCTGGCCGTCTTTCAGGTGGCCGGGGCCGACGCCCGCCAGCTGGTCTGGGAGTTGGGCAAGGACCGGGTGTCCGAGGACGACGTCACGTCGCTGCCGGTGCACCACTGCTACGTGCGGGCCACGGTGGGCACGGAGCGGCTGCCCGCCTTCTCGATGCTGGTGCGCAAACCCGAGCCCGGCGATGCCGACACCGCCGCCCGCATCCGCGCCGCCGCCGCGGGCTACACCACCAGGGCCACGGAGCTCGCCGTCGCGGACCCGGAGTCGCAGCAGCGGGTGGAGCGGTACCGGGCGGAACTGGCGGGCCTGACGACGGGCGGCGTCCCGCCGGAGACGCCGGCCGCGCCCAAGGCCCCCAAACGGCGCAGGCGCCGCTCCCGGACCCCCGCGCACGCGAAGGTGGGCACCGACCGCGGACCCACCGGCAAGGGTCCGTGAGTTCCGGGAAGCGGCGTCTCCAGGCCTTGCGACGGCTGGCCGCGACGCCCTTCCTCGACCGGCTGGAACTGGCCGCCGTAGCCGGCATGTCCGACCGCTCCGCCTACGACGCCGTGGCCGCCCTGGAGCGCCGGGGACTGGCGGCGTCTCTCCCCCACGCCACCGACCGGCTGCGGACCACGCGGCGTTGCTATCTCACCGCCGCCGGCCTGCAACGGCTGGCCAAAGCGGAGGGCATCGGCGTAGACGAGGTGCTCCGCGCCTACCCCGTCTCCGCCCAGTGGCGGCGCATCCTGCTGGCGCGGCTCGACGCCGTGGCGGTCATCGCCCGGCTGGCGGCGTCCATCGCCGCCCTGCAGGGCGCCGCGGGGATCCGCTGGTACCGGGCCCTGCCCCTGGACGCCGCCGTCACGCTGCCCGACCGGCGCACCGTCGGCGTGATCCGGCAGGGCCGCACGGCCGACCGGACCGGCTTCGCCAAGCGGCTCTGGCGACTCCGTGAGGGACCGCGCCTCAGCGGGGTCCTCCTGCTCATGCCTGACGCGGTGCGGCTGCGCCATGCCCGCCGGCGGCTGGCGGACGCCCCGCTGGCGGCACTCCTGGCCCTGGAGCAGGACGTGGCCTGGGCCGACCCTGACCGTCTCGTCTGGCATCCCCCCACCGTCAGCGTAACCCTCGACCTGCGGTCGGCGCTTGCCGCCCTTGACCCGGGCGGCGCGCTGCCCGCCGAGCCGGCGCCGACGCGGGCGACCGTGCCCGAGGACATCGAGCGGCACGCGCCGGACCACGACGCGCCGGACTGGCTGCTGCCGGTCCGGCTGAAGCCCGCCGAGAAGCGCGTCCTCGACCTGCTCGCCGACTGGCCCTGGATCAGCCGGGACGACCTGCGGGGGCTGCTGGGGGTCTCGCCGGCGCGGGTGTCGCAACTGCTGACCAGGCTCGCGGCGTTCGGCCTGGCGACGCATGTCCCCGCCGCCGGCCGCCGCCTGGCCCTGACCGATCGCGGGCTGGCCCTGCTGGCCCGCCGGGACCGCGCCGCCGTGGGCGCGGCCAGGAAGCGCTGGAGCGCCGCGCCCCTGGACGCCGAACGCCCGCTGACCTGGCGCACCGTCGCCGGCGCCCGCAGTCGCCAGCTGCTCCGCAACGTCGGGCACACCGCCGCCGTCCACGCCTTCAGCGCGGCCCTGACCCGGCAGGCGCACGCGCTGGGCTGGGAGCTCGCGCAACTCGACCCGCCCCACCGGGCGTCGCGGTACTTCAGGCACGGACACACGCGGCGCGCCGTGCATCCCGACGCCTTCGGCGTGCTGCGGCAGGGCCGCATCACCTGGCCGTTCTTCCTCGAGTGGGAGCGCCGCGCGGTGCGGCCGGCCACCATGGCGGCCCGCCTCGCCCCCTATCTGCGCTATTACGCCTACTCGCAGCCGACCGACGACCACGGCGTCCAGCCCGCCGTGCTCATCGTCGCCCGCGACGACCTGGCCGCGACCCACTTCCGGCGCGTGGCCCAGGAAGAAATGGAGCGGGCACGCGTCCAGGTCCCCCTGTGGGTCACCCACGCGCCGGCGCTGGCGACGCACGGACCGCTCGGTCAGGTCTGGCGCACGCCCGGTCGCCGGACAGCCGTCTGCGCCTTGCCCGGAGGATGACCACGGTCGAGTCGGAGAAGAAACGGACGCGGCCGATCGTCAGCCAATGATCCGGCCGTCCGGCTCCGCCGAACTGGACAGAATCACGAGCCTTCACTCGTTGGACACAAGCGGCCCGCAACACTTCGGTGCTCGTGGACCGTCGATTTGGAGACCGTCGGATGGGTCAAGCGGTTCGTCTAACGAGTGTGGCACGTCATTCCTGATGAACGGTTCGATGCCTCTCAGGAATCTAGCCACGGCCGGGCCTCTGTTTCCCGTGGGCATCCGGAAGCCGACTCGAGGCTCGGCGAAGGCGTAGGTGGGGTGCCCGCGTCGTCGCCCAGTTTGAACCGCAGTTTGCGCATGATGGTGCATATGAGCCGCCGACTGCGGCTGCCACGCTCCCCCCACACCTGCTCCAGGAGGTGCTCGTTGGTCAGCACCCGTCCGGCGCCGGCCAAGAACTCTGCGAGCATCCGGTGGCTTTTGACTCGGACGGTGCCGGCTGGGGTTTGCGTATGCCCGGGTCATGCCTAAGTCCGCAATAGTTCCCCAATGGTCTCGGTAGTGGTCAAGTTTGATCAGGCGCGCCTGTAACACGGTCGCGTAAAACACGGTAGGCTGCTTGCTCCTACACCGCATTGGATGACTTGGCGGCCACGGCGCTTGCAGATCAGCCGTCACGAGGAATCAATGCTCCCTCGGCTCAGGCGTCTTGCGGCGCAGCGAGTAGTCGCCCACGAAGATCGTACTCCCACCGCCGTCGAGATAGCGGCCGACATAGGCCAGTTCGTGCCGCAGGCAGAACTAGAAGCTGTCGATCCGGTTGTACCGCAGCGTCAGCCTGACGATTGGCAGCCGTCGGCACGTTGGAGAACCGCGTCGTCCAGATAGGTCCTTTGGCAGGTACGGCACGATCACCAACGCGATGCCGGGCGCGGCTGGGAACTGCGGGGCGTTGCGCGGGCCTTGGGCCGAGGCGCTGAGCCCGCGCCGTCTCGCGCAGGAGCTCACGGTGGCACGGTGTCAGGCCGATAGGGCGCGTCGGGCAGCCAAGGTCCGGCGCGGCAGCCACCGCCCATGCTGCGGACCGTCGGCGTCCTCGGGGCAGTCGGCAACGCGGAAGCCGCCGCGAAATTGGCCCGGACGGTGTCGGGAGCCCAGCACCATCTCACAGCGGCCAGGCCGACGGCTGGTGGCGGCCCGCCGGTCAAGCCCGCGCGAGCGACGCCACCCGCCGGTCACCCGCTGGGCGCGTCGGCGATCAGGAGCAGGTGCCGGGCCGGCTGGCCGGCCACGACCCCGGCGGGCAGCGGGCCGAACTCCAGAAAGAGCGTCTCCGAGGCGGACTCGACCACCTGATCCTCGACGGCCGTCACCTGGAAGCTGGCGCTGGTCGCCCCCGCACTGAAGCTCACGCTGGCCGGCACGCCGCTGATCTCATTGACCTCGGCCGTTCCGGCCGTCACCGTCAGCGGGATCGTCACCGTCCCCGCCGGCGCGTCGCGCAGGTGCACCGTCACGGTCACGCTGGCCCCCTCGCGCACCCGCGCATAGGCGCGCCCGAAGGCGACCGTCGGGTCGGCCGGCGGACAGGCGCCGGTCGTGGCGGTAACGGCCGTGGAGGCCGTGCCCCAGGCCGCCGCCCGGGTCGTCCCGTCACCGTAGGCGCTCACCCGGAACTCGTAGGCCGTGTGGCAGGTCAAGCCGTCCACCGTATGGGTCGTCCCCGTCAGCGTGTCGTCGGCCACCGTCCAGGTCGCCGTGCTGCCGACGCGGGACTCGACGCGGTACGTGGCGGCGTTGGCCACGGCGGCCCAGGTCAGCGGGACGCTGGTCGCCGTCACCGTCCCGGCGGTCAGGCTGGTCGGCGCGGCCGGCGCGGGCAGCGGACAGGCGCCGGTCGTGGCCGTGACGGCCGTGGAGGCCGCGCCCCAGGCGGCGGTGTGGGTCGTGCCGTCGCCGTAGGCGCTGACCCGGAACTCATACGCCGTGTTGCAGGTCAAGCCGTCCACGGTGTGGGCCGCGGCGGTCAGCGTGTCGGCGGCCACCGACCAGGTCTGCGCCCCGCTGGCGCGGGACTCGACGCGGTAGGTGGCGGCGCCCGTGACGGCGGCCCAGGTCAGCGGGACGCTGGTGGCGGTCACCGTCCCGACGGCCAGGCTCGTCGGCGCCGGCGGCGCGGTGTCGGCCACGTTGGTGACGGTCATGGCCACCGCCACCGTGGCAGCGCCGCCGCTGCTGGTCGCCGTCACCGTCAGGGCGTAGCTCGCGGTGGTTTCGTAGTCCAGCGCTCCGGCCACGCTGAGCGCGCCGCTCGCCGCGTCGATCTGGAAGGCTCCGGCGTCGTTGCCGGCCGTGATCGCGTAGCTCACCGTCGTCGCCGCCGTCGCTTGCACCGTGCCCACCGCTGTCCCCGTCGCGGCGTCTTCGGCCACGCGGAAGGCGTAGCTGGCCGCTCCGAACACCGGCGGCTTCGCGGCCGGCGCCTCCTGGATCGTGATCGTGGCCGTCGCCGGCTCGCCCTCGCCGATCCCGGGCGGCCGCTCCGTCAGGCTCAGCGTCAGGCGCTCCCCGCCGTCATCCTCCGTGTCGGCCACGGCCGTGACCTGGAAGCTGGCGGCGGTGGCACCGGCGGCGATCGTGATGCTGAGCGGCACGCCGGTGTAGTCCGCCGTCCCGGCCGTACCCCCCGCCGACAACGCCAGGCTCAGCGGGTACCCGAGCGCCGCGCTCAGCACCACCCGCACCTCCACGCTGGCCCCCTCGTGCACCGTGTACGCGGCCTGCCCAAAGGCGACCGTCACCGGCCGCGGCGGCGGGCAGGCGCCGGTCGTGGCCGTTACCGCCCCCGAGGCCGCGCCCCAGGCGGCCGCCAGGGCCGTCCCGTCGCCGTAGGCGCTGACCCGGAACGCATACGCCGTGGCGCAGGTCAGCCCCTCCACTGTGTGCGTCACCGCCGTGAGGGTGTCGCTATCGGTGGTCCAGGTCTTCTCGCCGCTGGCGCGATGCTCGACGCGGTATTTCGTGCTGTTGGGGACGGCGTCCCAGCTCAGCGGCACGCTGGTCGCCGTCACCGTGCCGGCGGCCAAGCTGGTCGGCGCGGCGGGCGCGGGGAGGAGCGGACAGGCGCCGGTTGACACAGGCAGGGCAGAGGAGGCCTCGCCCCACGTCGCAGCCAAGGTTGTGCCGTCGCCGTAGGCGCTGACGCGGAACTCGTACGCCGTGCCGCAGGTCAACCCCTCCACCGTGTACGTTGCCGCAGTAAGGGTCTCGTCGGCCACCGTCCAGGGCTCGGTGCCGCTGACGCGGTGCTCGACGCGGTACGTCGCGGCGTTGGCCACCGCGTCCCAGGTCAGCGGGACGCTGGTCGCCGTCACCGTCCCCGCGGCGAGGCTGGTCGGCGCCGCGGGTGCGGGGAGGAGGCAGGCGCCGGTCGTGGCCGGCACGACCGCCGACGGCTCGCCCCACGCCGCCGCCAGGGTCGTGCCGTCGCCGTAGGCGCTGACCCGGAACTCGTACGCCGTGGCGCAGGTCAGCCCCTCCACCGTGTACGTTGCCGCAGTGATGGTCTCGTCGGCCACCGTCCAGGGCTCGGTGCCGCTGACACGCGATTCGACGCGGTACGTGCTGGCGTTGGCTACGGCGTTCCAGGTCAGCGGCACGCTCGTCGCCGTGGCCGTCCCCGCCGTCACGGCGGCCGGCGCCGCCGGGGTAAAGACGAGGCTGGGCGGCTCGGCAAACGTGATCCTGGCGTTCTGCGTCCCGTCCGGACCATAGGCCAGATCCAGGGCGGTCCAGGTCAGGCGCGTCAGCGGCGCGCCGGTACCCGCATGGGCGCGGGCTACCACCCAGTGATGGGGCGAGTCGCCCGGGGCCTGCAAGGCCCGGCTCGCGCGCGTGCGGTCGGCGTACTCCGAGGTCACCTCCAGGCTGTAGCGCGTCGCCGCCAGGCCGGCGCACGGCTCGCCATACGCCCACGTCGCCGTCACCGCGCTGCGGGCGCCGGCGGTCCCCCCCAGCGTCAGCGTCGGGTTCACGACCACCAGCGGCGCGCACCGCGCGCAGGCGGCGGTCGTGACCGTGCGCCCGGCCGAGGGCGCGCCCCAGGCCGCCCCGTGGGTGGTCCCGTCACCATAGGCGCTGACCCGGAACTCGTACGCGGTCCCGCATTCGAGGTCGGCCACCGAGTGCGTCGTCCCGGTGAGCGTGTCGGCGGCCACGGTCCAGGCCGTCGTGCCGCTGGCGCGGTATTCCACGCGGTATTTCGCGGCGCCGGCCACCGCAGTCCAACTGAGCGGCACGCTGGTCTCGCCCGGCGGCCCGGCCCGCAGGTCGGTCGGCGGCGGCGGCCCGCAGGTGGGCAGGGACAGCGACCCGAGATCATTGGTGGCCACGCGCGTGAGCGCCAGCGGCAGGCAGCCGGTGAGCGCGTTGCCCGCCAGCCGCAGCTCCGTCAGCTGGTCCAGCCAGCCGAGCTCGGCCGGGATGGCGCCGGTCAGGCGGTTGCTGCTGAGGTTGAGGGTGGTGAGGGCGAAGAGGTGGCCGATCTGGGGCGGGATCGTCCCGCTCAGGCTCTGGCTCGCCAGGCTGAGGCCGGTCACCCGCGTCGGCGTGCCGCCGGTGCTGACGCCGGTCCAGCCGCTGAGCGCGGTGCCCGTGGCCCAGTTCAGCGCGGCGCCGCCCCGCAGCGTGTCCCTGGCCGCCAACAGCGTCTCGCAGTCCTTGACCAGCTCGCGGTTGGCGGCGGGGCTGGGAATCACCGTGCCGTTGGTGCAGCTGGGCGCCGCCGGCGGCTGGGCCGGCGTGAAGGTCGTCGTCTGCCCATCGCCGGGGGTGATATCCCCGTAGGCCCCCAGATCCCGGTACTCCTGCTGCAAGCCGCCCACGGTGGTGGCCCGGTTGGCCGACTGGCCGTCGGCGGCCGCCGCCGTGGTGATTCGGCTCGCCAGGTTCGTCAGGGTCTGGGTGTGCTCCGGGTCGCCGGCCGGGGTGTCGTCGCGCACCGCCTGCGCCACCCCCTGGTCATCCGTCACCACGGCCCATTGCGCCACCGCCTGCCAGGCCTCGAAGCCGATCGCGTTGTGCGCCCCCATCGGCGCCAGGAACACCACCGCCTCGCGGCCGCCGATCTCGGCGCTCAAGGCTTTCTCCGCCGCCACAACCCGGGCCTGCAAGCCCGCCTCGTACGCGCCCCGCGTCTGCAACGGGTCCGACCCGTACGTCCCGGCCGTGTGCTCGCGCACGTAGAGGTCATACGAGGCAGCGTCTCCCATCGGGTCATAGGCCACCGTCACCGTCGTGGGCGTCGTCCCGCTGCCCAGCAGAAAACTGGTTACCGAGTAATCCGCGAAACAGGCCAGGAACAGGTAGTCCATGGATAGCCCGCCGCGGGCGATGGCCAGGAAGTTGGCCTTGGCCGTCTCGCGAAAGTCACGATCCAACGAGTCCAGAACCGCCGCGAACAAAATCTCTAGGTAGGTCGCATCCGGAATCGCCTCCGTCGGCCCCAGCCGCAGCCAGAATCGGATGGCGTCCTCGCGCTGTGCCGCCGACCGTGCGATCCCGCGCCAAGCGCAGCGGATCGACCCTGCAGCCGGCGTCCCCCGGATCGCCAGATGCACCGGTGAGGCGTCAGCAAGACGAAAACCCTGCTCTAGTACCTCCTCCACCGTGGCGGTCTTACCCGCCGTCAGAGCGATTCTCTCGGTCGACCGACGGCCAATCCTGCGTGAATCGTGATCAGTCTGATCGTCGGCGGCGGCGGCACCCTCGTCCCCTGGCGTATCCTGTTCTCGCATCACGAGCTGCAAGGTCCCATGATCTGTGGCTTGGAGCGAGGTCGCATCAACAGCGGCCCCCTTCGCCCGTGCCGCCGAAATGGGCATGACGGCGGACTTATCGGGTCCAGTGCAGCTCGCACTCACTATCACTAGGGCCAAGCAGACTGCGGCGACAAGAATCTTGATGCCGCCAACCAACCGCCCGTCACTTCGAGACGCTGTCCTCATGTCCCTGACACGCACCTCTCGAGGCCCACGAGCGACGGGTCCATACCCCGCAGATCCGAAAGCTTGGTCGGAATGCAGCCCGTCAGTGAATTGCCGCCGAGCTGCAACTCTCGAAGGGGCTCGATCTTGGCAAACTCGGACGGAATGGGTCCGGACAGTGCATTATTGGAGAGGTCCAGGACCCGCAAGCGGCCGAGGCCGCTCAGCTCAGGTGGAATCTCGCCGGTCAGATCGTTGTCGGAGAGGTCCAGCACGAGTAGACGCGTCAGCCGGCCCCACTCGGCAGGGATCGGGCCGGTGAACCGATTGCCTGAGAGATCCAACCCCTGGAGGTATTCCAACTCCGCCAGCGCGGTCGGAAGGACTCCGGCATGGTTAAACGCGCCGAGCGACCCGTTACCGAAGTCCAGTTTCCTGACTCGAGGCGGAGTGCCGGCGACGGACACGCCGTCCCAGTCGTTCAAGGGGACATCGCGTCCCCAGTTGGTGGTGGCTGTCCCGAATAGCTCGTGCCGGAGTCCCACGAGGGTCTCGCAATCCCGGACCAAGCCAGCGTTGCGCAGGGGCACCGATACCACCACGCCGGCACGACACGACGCCGGCGTCGCCGGAATCTTGACCACGAGATCTTCCTGGCGCTCGGCCATCAAGCCATCGCGATTGCGGACCAACCTCCGGGGGGCTGACCCATCCGACGCCAGGGTGGCAAGCACCACCTCGCCGCTGTAGCGGTATCCGATGCTACTCGCTGGAGGTTGGTACAGCGCGATCCGCGTCCCGTCGGGCGACCAGGCCGGCACCGATCGCGCGTCGTATACGTGCGGTGACTCGTGTACGTCCACCAGCTCGTGCATCGATCGGCCGTCGAGGCCCACCACCCAGACAGACGAGCTAAACGCAAGCAGGATCTGCGAGCCGTCGGGCGACCACTCGACAGTTGATGCCCAGGTTGGCTCGATACCTAGGATCGCAATCTGCCGGGCGTCCGTTCCATCCGCGGCGATCGTGTAGACCGCCGTCGAGCGACCGTCGGCCTTGGCAAACGCGACCCGCGAGCCGTCCGGCGACCACGCCGGTCCGCTTATCGCGGTATAGAGGTATTGTCGTTCGGTCCCGTCGGCATTGATCGTGTAAATCGCATAGGGGGAGTCGTCCTGCAGGACGTACGCTAGGCGCGAGCCGTCCGGAGACCAACGCGGCGGATAATTCACCGGCGCGGTGCCCAGGTTCCGCACGTCGGTGCCGTCCGTCGCCATGGTGTAGAGACGTGAGGGTTCAAGGCGGCCGTCCTGGGCAACGAAAGCGATCCGCGAGCCGTCCGGCGAGAACGCTGGAAAGTTGCCTGGATGGAGACGCGTGACCGTTCCCTGATCGAGCCGAACCAGCCTGATCTCGTAGAAGTCATCTTTAACCCGAAAGGCCATGTCGCCGGACGGATACGGGAGGATTTTTCTGTCAGAAATCGCCTGAGTGTCTTTGGGGCACTCGCCTTGCTGCTCAAATCTGGCCGTGAAGTCGAAGCAGACCTTGTACTGACTGCCGTCGGTCCCCGTATACGTCCGCGTCTCCCGCCGAACTTCCTCTTCTAAGAGTTCCCAGCAGGCGGCGTACACCAGCGCGGCGCCGTCGCTGGATACGTCGAGTCCCGTCAGTCGGTTGAAGGCGTAGCGCGCCGAGCCAATGGGCATGTACTCAGGTTCGCGAGCGAGCCTAGAGAACTGCGTGCCATCCATCGCGACCATATGGATCTCGGCACCCTCGCTGAACACGATCCTCCGGCCATCCGAGCTCCAGTGCGGGGAAGTCTCGAAGCCGCTGTAGTCGATGCGATCCGAGCGCTGGCTCGACCCAGAGATCCTCGACCCATAGACCTCGCAAGGCTCGGGAGACTCAACCGCACGTGATAGCGAAGGAACGCGACCTGCAGCGGTTGCCGACACTTCGGTTTGGCCCGATCCTGATGAGGATCTCGGGACCGCACCGTTCGCGGCAGTAGCCGTACTTTCAGCACGCTCAGAACATCCAACCACGCATAGACTCACAAGCACACACGCCAACGCCAACAGGCCGCCATTAGCAAGCAGTCTCTTCGTAACATTGGCTTCGCCGCGAGACCGCATGAAACTTCTAGCAGCCCTACCGCGACTGATAGATCGCATACAAGACCATCACATCGAATGGGTGCGGGGAGCAGCCCACCACGGGCTCAAGTGCAGCCACCATCATTGACGCGCCCTGGATCGTTGGATGCCTATGCGCAAGCTCGGCGTCCGTACCCGTTTGCGGCCCGCGAATGCCCAGCATGTGCCCCGCCTCGTGAACTAGCACCGCATAGGCGTTGCTTCCGCCCGCCGGGCACGTATTGAATGACACGTC
>DAOUJT010000175.1:0-4795 GCA_034422315.1 Chloroflexota bacterium | reverse complement strand
GTGCAAAGCGCTGTCCAAGCAGCTTCGTTTCAGTGGCGGTGAAGCGCCGGGCCAGGGCCTCGAGGTTGGTGATGCTGAAGGTTTGCTCACCTACGGCCGACGCGCGCTCGCGTTCAGGCAGGTTGGCCAACTCCGGACGCTTCAGTGCGCCCATCCGGCGAGCCAGTTTGGACAGGAGGATCACGCAGACCATCTGGCCGGTGTGGCCGGGATGCAGCAGGGCCAGCGCCTGCCGGAATGCTTGCGGATTGCGGTCGAGCATCGCGCGATAGAAGGCTTCGATCCGATCGTCCTCGCTTTCAGCCAGTTCGAGAAACCGATGGAAGCCCGCCTGTCCCTCCGCCGATAGGTGCTTGACGAAACCCGGTTCCCAAAGGAAACGGGAGCCGTACGGATACGACTGGCCACCGAACGAGGTGTACCTGAGATGGATGATGCGCCGCAGCCTGGTGCTGTAGTTGCTGGGCCAATGCAGGATGGTGTTGATGTAGATCACGCCGTCGCCGGCCTTGAGCCTGACCTGCATACATTCCGACAGCTTGGCGCGGGGGGCATTCAAGAGCTCCTGGTTTTCCCGCGCCGTGTTCAGACGGCGATGACTGCCGGGGACGACCCACAGCACATCGTCGTCGTACAGCGGGATGTTCCACTGCACGGAGCTTGGACCGTTGGCCAGCATGTCGGCCTGTAGACCGGCCAAGGGCGCATTATTTGTTGGCCCGTGACTTACATCGCGATGCCACAGGTCGGGTCCATAGGCGACCTCCGGATTGCACAGCAGGATCATCTGCTTCAGCCCCACGTCGCGGGTGCCAAGCGCCTGCCGGCTGACACCGAGCGTGTTTTGGTGGAGACAGAACTCCACCGAGTTGGCCGTCGCCGCATCTATGACGGTTTGAAACGCGAGGCGAGGCTGCTTGGCCGCGTAGGCGAAGCAGCCCGGGTCGTCTGGATCGCGCGCCCAGTTGGCCTGCTGTCGGTCCACCAACGTTTCGAAGCTGGCCCGCAGCTCGTCCAGCCTTTCGGGTGGAACGACGTTCTTCAGAATCACGAAGCCGTCGTTGAGGAGTTGCTCGGGATTGATCTGGATGGGCTGGGCTCCAGCGGCGCCGTCGGGTCAGTCTAAACCGGACATGCGGCCCGAAATTGCTGGTGTGAGTGCCTTACCGCTCGACCACGGGTGTTGTCACCAGGTTGGCCGGTGGTCGGCCGATCAGGCTCCGCTCCACTAGCGACGGTAGGTTCGTCCCTTCCAGCCGCCGCCGACTCCGCTGTAGTGCCGGCGCGCCGAGTCCAGGGTCATGGTCACATAGAGGACAGCGGAGAGCGGCAGCGTGACGGCGAGCAGCGCCGGGCCGCCGTACCAGCGGGTCATCGGAAGGTAGCTAAGGGTCATCAGGCCCCATCCGAGCATTCCGACCGCGAGTGCCGCCAACGACGGCTGGAGGGCGGCTCCGGCCAAGAGACCGACGCCCGCGCCAAATACCGTGATCGGTGGCGCGGCGAAGGCCAGGAGCAGAGCGACGACGGTGCCCAGGAGTCGCACGGGCGAGTAGGCCAACTGGGTGTAGGCCGTGCGCGCCACGACGTGCCAGACGCCAGATAGTCCGGCGTAGCCGCGCACGCTGTTGACGTCGCGTCCCAGTCCCAGCCAAGTTTGGCCGCCAGTCTGCTTGATGCGGGCGGTCAGGGCGCAGTCGTCGATGATCTCGCCGCGGATTGATTCGAAACCGCCGATCCGCTCGAGCGCGCGCCGGCGCACGAGCACACAGCCACCAGCGGCCGCGGCGGTCTCTTGCTTGGGTTCATTGGACCAGCGGAAGGGGTAGAGCAGTCCAAAGAAGTACACGAAGGCCGGCACCAGCAGTCGCTCGAAGGGCGTGACCGCGCGCAGGTGGGCCATTACCGATGCCAGGTCAAGATCGCGGCGTTCGGCCATGCCAACCAGGCGCCGCAGGAGGTCGGGTGGATGCGCGATGTCGGCGTCCGTCAGGAGGATGTAGTCGCAGCGTCGGGCCGGGTCGGACGTTGCGCCGGTGTGCATGGCCCAGACCTTGCCGGCCCATCCGTCGGGAAGCGGAGAGGCCGCGACGACGTGTACTCCTGGGCCGGTGGATCCGGCGCCAAGGCCTGAGGCAACGTTCGCGGTACCGTCAGTGCTGGAGTCGTCCACCACGACGATCTCGAAGCGGCCGGGATAGTCCTGGTCCAGCAGCGTGGGCAGCGTGGACGGAAGCACTGCCGCTTCATTGCGCGCAGGCACTACCACGGTCAGGGCAGGCCAGCGGTCCGGTTCCACGTCCGGCGACGATGCCGGCAGTTGCACGTCGGTTCGCCAATACCATCCGCGACCGAGCAGCAACCAGATCCACGCACCGCTCGCGACGGCCGCCAGTCCCGTGAGGACCGTCAGCCAGAGATTGATTTGCGCTATCCCGTCAATCGGGCGCGGTCAGTCCGCGCGGGTGATCCAGAAACGCAGAGCTCGGTCGTCCCCGACCGTGGCCAGCAGCGCGCCGTCGGGGCTGTAGGCGAGCGCTCGGATCCAGTCGATATGGGCGTCGATGGCACGACCGAGCTCGATGCTGCCGGTCGGATCGCGCAGGAGAGCGCGTTGATAGGCGCCAATGGCCAGTTCGTCGCTGTGCGGCCGATAGGACAACGAGGTGATGAGTCCCGCCGCCGGTTCGATCTCTCGCAGCAGACTGTTGGAGCCGCTTGCCAGAATCTTGATCGTATCGCCGTCCGCCAGCGCCATTTCGGCGACCTGCGGATCGAAGCGAATTGCCCGGATCCAGTCGTCGAAGCCCGTCAGTCGCAGCCGCTCGGCTCCCGAAACGGCGTCCAGCAGTAAGACCTCACGGAACGTGCCGGCGGCCGCGAGGTCTGCGCCATTCGTGGCCAGCGACGTGACAGGAGTGGCAAGTCCAGCGGCACCCCAGAGTTCGGCGCCGCTCCGCGCGTCCAACCTTCGTACGACACCTCGCGCGTCGCCGGCCAGGACCTGACCGTCCGACGTAAATTCCAGCGCGGTGATGCTGTCCGGCACGGCTGGCGCCTCTGCTAGAAGCGTCCCCTGGGATGAGTCCCAAATCCGCACGCGGCCGTCGTCTCCGCCGGAGGCCACGATATGTCCGTCCGGCGAATAGGCCACGGCTCGCGCCGGTCGGTCGTGGGCGGCGATGGATGCGCGGATCGCACCGTCGGTCCCGACAATCACGAGCGAGCCGTCGTCCAAGGCGGCGGCAACCGACGTACCGTGGGGGCTGTAGTCCACGGCATTGACCGGCGCGGGAAGGGCGGTTTCCGCGGCCAGTTCCGAGAGCGCCGTCAACCACACGCCAACGTCTCCGTCCCAACTCCCGGAAAGCAGGATCTCGCCATCCGGGCTGAAGCTGAGCCCCTGTACGTCAGTCGTGTGGCCAGTCAGGCTGTACAACCGTCTCGCGGTGGCGACATCCCACACACCCACCGTTCCGTCGCTTGAAGATGTGGCCAGCCGGCGCCCGTCCGGGCTGAACGCCACCTGCCAGACGGAGTCGCTATGTCCAGCGAGCGTGGCCAGCGCCGATCCGTCGGTTGCATTCCAGAGCACGGCCGTATTGTCGTCGGCGCCAGTTGCCAGGCGCGTGCCGTCGGGACTGATGGCGAGGGATAGCACAGCCCGCGAGTGCTGGTCGACGAACTCGAGCAGGCGCTCGCCCGTCGCCATGTCCCAGATATCCGCTCTGGCCCAGCCGGTGGTAATCAGACCGCCGCCGTCCGGTGTAAAAGCGACGCCGTTTGACCAGGCGTCAATGTCGTCGAACTCGGCGAGATGCTCACCAGTCGCCACATCCCACAGATGGGCCGCGGCGTAGGTCGTCGCCGCTACCCGTGATCCGTCCGGGCTGAACGCCACGCTCGTAAACCAGCGCTCGTCAGCCTGGAGCAGCTGGACCTGCTCGCCCGAGCGGGTATCCCAGAGCCGTACGGTGTCGTCCTCCGACGCGCTGGCGAGCAGTGAGCCGTCGGGCGAGAAGGCGACTTCGTAGATGCCGTCGTAGTGGCCCTCGAGCTCATGAATCGGCGTCAGGGTCGCGCGGTCCCAGATCACGACCCGACGGTCAAAACCACCGGTAACGAACGTGGAACCTGATGGATCGAAGGCCACGCTGGTCACCAGTGGACTGTGGGCTTCCACCAGTCGTCGTGGAATGCGCGGCGGGGCCACTGGCATGGTCGCCCCCGAGGGAATCATCCCGGCCTGTTTGAAGTGGTCGCCGGCCGGGGCCAGGCGAACCTGACCATTGTTCAGACGCAAGACGGCTCGCTGAGCCCGGAGCACGCCTCCATCCGGTGTGGAGGCATATCCCAGCGGCAGTCCGAATCGAGAAAGAGCGTCTTGGGCAGCTCGCCAGAAGTCGGTGATTTCCGAGGCGGCAGTCAGCGTTTCCAGGCGGGCCAGTGGGCCGGCGTCGGAAGGTAACGACGTGCCGGCCGGTACGCCCTTGAAGTCGAGCAACCACGAATCGTGCCCCGCTGCGGACAGCGCGTCATAAATGTTGGTTGGGCGCACTGCGCCGTCAGGTCCTGCCTGAAGTATGGCTCGTTGAAAGGCCTGATAGACGAATGGCGCTTCGCGCCAGGGCTGCGAGATCGGAAAACCAAGCGTCTCATGACCTCCGAGATCTTCGAAGGCAGTCCAGAGTTGAGCGTCGCGGTCGTCGACGACCGCGTAACCAAGACCGCCCCCGCCGCCGGTCTGCGTATAGAAGAAGCCTTGCTGAAGCGGAAAGCTTGCGGGAGCGGACGC
>DAOUJT010000174.1:0-17913 GCA_034422315.1 Chloroflexota bacterium | reverse complement strand
GTGCACACGACGTGCTGGATGGCGCCGAGCTCACCCGAAGCCAGGACCTCGCGGGCGCGGATCGCGGTACGCGTGAAGTGCCAGGGGTAGCCAATGATGAGTTCCACGCCCTGCGCCTCCGCGCGTCCAACCAGGTCGGCGGCGTGTTTGGCCGTCAAGACCATTGGCTTTTCCAACATGACGTTGAGGCTGGCATCAAGGCAGCGCGCCGCCACGTCGTAGTGGGCGGCATGCGGAATGGCGATGACGACGCCATCAAGCTCGGACTCGGCAAGCATCCTGTCGACATCCACGTAGGCGGCCGGTCCGGGGAAGGCCGTGGTGGCGCGCTCGCAGGCCTCCTCGCTGCGGTCGCAGATCGCGGCCAGGTGGGCGTGGGGATTCTCGATTAGGCCCGGAATGTGCGTGTAGGTGGACCACCAGCCGGCGCCGATGACGCCGATACGAGCTTGGCGAGCGGACATGTTTCTGGATTCCGTCAGTTCAGCGCGGCTGTCGATGGTACGCCGGACGGCGGAATCACGCCGAAGGCGGAGGCCCGTAGCCGGTCAGTTCCACGTAGCCCAGACCAGCCTCGCCATCGTCACCGCTGACGTGGACGGCGCCTTCCCAATAGACCACGCCGGTGCTGGCGCGGGTATCGAGCTCCTGGTCACGGAGAAACGGTTCCAGGCGCAGACGCAAACCTTCACCGGGAACCGAGATTGTCCAGCCGGATGGATAGACCACGCCAGTGTGCGGGCTGGTCCAGCGGCCGGTGGCTCGGACCTCCAATTCGTCGGCGCGCAGGTGTCTCGCTTCGCCGGCGGGGCCGACCAGGGTGCCGTACTGCAACACGGTGGCGTCAAATTCGTCGCGGACGACGGAGGCCGTGAAGTCGCGGCCGTCCGCCAGTTGCACGCTGTACCAGTCCCAGCCACCGGACGTGACGGAGATGAAGTCACCCCACTGGTGGTCGATCCAGGCGGTGCCGGTCACCGGCCGCGGCAGGCCCTGGTCTAGCAGGACACCACGGACGGCGGCGCGGGTGTAGGAGTAGTAGTAGCTCCAGCCGAACGGGGAGAAGTCCAGGATGCCGTTCTCGTTGTGAATGGCCGCCGGCTTGGACGGGATCAGTTCCACCTGGAGCGCAACGGTGTCGAGTCCGGCGGAGATGGAAAAGCCTCCGGGCACGTCGCGCAGGGTCCAGCCCTCCACGGAGAGATCGAGGCCGGTTGGCTGGCCTGGCTGCGTCGCGTACGGGTCGGCCACCTCGGTCCGCTCGCCGTAGTGAAAGCGCTGGCGGCCGACGTCCGTGACGGCAAAGTGGGCGGCGTAGCCTGGCGGTGCGCCCTGGCGAATTGACTGGAAGAGCGCGAACTCGAAGCCAAAGGGATCGCCTTCAGCGGTCTGCAGATGGCCGCTGACGTACCACCACTCGGTCAGGTTGGCGTGCGGTGCGTCGTCGCGGGGCAGATCAATGGGGGGCAGCGCGGAGGCATCGAAGCGGTTGGGCGGCGGCTCGGGCAGCGGCGGCGCGACTGCTCCGCAGGCCGCCAGCAAGACCGCCACCAGAACCAGGCAAAGTGCGCGACGAATCATGCTGCTGCTCGAAGTTTCGGCCAGCGCAATGACGGCGCCCACCAGTTCCAGCGGCCCAGCAGGTGCATCGTGGCGGGCACCAGCAGCGCGCGCACGATGGCGGCATCCACGAAGACGGCGATGGCCGCGCCGAGGCCCAGCGCCTTGATGAGGACGATGTCGGCCGTTACGAACGCCAGGCAAACCGCAATGACCACCAGGGCCGCGCTGGTGACCACGCGGCCGCTGCGTTCCATGCCGATGGCCACGCTCTCGGTGTTGGAGCGGCCTTCGTCGTGCGCTTCCTTGACGCGGGAGAGCAGAAACACCTCGTAGTCCATGCTCAATCCGAAGAGCATGGCGAACAGAACGACGGGCAACAGGGAATCGATGTAGCCGAGCGGTTCGAAACGCAGCACGTTCGAGAGCCAGCCGTCCTGGAACACCAGCACCAGCGCGCCAAAGCTGGCCAGCAGGCTCAGTACGTTCAGGAGGACCGCCTTGAGCGGCAACACGACCGACCGGAAGAGCACGGCCAGCACCACGTAGGTGATCACCAGGATCAGCAGCACGGCCTTGGGGAAGTCGGTGTAGAGCCGGTCGACGAAGTCCTTCAGTCCAGCCGCGCCGCCGCCGACCAGCAGATCGAGCCCGTTGGCGTCGCGGTAGACGCGGATGGCCTCGACCAGGCCTTCGGCCTCAGGCGAGGTTGACGGCACGCTGGGCTCGACCAGCATGAAGGCGGCGTTCTCGCGGGTGAACGTCTCGGCAAGCGCCCTTGCCCAGGGGTCGCCGATTCCAGGCGAGTAGCGGTAGAGCAGTTGGTATTGCTCGAGCGTGATTCGCGGATCGATGGCGGTGATGCCGCCGACCCTGGCGACGCGAGAGTCCGCTTCCAGCGCGCGTGTGAGGTCGTGCTGCGCGGCTACCGCTTCAGGCGCGAGCGCGCCCTCGAGGAAGCGCGCCACGAGGAACAGCGGGGTCTGGTGGCCTTCCCCAAACTCGTCCCTTAGAAACTCGTAGGCCACGCGGGACGGCGAGTCGGGCGTCAGCACCCTGGCGTCCGGCGCGTTGAGGCGCACATGCAGGAACGGCAGGCCAAGCACCACGAGGAACGCGGAGACGCTGAGGAATATCGGCAAGGGCCGCCGCATGACCGCCCGAGCCAGCCGCGCCCACCCGTTACGCGGACCAACCGCCGGCCGCCACACGCGCCACATGTTGACGCGCGGACCCAGCACGGCCAGCAGGGCCGGCACGAAGGTCGTGGCGGCCGCGACGGCAATCAACACGACCAGCGCGCCGCCAGCGCCGATGGAACGCAGCATCATGAACTCGAACACCATCAGCGATGCCAGCCCGGTAAGGACCGCCGCACCGGAAAAAACAACGGCCTTTCCGGCCGTGGCGACGGTCCGAGGTACCGCGTCCTCGACCGATTGACCGGCCGCCAGTTCCTCGCGAAATCGGCTGACAAGGATGAGCGAGTAGTCAGCCCCAAGTCCCAGTCCCACCAGCGTCACCACGTTCAAGGCGAAGATCGAGAAGCCGACTTGCTGTCCGAACAGCCACAGCAGCGCCAGGCCGACAACCACGCTCGCGCCGCCGGCCAGCACGGGAATGCCAGCCGCGACCACGGATCCAAAGACCAGCACCAGCACGATCAGGGCAAATGGCAGCCCCACGGTCTCGGCCCGCTGAAGGTCGGCCTCGCTGAGGGTCTGAATGTCCGAGTAGTAAACGGGCGACCCGGCGATGTGCACGTCGAGTTCCGACGGCGCCAATCGTCCGCGAAGCTCGGGCACGATGCGGTGGGCCACGTCCGGGTGCAGGTCGAAGAACAGCGTGGTGTACGCGGTATGGCCGTCCGGCGCGATCTGGGTCGGGTTGTCCTGGAAGGTCGTGACCCGCATGACGTCCGGCAAGGCCTCCAATGGGGCCAGGATGCGGGCCGCCTCGGCCGCGAATGCCTCGTCCGTAACGAGCCATTCGTCGTGGTGAAAGGCGATCTGGATGGGGGAGCCAACGGCGCCGAAGTCCTGTTCGTAGCGGTCGAACGCCTCTTGCGACTCGATGCCGTCGGCGGAAAAACCACCGGCGCGCAGGATGGAGCCAACCTGCGGTAAGGCCAGGAGCGAGAGCGCCGCCGCGAGCAACCAGGCGGCGATGACGGGCCAGCGCCACCGCACCGTGAAGCGGCCCAATGCCTCCAGCGCGTTACTCCCGCAACTATGTGTCGCTCTGCTGGAATTCTAGGCGGGAAACGACGTCCGGCGGACGCCAACGTGAGTTCAACGACATGTTCTGCGCCTTGAAGGGCGCGACTCGGTAGCCGTCCTGCGCGAAGATTCGGCAGAGGCCGGTCACCAGCAGGCTCTTGCCCACAGATGATCCAGTCCCCTGGATCATGACAACCTGGCCGCGCCCCATCCGGATTAGCCGGCTGTCGACCGCCAGGCGTTCACGACGACCGGCCTTCCGGTTTCCGGATGGTCGATGATGCGGACTTCGGCCCCGTACACTCGGCGGATATTCGCGGGCGTCAACACCTCGCGGACCGACCCGACGGCCGCACAGCGGCCCTGGTGCAGCAGAACGGCCTCGTCAGCGAACTGCGCCGCCAATGTCAGATCGTGCACGGCGGCGATCACAGTCTTGCCGGCCGCGACTAAATCGCGCAGCAGCGCCATAACGGCCGCCTGGTGGGCCAGGTCCAGGTTGGCGGTTGGCTCGTCCAGCAAGATGACCGGTGTCTCTTGCGCCAAGGCCAAGGCCACGGCCACCCGCTGACGTTCGCCGCCCGAGAGTTCGTCGACAGGCCGGGTCGCCAGCCCGTCCGCCGACGTCTGCCGCAAGGCGCCCAGCGCAATTTTCACGTCCTGCCGGCTTTCCCAGGCAAGCAGACCCAGGTGCGGGTTACGGCCCAGGAGTACGAGTTCCAGCGCGGAAGCGCCGGGCGGCCATTCGGGACTCTGCGGAACCATCGCCACCACCCGGGCGCGCGCCCTGGGCGACAGCGCCTCGACAGCGGCACCCAGCACCGACACCGTGCCTTGCGCCGGCCTGAGCACACCGGCGATCAGGCGCAGGAGCGTGGACTTGCCGACCCCGTTCGGCCCCACCAAGGCCAACAAGTTGCCGGGCATGACTTGAAGGTTGACGCCACGGAGCACCGACCGACCGTCGTAGGCGAAGTTCACGTTC
The DNA here is from genome assembly GCA_034422315.1 of Chloroflexota bacterium. GTDB lineage: Bacteria > Chloroflexota > UBA11872 > UBA11872 > UBA11872 > UBA11872. The sequence continues at coordinate 13,149 of DAOUJT010000174.1, read as the reverse complement.
CGCACCAAGACGCCGGCCTCCTCACTCGTCCGCCGTGTCTCGGGTTTGGGTTTCAGCAATCGCACAGCCGACACCCCTACCGCAGCCGCGTCCGGCGGCGTCGGAGCACGTAGAGGAAAAACGGCGCGCCGCAGAAGGCCGTCACTACGCCAACCGGCAATTCGGCCGGGCTGGCGATGGTGCGGGCCACCGTATCCGCAAGTACCAGGAACGTGGCGCCCACGAAGATGGACATGGGCAGGATGAAGCGGTAGTCGTCACCCCAGAGCCGGCGAACCACGTGGGGCGCCACCAGGCCCACGAACCCGATAATCCCATTGAATGAGACCGCCGCCGCCGTGGCCAGCGTGGCGGCGGCAATCAGGAGCAGCTTGACCTTTTCCACGTCAACGCCCAGCACCGCCGCATGCTCTTGGCTGAGTTGGAGCACATTCAACACGCGGGCGAAGCCCAGCAGCAGGCCGAGGCTGGGAAGCAGATAGGCGATAAGCACCAGGCACTCGCTCCACTCGGCGCTGATGAAGCTGCCGAGCAGCCAGCTGATCACCGGCCGCAGATCGGGGTCGCTGCGAATCAGCAACAAGCTCGACACGGCCCCTGCAAGGGCCGAGATCGCCACCCCGGCAAGAATCAGCGGCGTCAGCGGCGTTCCTTGTGAACTGCGAGCCACCAGGTAGGCCACGGCCACGGCCAGGACGCCGCCGACGAAGGCGGCCATCGGCAGCAGGCTGAACGCACCCAGCATCAGCGGTATCCCCGTCAGCAAGACGACGGTAGCGCCCAGGCCGGCGCCCGACGCCACGCCGACCAGGTAGGGATCGGCCAGCGGATTCTTGAAGAGCCCCTGGTAAGCGGCGCCAGCCAGCGCCAGCGCGCCCCCCACGACTGCGGCCAGCACAATCCGCGGAAACCGGAGCTGCCACAGGATGGTGTTCCAGGTCTCGGGCACGTCCGCCGGGGCCGCCACACCGGGCAACCCGGCCAGCAGTACCCCGAATACGTCCCCGAGTGGAATCGACACCGCGCCGCGGCCGGCGGCAATCACCATCGCCACGCCCAGCACCAGCGCGCCGAACACCAGCCGGCGCCATGGATAGCGAAGACCGATCAGACGCGCCGTAACGGCGGAGTCGGGGCGCACGTCCCCGACTCCGCCGGACGCTCGAACGGTCTGACTCATCTCAGCCATAGGCGAGCGTCCGCACGGCGTTCAGGCTGCCTTCGAAAGCCGCTGGAACAGCTCCGGGTAGATCAGCGATGCGAGATCCTCGATTCCCTCGACGAAGCGCTGGCTGGCAATGCTCAGCGCATCCGTGGTCAACGAGTAGACCGCGCCGTCCTTGACCGCCTGCACGTCCTGCAGCGCCGGATCGCCGCTGATGCCGGCCGGGTCCCCGGAAATGATCACCGCCGGGTCTTTCTCAACGACCACCTCCGGACTGATCTGCGCATAGCCCTCGATGTCCGCGGCAATGTTCTCCAGCTTCAGCAGGTCGAATACTTCCTGCATCAGCGTGTCGCCGCCCGGCGTCCAGAAACTGCCCGCGTTCTGAAACACCTTTGGTCCGGCGTCCACTTGCTCCATCGTCGTCTGGATAGCGTCCACTCGGGTCTCGAACTCCGCGGCCACAGCCTCGGCCGCCTCGGGAGCGTCCACGATGCGGCCCCAGAGCCGGACGGTGTCCGCCACCTTGACGAAGTCCTGATCCAACGTCTCGATGTAGAGCACTTTCAGCCCGGCTCGCTCCAAGTCCGGGACGAACCGGTCGAAGAACACGTACACCAGGTCCGGGTCCAGGGCGACCACGGCTTCGATGTTGAGGTTGAACGCGTCGCCGACGCGCGGGATCGACTCCGCCTCCGGTGGAGACGAGACGAAATCGTGCGTCCCGACGATCCGGTCGCCTTCGCCGATCGCAAAGAGAATCTCCACCACCGCCGAGTCGAACGCCAGGATCCGCTCCGGTGGACGTTCGAACACGATGTCACGCCCAGTGGTGTCCCGGACTGTGAGCGGGAAGCCAGCCACCGGTTCAGACGTCGGTTCCGGTGTCGGCGTCGGCTCGGGCGCCGGTGTTGGCGTTGGATTCGGCGTCGGAGTCGCGGTGGGCTCCGGTGTCCGAACCGGTGCTGGTTCGCGCGTCGGAGCAGGCGACGGCGACGCGGTGGGCGCAGGCGCCTCGGTAGGTGTGGGCGTGGGCGCTGCGACCGCCGTGGCTTCAGGTGTCGCAGGCGCCGCAGGTTCGGCGGCAGTGGTCGGCTCCGCAATGGACACGACCGGCGCTGCCGCCGGCGAATCGCAGGCGGTCAGCGCAGCAAGCAGAACAACAAGAACAGTCAGGCGCAATAGCGCCACCCATGCAGAACGCATGTACGGTCAACTCCTGGAAATACGTAGCCGAAGGCGCACCACGCCCACGGCGGGTCAAACAAAGAGTGGTTGTAGACCCCCGCGCGGGGGCGCGGGCTAGCCGGGACTTCGCATCGTCAGCGCTCCTCTTCATGCGAAGGAGGCCACCGACAGCGCCCGGGGCAGGCATCCTGGCTCCCCGGTTTCCCGGGCTACAGTTGCGCGACAGCGCCGGCTTTCGACCGGCTTCCCCTCTTGGCCCGCACTGGGCGGGCGCACCACGGACGTTCGTCAGGAGGACTGGTACGGTTCCGGCGCCCAGCGTAGCGAAGAGCCGGTGTTACGACAACGACACCAAATCCGGACCGGAAGCGGACGACCCAGTGACCAGCCAAACAACTGACTCGGCGCCTCAGGCGCGCCTTGGCTCCCGGCGCTTCGTCACGCTGATCGCCATCATGGGGCTGGGCGTGGCCGGCTGGCTGCCGGTCGTCAATTTCCTGTCGCTCTTCATTCGCGACGACCTGGGGCGCGGTGTGGCCGGCGCGGGCGTGCTGCTGGTGGCGATGCACGGGGCGCGGGCCGTGCTGGGGATCTTTGCCTCCGTGCCCATCGCCCGGTTCGGCAGCCAGCGGACGTATGCGTTGGGCCTGGCCGGCCTGTGCGTCCTGGTGGCCGTGATGATCGTTACGCCCGACCTGGGCCTATTCATCGTGGCGGCCCCGTTCGGCGGCCTAGCGCTGGGGCTGCACTGGTCGGCGTCGCAGACCTATGCCATGCAGGTGGCGCCGGCGGCGCGGCGGGGACTGGCGTCGTCGCTGGTGAGCTTCACCGTGGGGGTGGCGCCCGGACTTGGCGGGCTGGCCCTGGGCGTGCTGGCGAATGCCTTCGGGTTTCGGATTTTCGCGCTGGTGGCGGCCGTGACCATCGGCGCGGCGGCGCTGGCGGCGCTCACACTGCTGCCGGCCGTGCCCGTGGCGCCGCGATCGAGCGAGGTGAAGGTTCGCGAACTGCTCCAACTCACCCGCCTCCCGGCCATCCGGTTACTGGCATTCATCCGCGCCTGCACCACCGTGACCTACGGCGCGTTCATCATCCTCGCCGGGCCGAAACTGGTCGACGCGGGCGGCGACCTGACGGCGGTTGGGTGGCTGGTGTTCCTCTCAGCCGTTGGCGGGGCCAGCGCGCAGGTAGCCGTGGGGGCGCTCTCAGACCGCTGGGGTCGCCGAGGGGCCTTGGCCGTTGCACTGGCGGTCGGGGCGGTCAATACCGCCGTCTACGGGCAGATCGACGCGTTTGGCGCGCTGCTGGCGTTGTGGGTGCCGTACGCGTTCACGCAGAGCGTGTTCCAGGGGCTGATCGTCGCGCTGGCGGCGGACGTGACCCCGCACGGTCGGCTGGGCCAGGCGATGGCTATCGACTCAACGGCCTATTCAATCGGGGTGGCTATCGCCGCACTACTGGCTATTGCCGCCGGCGACGCCGCGCCCGCCCTGTTGTTCTGGGCGGGCGCGGCGGCCGGCGTGGCCTCGCTGGTGGCGATCAGCCGCCTGCGAGTTCGCGGTGCGGTTCAGTCGTGAATGACAACCAGCTTGTACTCGGTCATCTCCTCGACCGCGTACTTGGGACCTTCCTTGCCCATGCCGCTGTCCTTCAGCCCGCCATAGGGCATCAGGTCGGTGCGCCACTGGCTGCCCCAGTTGATGTGGATGTTGCCTGAGTCGACGCTGCGGGCGAAGCGCATCGCGGTGTCGATGTCCTGGGTGAAGATCGCCGCGCTCAGGCCGTAGATCGAGTCGTTGGCCAGGTCGATGGCCTGGTCCACGTCGTCCACGCGGGTCACGCCCATGGCCGGGCCGAACAGCTCTTCGCAGGAAACCCGCATGTCCGGACTGACGCCGGCCAGCAGCGTCGGTTCGAACAGCTGACCCGAGCGCTCGCCGCCGACCAGCAATTCGGCGCCCTCGCCGACAGCCTCGTCGATCCAGTTCCCCACGCGCGCGGCGTCCGACTCACGGATCATCGGTCCCACGGAGGTGGCGGGGTCCAGCGGGTCGCCGGTGGACAGGGCAGCCACGGCGGGCACCAGGGTCTCGACCAGTTCGTCGTAGACCGGCGCCGGCGCGATCACGCGCTGCGTGGAGATGCAGACCTGGCCAGCGTTGGCGAAGGCCGTCTGCGGAATGACGGTGCGGACCTTGTCCAGGTCGGCGTCGGGCATCACGATCACCGGCGCGTTGGAGCCGAGTTCCATCGTGACCTTCTTGATTCCCGCCTGCTTGCAGATGCGCTCGCCGATATCGCGGCTGCCGGTGAAGCTGATCTTGCGGACGCGCGGGTCGGAGACCAGGGCGTCGCCGATCTCGGCGCCCGAACCGGTCACGCAATGCACTGCTTCCTCCGGCACGCCGGCCTCCAGCAGCAACTCGACCAGGCGCAGCGCCATCAGCGGCGTGTCGCTGGCCGGCTTGACCACCACGGCGTTGCCGCCGGCCAGGGCGGGACCAACCTTGTGGCAGACAAGGTGCAGCGGGAAGTTGAAGGGCGTCACAGCGGCAACGACGCCGCAGGGCACGCGCATGGTGAAGCCGAACTTGCCCTGAACGCCGGGGCCGCCATCCAACGGAATGACCTCGCCGTCGAGCCGCTTGGCCTCTTCGGCGGAGAGGTAGATGATTTCGGCGGCCCGCTCGACCTCGAGAGTCGCCTCGGAAATGATCTTGCCCTCTTCGCGGGTCAGTTGGGTTGCCAGGTCCTGGGCATTCGCCTTGATGAGATCGGCCGTGCGGTGCAGCAATTCGTAACGCTCGAAGCCGGTCAGTCCGGCCATCACGCGGGCGCCCCGTACGGCGCTATCCAACGCGCGGTCCACGTCCGCGGCGGTACCGCGCGGCACGGTGTCGACCACGGAGCCGTCGTACGGATTCAGCACGTCCATGCTCGACTGCCCGTTTGTCCAGGCGCCGGCGATGTACATCTTCATGGAAATTCGAGTCCTTTCTGACCCGGTCAAGCCGCTAGCAAAACGGGGCGTGGAGCCCGCCCGACGGGACACCACCGATGGTCAGCGTATTGTGACAGCACCGGCGCGGCCGCGCCGGAGGACTGGCCGCAATCTGCGGGCCGTAAGCGTTTCTTGCGGTCCGGGTTGATTTGTGAAACATTTCACGTTGTCGCCCGGCCCGGAGACGAAATTCGCCTAATGCTGCCCTGCCCTCATTCTGTCGGTTGGGCCAATAATCGACGCATCGCCCGCGCATCAGGCGCACGGGTCGGATACCATGCGCCGCCGAACGTGTCGCACCGGTTGCTAACGGAGACTCGCGGGTGCAACTGAGCGAGCTCACGGAGGCCGACTGGGTCAGGCTCTCGGAACTGGTCGCCCACCTTTGGTTCTTCGCCGCGGCGATGATCGTGACCGGTCTCACGTACATGCTGGCGCACGCCATGATCCCGTCGCTGATGGACACCGGCGACCTGCCGGTGGCCGTGGCTCGACGCATGCGGGCCCCGCTGTATTCGATCGTGGCGATGGGGTGTGTCGCGGTGGTAGTACTGGCGATCAAAGGCACGCTGCTGGCGCTCGACATCCTGCCCGAGATTTACCCGCGGTTGGCGATCTAGCGGTATGCAATACCTGACCGCCCTCCTGCCTCGCGTCACCCTCAAGCAGGCCCTCATCCTGGGCGGGGCCACCGCGCCTCCACTGGTGGGTGGAGCAGGCGTGTTAGCCATCCTGTTGTACCTGATGGCCGCCGGCGGCACCGCAACGCCGGCGCCTGAACAGCCCATCGCCTTCGACCACTCGGTCCACGCGGGCGATGCCGCCATCCCGTGCGAGTTCTGCCACCGGGGCGTCGGCAGCCAGGCGGCGGCTACGGTGCCGTCGGTCGAGCAGTGCATGTTCTGCCACTCGGTCGTGAAGACCGACAGCCCCCAGATCCAGTTGCTGCAAGCGCACTGGGACACGAATACGCCAGTGAACTGGGCGCGTGTGCATCGCGTGCCCGACCACGTGCGTTTCGTCCACGCACCGCACATCCAGGCCGGGGTGGCGTGCGAGACCTGTCACGGCGACGTGGCCTCGATGGAGGAAGTCAAACAGGTACGCTCCCTCGCCATGGGCGACTGCCAGGGATGCCACCGCGAGAACTCCGCCTCGCTGGATTGCGCGACATGTCACAAGTGATCGGTCGGGAAGCATGAGCGGCCTCGGACGACGGCGTTTTCTCGTCGGGTCGGCCGCGCTGGCCGGCGGCGCCACGGTGGTGGCCTGTGCCGCCCCCGAGCGCGAGTCGCAAGTGCAGAGCTTTGTCCTCCAGCCCGAACTCTCGCTGCCCGGCCAGGAACTCTGGTTCGCCACCACCTGCGCCCATTCGTCCTGCGGCAACAGCGTCGTTGTGCGCACCATCGACGGGCGCGCCAAGAAGGTCGAGGGCAACCCGGCCTTCCCCATCAACCAGGGCAAGCTGAACGTGCGCAGCCAGGCTGGCGTGCAGTCGCTGTATCACCCGGACCGCCTGACGGTTCCCAGGCGCCGGCGCGGCCTGCGCGGGGCGAACGAGTTCGAAGACCTGGAGTGGCCGGCCGGACTTGACCTGCTCACCGAGAAGATGTCGGAAGCGCGCAGCGTCGTCGTGATCACCGGACCGATCAGCGGCACGCGGGCGCGCATCGCCCGCGACTTCGCCACCGCCTTTGGCGGCGAGCACGTCGTCTACGAGACATTGGAGTCCACGGTCTGGCGAAAGACCGTGCAGGACGGGCTGGGCGCCAGCCGCCTGCCGTATCTCGACATCGCCAACGCGCATTCGATTCTGTCGTTTGGCGCGGATTTCCTTTCGACCTGGCTTTCGCCTACGCAATACGGCGTCGGTTACGGCGAGTTTCGCCAGGGACACGGCGAGCGTGGACGCCTCATCCAGGTCGAGCCGCGCATGTCGCTGACCGGCGCCAACGCCGATTCGTGGGTGTACGTACATCCGGGGCAGGAAGGCGCGCTGGCGCTGTCAATCGCCCAGGTGATCGCCGCCGAAGGACTGGCGCCGCCGGACAACTGGTTCAACGTCGTGAGCGAAGTCGGCGGCCTGGATGCGCTCAATGCCTATGCGCCCGACCGTGTCAGCCAGCGCACCGGCGTGCCGGTGGAGCGAATCCAGGAGATCGCCCGCGAGTTCGCCAGCCACCAGCCGGGCTTCGCCATCGCCGGCGGGCCGGCCCTTGCCAGTACCAACGGGCTGGATAACGGGCTCGCCGCCATGCTCCTGAACCACATGGTGGGAAGTGTCGGGCAGCCCGGCGGGCTGCTGCCGAACCCCACGCTGCGCAGCACGGTAACGCCGCCGACCGAGCCAACGTCCTTTGCCGACCTGGCCGGACGCGGCAACACCTGGCTGGAGGACGATCCCCCGGACGTCGCAATCGTATTCGAGGCCGATCCCGTCTACGGCATGCCCGAGGCCACGCGCTTTGCCGACGCGCTCGGCAAGATTCCGTTCGTCGTCGGTATCGGCACGATCATGAGCGAGACGCTGGGACACTCCGACCTGGTGCTGCCCTCCACACACCCGTTCGAGGAGTGGGGCGACTATGTGCCCGACCCGGCCCCGCGACAGCACGTGGTGGGTTTGCAGCAGCCGGTGGTCAGGCCGACGACCTCTGGGCGGAGCTTCGGCGACATCCTGTTGACGCTGTGGCACGACCTGCGACCTAACCTGGCCCCGCCCTGGGAAACCATGCGCGACGCGGTTCGGGCCAACGCCGCCGAAGTATTCAGAGGCGGCGACTTTGAGGAACGCTGGGTGGAACTGCTCAAGAACGGCGGCGGCTGGAATGACGACTGGGCGCCCGAGTTCAGAACCGCTCCGGACTGGCACATCAACCTGCTGGCCGAGCCGGCGTTTAGCGACAACGGGATTGAGTTTCCGTTGCACCTGATCCCATTTGAGGGCGTGGCGCTGGGCGGCGGCGATGAGACCGCCAACCCCTGGCTACAAGCCACGCCTGATCCGATTTCGACCGCAACCTGGACGACCTGGGTCGAGATGAATCCGTCGACCGCGGCGGCGCTGAACGTTTCGCGCGGCGACGTGGTGCGAATCGAGACCGCCCATGGCGAATTCGAGGCGGGCGTGTACATCTCGCCCGCCGCCGCCCCCGGCGTGCTGGGCGTGCCGATCGGCCAGGGCCACACCTTCGGCGGCCGCTGGCGAGAGGATCGAGGCTCGAACGTGCTGGCCAGCCTGGCGCCGTTGACGGTGGCCGGCTCCGGCGGCCTTGCCTGGGCGGCTACCCGGGCTCGGGTGCGTCCGACCGGTGACTACCGGCAACTCCCCACGATCGAGGTCCTGCCGAACGCCCGTAACGATGTCGAGGAAGTAATCGTGCAAGTCACGAATGGCAACGGTGACCATCACAAATGAGTAGCTCAGCCAACGAGGCCGCCGCCCGCGCCAGTGCCGTGTCATCCATGGGGCAGACCATCCCCACGGATGCCGAAGTCGGTCATCCGGAAGGCGTGCGCTGGGGCATGGTGGTGGACTTGGACCGCTGCACCGGCTGCCAGGCCTGCGTGGTGGCCTGCCAGGCCGAGAACAACATCGCCCTCAACGAAGAACAGCGGGTGCTGGAACGCCGGGCCAAGACCTGGATCCGCATCGAGCGCTACTGGGAAGGCGAGTTCCCCAACGCCAAGGCGCGCTTCATCCCGGTGCTCTGCCAGCACTGCGGCAACGCGCCCTGCGAAACCGTCTGTCCGGTCTGGGCCACGTACCACAACAACGAGGGACTGAACGTCCAGGTCTACAACCGCTGCATCGGCACCCGCTTCTGCGCGAACGGCTGCCCGTACTCCGTGCGCTACTTCAACTTCTGGAATCCCGAGTGGCCGGAGCCGATGAACAACCAGCTCAATCCGGACGTGACCGTGCGCACCAAGGGCATCATCGAGAAGTGCACGTTCTGCGTGCAGCGCATCAACCGCGTCCAGGTCACGGCCAAGACCGAGGGACGTGAAATCCGGTCCGGCGAAGTGCAGCCCGCCTGCGCCCAGTCGTGCCCGACCAGCGCGCTTGTCTTCTGCGACCTCAACGACCCCGAGAGCGCGCCGGCGCAGCTGGCGGAAGCCGAAGCCGGCCGCAGCTACACGCTACTCGAACACTTCGGCACCGACCCGGGCATCATCTACCTCAAGAAGGTGGATCCGCACGCCGAGATTCTCGAAGACGACCACGCCCCCGCCGAGGCGCACGCATGATCGCTCCGGAAGCCGCCGGCCTGAAGCTGTCCCTGCGCCCGCCGTACCGGCCACAGGCGCTCAGCATCTCGCTCAACCATGCGGGCATCGCGCTGCTGGCGGCGCTGGGCGTCCTGGGCATCGTGGTGTACGTCATCAAGCTGATCACGGCCTGGGGCGACCGCGCCGAATGGGCCTATCCGACGGTCGTGTTGATGTTCATCCTCTCGACCGCCACGGCCGCGCCCCTGATCGCCTACGCCTCCCGCATGGCCAAGGGATATTGGGCACTGCCGCTGCGACGCGTGGCGGCGCTCTACGCCGTGCCGTCGCTGCTGAGCTTCGTCCTGCTGATCCCGATCATGGCCTCGCTACCGCCGCTCGAAGGCCGCTCCACGTTGTGGTTCGAGTTCAGAGCCGGCGCGCCGTTTCTGACCGACGCGCTGGCGCTGGCAATCCTGCTGCTGACCGGAATGGCCCTCCTGTGGTTCTCAGCCGTACCGGACCTTGCCGGCCCGCCGAGCCGCGTGCGGGCCATGGGTCGCTGGCAGCGCATCCTTTTCCTGAACTGGTCGGGGACAGCGCGCCAGTGGAAAGTTCTGCGGGCCGCCAACCTCACGCTCGGGGCGTTTTACCTGATGGGCTACGCGTTCGTGCACATGCTGCTTACGACCGACCTGGGTCAAAGCCTGTTGCCAGGCTGGCGGTCGGGCATCTTTCCCGTGTACAGCGCCGTGACGGGCATCCAGGCTGGCATCGCCATCACGCTGCTGACGGCGGCGCTAATGCGCCGATTTTCGCCCGAAGCCGGACGCTTTATCGGCGATGAGCAAGCGGCGGCGCTTGGCAAGATTCTGGTGGCCGCCACGCTGATGTGGTTCTACTTTTTCTGGTCCGACTTCCTGCTGATCTGGTATGCCCGGCTCCCCAGTGAGGTCGCCGCCATGCAGGTCACCGTGGCCATCACCTACATACTGCCGTTTGCGCTCACGGGTGTGCTGATGTTTGCGCTGCCCCTGGGCTTGCTCATCTTCAACAGGGTCCGCCAGTCGCTCTCGCTGATTGCGGGGGTGTCGGCGCTAATCGTGGTGGGCCTCCTGTTTGACCGCATCCGTTTCTTCGTCGCGCCCATGGCGAACCCATCGCCCTTCGGCCACGCCATGCACGAACTGCCGGCGCCGTACTGGCCCAACGCGTTGGACGTACTGTTCATCATCGGATTCATCGGACTGATGTTCGCGGTCTTCGTGTATGCCGCCTCGCGCATCCCCGTCCTCAACGGCTGGGAAATGCGCCAGGGCGCCATGCTCCGCAAAGAACGAACGTTCATGAAGACGCACGTGTACGTAATCGGGAAGCCGGACTAATGCAAGAACCGGTCGTCGCCGACACCAAGACCTCGAACCGCGAGCTGCTGGACTTCGTATTCGCCTGGCCGGCCTGGTTCTTCGCGGTAGGCGGCGCGCTCAACGGCCTGCTGGTGGCGGCGTTCGTGGTCGTCATCCTGATGCTGATGTTCGGTCTCCAGTTCCTTGGGTACTCGCACCCGGTCTACTGGGGCTTCCTGATCGTCAATTTCGTGTTCTGGATCGGGGTCAGCCACGCCGGAATCATGGTGTCAGCCATCCTGCGGCTGACCCAGGCCGAATGGCGACGGCCCGTCACCCGCGCCGCCGAGGTGCTGACCATCTTCTCGCTGCTGACGGCCGTGCAGTTCCCGCTGATCCACTCCGGCCGCCCCTGGCGCACGATGTACTGGACCTTCCCCTACGACTGGAACCGTGGCGCCTGGCCCAATCCGCGTTCGCCGCTGGTCTGGGACCCGTCGGCGATCTTCACCTACCTGACGTCCACGATCCTGTTCGTCTACGTCGCGCTGCTTCCCGACCTGGCGCTCGCGCGTGACAGGGCGCCCAACCCGGTCAGCCGCGCCATCTACGGCGTTCTGGCCATGGGTTTCCGGGGCACCACCCGCCAGTGGCGGATCCAAACAGTGGCCGGCCTACTGCTCTCCGCGATCATTCTTCCGATCTTCGTCTCGGTGCACTCGATCGTGTCCTGGGACTTCGCGGTCACCTCGGTGCCCGGCTGGCACAACACCATCTTCGCCCCCTACTTCGTGATCGGGGCCGTGCACTCCGGCGTGTCGGCCGTAGTGACGGTGATGATCGTCATGCGCTACGCCTTCGGGCTGAAGCGGTTCATCACCCGCGACCACATCGACTCGCTGGCCCGCCTGTTGATCGTGGTGGCGACGGTCTGGCTGTTCTTCTTCCTGCTGGACTTCTTCTTCGGCCTCTATGGCACTGAGCCGGCGGAAGTCGACACCTGGCAGCGCCGACTGGTCGAACCGCCCTGGGTCGTGATCGCCATAACGTTCATCATCTGCGCGTACATCATCCCGGTGCCGATGTGGATGTTCCGCGCCGTCCGGCGCAACTTCTTCTGGATGTTCGTGACCACCATCCTGGTCAACGTGGGCATGTGGCTGGAGCGCTACATGGTGGTAGTGCCGGCACTGGAGCGGAAGAGCGGCCTCACGTTCACGTACGGCGACTACGCCCCCTCGTTATCCGAGTTCATCCTGGTCGCCGCATCATTTGCCCTGGTGATTCTCGGGTTCCTGACATTCTCGAAACTGCTGCCGATCATGCCGGCCGCGGATATCAAGGAAGGCCAGATCCTGGCCGACCGCATCAGAGTTGGGCGGGCCAACGTCCCGGCCGCCATGCGGGAGTGAGGTCTATGGCAATGCAGTCCCAAGCCAAACGCGAACTGCTGGCCCTCTACGAGGAGCCGGACCAGGCCGCCGACGCCGTCGAGCACCTGCACAGCGCCGGGTTCGAGGACAACGACATCGAAATCCTGAGCAGCACCCCCTATCCCGAAGGCGCCTTCGGTGAGGGGCACACGAAACACCGGCTGTTCGCCTTCCCCTTCGCCGGAGCGGCCTGCGGAATGGCCGTGGGCATTGCCTGGATCGTCGGCGCGCAGGTCTCCCTGCCGATCATCACCGGCGGCAAGCCGGTGGTGGCCGTGCCGGCCATCATCCAGATTCTCTACGAAGGCACGCTGCTTGGAGCGGTGCTCTTCACCGTCCTCGGCGTGCTGTTCGAGTCGCGGCTGCCCGACGGCGTGGGTCTCTACGACGACCGCATCTCCGAGGGCTACATCGGCATCTCCGTCATGGCGCGCGAGCGCCGGCTGCCGGACGCCCAGATCGCGCTGGAAGAAGCTTCACCCATCGACCTGCTCTCCAAGGAGGGCAGCCTGATGCACGCGCCGGGAACCACGTGACGCTACCCCGGTTCCGACTCCGCAACCTCGCCGCCCTGGCCGTAGGGCTGGTAGCGGCGTTGACGCTGGTTGGCTGTGAGACCGGCGCCTACCCGCTGGACCTGTTTCCGGAAATGCACTACCAGCAGTCATACCGGACCCAGGAACCGTCGCACCCCGGGGCGCCGGAAGGCTCGATCCCAACCACGGGCGGCGAACTGCCCGTCACGGACTTCGTGGCCATGATCGCGAAAGAGAACCCGGTGCCGTTCACGGGCGAGTCGATCGA
>DAOUJT010000173.1:0-3187 GCA_034422315.1 Chloroflexota bacterium | reverse complement strand
CCCGACACGCCCGGCACCGAGTTGATCGACCACCTGACGCTCGTGCGCGACATCGTGCGCGCGTCGTTCACCGGCGGGAGTTGAGCATGGCCTTCCGAGTCTTCGATTCACGCACTGACATCCAGAACCTGATCGTTCATCCCGATATTCGCGCGCGGTTTCTCCAGATGGAGCCAGGGGAGGAGAACGTCCCGCACACCCACGACCTGGGCGCCGAGATCTTCCTGATCCTTGAGGGCCAGGCCGAGTTCGTGATCGAGGGTCACACTGAAATCCTGGGCCCCGGCCAGCTCTGCTTCGCCGACCGCGACGAAATCCACACCGTCCGCTGCGTCGGCGACTCGACGATGACCATGTACCTGTCGGTAACCCCCCACATCGACCCCACGCACACTATGTGGGAGGAGAGCGGGGTCAAGGCCCCGCCGCGCTACGGCGGGTCAACGAGCGCCGAGCGCGCGGCCATGGACGCGGAATCCCCGCCGCCGCCCATCGCCGACCTGGCCGCCGCCCATGCGGCCGCCGCCGACGAAGCGGCCCAGGCAGCTCAAGCCGCCGCCAAGGCCCAGCGCACGGGCGTCGCGGCCTTGGAGCAGGCCCTGGCCGACGGCGATCGATCGGCAGCCGAAGCGGCCGTCGACGACATGTGGGCCGCCCTCTATGACAGCTTCAGCGCAAACCGAGAGTTAGCCGCCGCCTGGAACGCGCTCGCCCCACGAGTCGGCAGGCAATGACCGCCGTCTGGCAGCTAGTCCGTCCCCGCCGCCCAGGCGCCCAACGCCATGTACCCGCCGTCCACGTTCACGAACTCGCCGGTCATGAACGACGCGCCCTCACTGGCCAGGAACACCGCCACGGCCCCAATCTCCGAGGTCTGGCCCACCCGCCCCAGAGGGTGCGAGCTGCCCCAGAGGTTCAGCATTTCGTCCTCGTCGCCAAACGCTCGGGCGGCACCTCGCGCCAGCGGTGTGTCGATGGTGCCGGGGTTGATGGCCAGCACGCGGATGTTGTCCTTGGCGAAGTCCAGCGCCATGTTGCGGGTCAGCGACAGGCTGCCGCCCTTGCTGGCGGCATAGGCCGGGACCTGCGGCTGCGACTGCAACCCCTGCACGCTGGCGATGTTGATGATCGTTCCGCCGCCGCGCGCCCGCAGGTGCGGGATCGCGAACTTGGACATCAGGAACTGGCCCTTGAGGTTGATGTTGATAATGCGGTCCCAGGTGGCTTCATCCATCTCCTCGGCCGTCATGTAGGACGCCGTCGGCTGGATACCGGCGTTATTGACCAGCACGTCCAGCCCGCCGAACTCGGCGACGGTTTCCTCGACCATCCGTTCGGCGTCCGCAATTGAACTGACGTCACCGATAACCGCGCTGGCGCGCTGACCGTCGCTTCGCAGGCGGTCAACCAGGCTGCGAGCCGCCGCCTCGTCCACGTCGGCCACGCTCACGGCCGCTCCGGCGGCGGCGAACGACTCAACAATTCCGCCGCCGATGCCCATGGCCCCGCCCGTCACCAGCGCCACCTGTCCGTCGTGCTCGCTCATCAATTCTTTCCCCGCCGATACGCCGCGAACAGCCTAGCGGGCGCGGCTGGTGGACCGGCGCGTAGACTCCCGTCCAACTCATGAGCACGCCTGCGGCGTCACCCGCAATCACCGAAGCTGGCCGGCGCCGCATCCTCGGCGCGTTGTTCGTGGCGCGCGGCAGCATCGGCGTTGGGTATCTGGCCGGATTCATCGTGCTCACCATCGCCGGCAAAGAGCTCAGCGGACACACGGAGCTGGCCGGATTGCCGGCCGCGATTTCGATGGTCGGTCGGGCGATTGGGCCGCCGCCGATCGCCCGCGCGATGGATGCGTTTGGACGACGACCGGCAATTGCCGGCAGCTACGCGGTGGGGGCCGTGGGCGCTGCGACGGCCGCGCTGGCAATTGCGTCAGGACTGTTCTGGCTCCTGTTGGCGGGGTCGCTGCTGATGGGCGTCGCCCGGGCCGGCGGCGACATGTCGCGTTACGTCGCGGCCGAGGTGTACGAGCCAAGCCGCCGCGGTCGCGCCATTGGAATCGTCGTTTGGGGCGCGACCGCCGGCGCCCTGGGCGGGCCGCTGCTGGGTGGGTTCGCCCAGGAAGTGGCAGAGGCGCGCGGGCTATCGTATTTGGCTGGACCCTGGGTGGCGGCGTCCGGGCTGCTGCTCCTTTCCGCGCTGGTGACCTGGGCGTTTGTGCGACCCGATCCGCGTGAGGTGGCCGATAGGACACAGGACGCCGTGCCAGCGGCGGGCGAGGCGCTTGACCTGCGCGGCGTGCTGCGCGACCGGCGGGTGCAACTGGGCATCTGGGCCATGCTCACCGGACAGGGCGTGATGACCCTGATCATGGTGGTGGTCCCATTGCACATGCACAGTTTCGCCGAGTTGGGCGATGCGGTGCCGATAGCAATGACCGCGCACGTGGGTGGCATGTTTGCCTTGGCGCCGCTCACCGGGCGGCTGGTGGATGGGCTGGGACCCCGGCCGATGGTGCTGGTCGGAGCGGTGCTGCTGATGCTGGCCAGCGCGCTGGCGGGGCTGGACGCTGGCCTGGGCACGGTGCTGCCGGCCATGTTCCTTCTCGGCTATGGGTGGAACGCGTGCTTCGTGGCCGGATCGACCATGCTGGCGCGCGGGGTACCGCTGAACGTTCGTGCCCGCGTTCAAGGGCGGGTTGAAGTCTTGATAGGAGTCGTCGGCGTGTTCAGCAGCTTTGCGTCCGGACCGCTGTTGGTGGGCGGCGCCGGCATGGGCTGGCTCGGGGCTGCGGGACTGATCTCGGCGCTTCTGTTGCTGGTGGCCCTGGGCTGGGAACGCGCGGCAACGCGAGCGCCGGCAGGCGCCTAGAGTCCTCCCGCCTACAATGGGCGCCGCCTCCTAGCCGCCAACCGAGAGCCGTCATGCCGAACCTTTGGGGTCGCCAATTCAGCCGCGCCGAATTGATGGCGCGTATCGGAGACGTCTCGCAAGTCGGCGGGGTGCGCGAGTACCGCCTGGACGGCGGCGCCGGTGACGGACTTCCCGTTGTCGATGTGAATACGGGCTCGGGTCTGCGCTTCAGCGTCATTCCAGGTCGTGCCCTGGACATTAACGGCGCCTGGTTCAACGGCGTTCCCCTCGGCTTTCGCAGCGCCGCCGGCGAGATGCACGGCGCGTA
>DAOUJT010000172.1:0-10669 GCA_034422315.1 Chloroflexota bacterium | reverse complement strand
GCCTCGATCTCGGGATCGGAGGCGGTGTACCACTGCTGCAACAGCAGCACCTTGACCATCAGCAGTGGCGGATAGCTGGGCCGGCCCTCGGGGGCGGCGTAGAGGTCCGCGACCACCGCCGCCAGCCGATCCCAATCCAGGATCGCGTCCAGTTGCTCCAACCGCGCATTGCGGCCGACCTTGTCCGGCAGCAGCCCGTCCATCAACGAGGCGTTCCCCATCGGCCGATGCATGCGTCACCTCCACCACCATCCCGTCCGCCCCATAGTGGCCTGACGGCCCAGTTATGCAACGGTCTCCACCGGGCGAGGGTCGGGATGAGGGTCTTCCGGTCGAGGTGTCAAACCTCAGCTTCGTCGTTTCGGGCGCTCCCAACCCCGCCAAAATGCGCCCCGAATTCCCTCAAGAGTTTTTTAGAAAAAACTCTTACGCGCACGAACCCGCCCCATTTCCCGCCTACAATTCGGAGTTGCCCCCACCCCCCAGGCCCAACCCGTGGAGTCCATCGGCCAGGCCATCGCCATCGTCCTCGCCCTCCTGGCAGCCTTCGGCGCCGCCGTCTGGGCTGCCGCCTTCGTCTGGGCCTGGCAGGACATCCGCCGCCGCACCCAGGACATCTACGTCCGCCTCTTTGCCCCCCTCCTCGTCCTCGTCCTCGGCCCCCTCGGCGCCCTCCTCTACCTCCTCCTCCGCCCCGCCGAAACCCTCGACGAAATCCACCTCCGCCAACTCCAGGAGGACACCCTCCTCCAGGAGATGGAATCCGCCTCCGGCGCCGCCCAACTCCACCCTGCCAACGGCGTCACCCCCACCATCGGCCGCAACGTCTTCCTGGCCCCCGGCGCCCAACTCATCGGCGACGTCCGCATCGAGGACGACGCCAGCGTCTGGTACAACACCGTCATCCGCGCCGACCTGGCGCCCGTCCGCATTGGCCCCGGCACCAACATCCAGGACGGCTGCGTCCTCCACGTCGACGCCGGTCTGCCACTCGATATCGGCGCCGACGTCACCGTCGGCCACATGGCCGTCGTCCACGCCTGCACCATCGAGGACGAGTGCCTCATCGGCATCCAGTCCACCGTCCTCAGCGCCGCCCGAATCCGTCGCCACTCCATCGTTGGCGCCGCAGCCCTCGTCGGCGAGGGCAAGGAATTCTCCGAGCGCCGCCTCCTCCTCGGCGTCCCCGCCCGCCCCGTCCGCGCCACCACCGACGAGGAAATCCGCCACCTCATCCTCGAACGTGCCCGCGAATATCGCCAGACCGCCGCCCGCGCCCTGCGCGCCGTCGGCGGAGGGTGACGGGGGAAACCGGGCGGCAACCTCGACCGGGCTACGGCGTCCGCATCCGCGAGATCGACGCGGCCCGCCGTCCCCGCGAACGCCTCGCCCGCGACGGCGCCCCCAGCCTCAGCGACCACGAACTTCTCGCCCTCATCCTCCGCTCCGGCTCCTCCCAGGGCAGCGCCCTCGAACTCGCCCAGGCCCTCCTGGCGAGATTCACCTCCCTGCGCGGTCTGGCCGACGCCACCATCGACGAACTCACCACCGTCCACGGCGTCGGCCTCGCCAAGGCCGCCGAAGTCAAGGCCGCCCTCGAATTGGCGCGTCGCCTCCAGATTGAGGCGGCCGGCGAACGCCCGGCCATCGAAAACCCCGCCGACGCCGCCCGTGTCCTCGCCGGACATCTCAACGACGCCAGCGACGAACGCCTCGTGGTAGTGCTGCTCGATGCCCGCCATCGCGTCCTGCGCGTCCGCCAGGTCGCCCAGGGCGCGGTCAACGCCGTCAACGCCCGCATGGCGGACCTGTTTCAGGAAGCGGTACGCATCGGCTGCACCGCACTCCTGCTGGCCCACAACCACCCCAGCGGCGACCCCACGCCGTCACCCCAGGACGTGGCCCTCACCCGCCGCGCCGCGGAGGCCGGCAACCTGCTGGGCATCAAGGTGCTCGACCACATCGTCGTCGCCCGCGGCGCCGGCGGCTTCGTCAGCCTCCGGGAGTCCGGCCACGAGTGGTAACCCGCCGGTTCGACGACCTCAAGCCTGGCTGCCAAACTGCCCTTACCAGCATCGCCGCAGGCAAAATCCGCCCATGCTCAATACTCGACTGTTCAACCTCCTCCCAAGCAGTTGCTAGGAGGACCTTATGCGCATCGTCTCCGTCGAACCCCTGCAGTGCTCAAACGGCTGGTCCCCCTGGACCTTCGTCCGCGTCGAAACCGACACCGGCCTGGTCGGCTACGGCGAATGCAGCGACTGGCAGATGCCCCGCGCGCTGGCTGCTGGCGTACATGACCTGGCCACCGAAATCATTGCCAAGGACCCACGACAGGTCGTGGCGCGAACTGACGACATGGCCTTTCGCATGCGCCAGAACATCGGCGGCGTCGCCCGCAAGTCGCTCGCCGGCATCGAGGCCGCGCTCTGGGACATCAAGGGCCAGGCCCTCGGCATCTCCATCACCGAGCTTCTCGGCGGACCCACCCGCGATCGCATCCGCCTCTACTGGTCCCACTGCGGCAGCTACCGCCTGGCTCATCAGAAGGTGCTCGGCACCCCGCCCATCAACACCTGGGACGACTTTGCCGACCTGGGCCGCGAGGTCGTGGCCAGCGGCTACACCGCGCTCAAGACCAACCCGCTCTGCCCCGCCGAGGCCGGCCACTTCGCCCGCCCCACCGACGGCAACCTGGAACGCGGCGACCTCGCCATCATCGTTCGCCAGATCGAAACCATGCGCGAAGCGGTCGGCCCGGACATCGACATCTGCCTGGATCTGAACTTCCGCTATCGCCCCGCCGCCGTCATCCAGATCGCCGACGCCCTGGCACCCTACGAGCTCTTCTGGATTGAGTACGACAGCTATGACCCCGAGGCGCTAGCCCACGTCCGCCGGTCCATCCGCACCCCGCTCTGCTCAGCCGAGAACCTGACCGCCGTCCACGACTACGCGCGCTTCTTCCAGGCCGGTGCCATGGACGTTGCGATGATCGACGTGGCCTGGAACGGCATCGCCCAATCCCTCCACATTGCCGAAATGGCCGCCGCCCACGAGGTCTACGTGGCCCCCCACAACTACTACAGCCACGTCTCCACCTTCATGTGCGCCCATGTCGCCGCATCCGTCAGCAACCTCCGCATCATGGAAACCGACGTCGACTCCGCCCCCTGGCGCGACGAGCTCGTCACCACGTCACCCACCATCGACCACGGCTGGATGCAAACACCCAACACCCCCGGCCTCGGCACCAGCCTCAAAGAGGACGCCGTCGCCGCCCACCCGCCGCAACTCCCTGATGCCGACTGAGTGGAAGTCGTCTCGGCTTGGCGTGCAGCCATACGAAACTTCAACTTTGAAGTGTGAGTTCAACGCATGGCACCCTATGCGAGTCTTCGCACGAGCGACTGCCGCAGATGAAGCGCGTCATCCGAGTGATATTGCGGCTACTGCATGCTCTGGTGCGACTTCCAATAACGTTGACTGGCATTGGCGAAGAATTGCCGTGCCCTATCTGCGAAGAGCCGCTGGATCTACGCCGTGACGCGCGCATCCACTGTCAGGCTTGCGGCTACGTTGGAAGACACGTCGCGCATCCTTGGTGACCCGCGGCTTTGCGTCGCGAATGAGCACCTGGGCCGGGGCACCTAAGAAAATGGTGGTCGAGCAGTCGACCGTCGACAACGATGGCTTTCGAGAGCGACCTCCTATGATGATGTCGCACGCTTAGATTGCATGGTTACCAGCCATTAATTCGTCGTCCGAATCAGCGCTCCTGGCCGAGGTCTTCCCGCACGGCACCCGCCGCGACAACCGAGGCACACTCATGCTCGGCGGTGCCGCAGTCGACCAATTGGTTGACGCGCACGGCACACCTCTGTATGTATTCGATGAGGCCACGCTGCGCGCCCAGTGCCAGGCCTACGCCCAGCCCCTGGCCCGCGCGTACCCCAACAGCCTCGCGCTCTACGCCTCCAAGGCCCACCTCGATCCCACCATCGCCGGTATCGTGGCCGCCGAGGGCCTCGGTGCCGACGCCGTCTCGAGCGGCGAGATTCGGGTGGCGCTGGCCGGCGGCATGCCGGCCGACCGCATCGTGCTGCACGGCAACAACAAGCTGCCCGAGGAGATTGACTACGCGCTCGACATTGGCGTAGGTCGCATAGTCGTCGACAGCCTCGACGAACTGGACCTGATCGCCGAAATCGTGACCCAACGCGGCGGCCAGCCCGCGCCGGTCATCCTGCGCATCACCCCGGGCGTGGAAGCCCACACGCACGAGTACATCCGCACCGGCGCCATCGACAGCAAGTTCGGCCTGCAACTCCACTCCGGCGCCGCCGAAGAGGCTGTGGCGCAGGCCCAGGCCGCGGGCTCGATCGACTTGACCGGCCTGCATGCCCACATCGGCTCGCAGGTCCTCGACGTCGAACCCTACGCCGACAGCCTGGGCATCGTGCTCGACTTCGCCGCCGCAATGACTCAGCGGCACGGCCTAGCGCTGCGCGACATCAGCCCGGGCGGTGGCTTCGGCGTCAGCTACAGCGAAGCCGACGATCCCCCCGCGGCCGACTCGTTTGTTGAAGTCATCGCCGCCACCCTGCGGGCGCGACGCCTCGACCCCGAACCGCGGCTGCTCATCGAACCCGGGCGCTCCATCGTCGCCCGCGCCGGCGTGGCCCTCTATCGAGTCGGCACGATCAAGGAGATTCCGGGCGTTCGCACCTACGTGTCCGTGGACGGCGGCATGGCCGACAACATCCGCCCCGCCCTCTACGGCGCCCAGTACCGCGCCCTCATCGCCAACCGTCCGCCGGATGGCTCGAAGCAGCTTGTCACGGTTGCCGGGCGCTACTGCGAGTCCGGCGACGTGCTGCTGCGCGACATCGAGCTGCCGGCGCTGCGGCGCGGCGACGTGCTGGCGGTCCCCGCTGCCGGCGCCTATCACATGTCCATGGCCAGCAACTACAACCTGGTCGGCCGTCCGGCCACCGTGCTCGTGCGCGACGGCGAAGCCCGCGTCAGCAGGCCGCGCGAGACCGACGCGGACCTTCTGGCGGCGTTCGCCTCGGTCGAGGCTTAGCTCGGTGGCGGGTTCTCCGCCAGCGCCGCCCGATAAGCCTCGATTGTGGCCATCACCTCGGCCTCGGGAATCCCTTCGCGAGTCCCGTCGCCAATTGCGCGGAAGCGGTCCGCGAGACCCCAGGCCACATCCGCGGCGGGCAGGTCGACGTAGCGGGGAATGATGTGGGCGTGCATGTGCGGAACGCTCTCGCCATACGCCACCACATAGCTGCGCTCAGCCCCGGTCACCTCTTCCAGCGTGCGCATAAAGTGCCGCAGCGCCGGACCGAAGTTCGTCGCCTCGGCGTCGTTGAATCGCGCCGGCCCCTGCACGTGGCGCTGCGGCTGCAAGAGCAGCCAGCCGGCCAGCGGGAATGGCGCGCCTGTGTGCCGGATGAGCCACAAGTCATTCTCGAAGATCACGCCGCCCGCGGATTCTTCTTCGCCGGCGTTGGAATGGCAGATGCCGCAGGACGCGTCATAGGACGGATGCTTCATAGCTGGCCTCCCTGACGATTAGTGACGGGCCGCATCATGCCACGGGGCCGGGATTGAAGGCGTCCGCCTCGCCGTACTCAG
The DNA here is from genome assembly GCA_034422315.1 of Chloroflexota bacterium. GTDB lineage: Bacteria > Chloroflexota > UBA11872 > UBA11872 > UBA11872 > UBA11872. The sequence continues at coordinate 5,023 of DAOUJT010000172.1, read as the reverse complement.
TTCGCCGAATCACCGAAGTCTCCCCGGTGGTCACAACAAGCTCGCCATTGACCAGCCGAATCGGAAAGCGGTCCATCGGCCGCTGCGCTGGCCCCCGCAACAGTTCGCCGGTAAGGCCAAAGCGCGATAGGTGGCACTTGCATTCAAAGATTCCGTCGACCGGCGGCGGAATGGTGCAGCGCAGGTGCGGACACTGGCGGTACAGCGCCACGAAGCCGCTGGGGCCGCGGGCCATATAGAAGCGGCCGTCGGCCCAGGTCTTGACATCGCCAACGGCATAGTCCTGCGGTCGACCTGCGCGCACCAGCCCACCAAATGCACGAGAAGGCGGCGGGCTGATCAGCCGCCAGGCCAACGCCGCCGCGCCACCAGCCAGCGCGAGAGCGGCGGGAACGACCAGACTTCGACGCGACCAGCCGGGGCGGACGGATTTCATGTGAGATGCGTCCTGATCAACTCCGCCGCGAGACGTCAGCGCATACCCGCAACGCGCAGGGCGGCCTGGTGAGCCGCCCACTCAGCGGCATCGTCCAGCGGCGCAAGATCGAAACCTGGGGCGGTACGAGCGAGCGCGGTCCGAATGATTTCATCGGCTAGGTGGGGGTTCTTGGGCAGCACAGACCCGTGAAGATAGGTGCCGATGGCATTGCCGGCCACCGCCCCTTCCGTGCCGTCCTCCGAGTTGTTGCCATGTCCGCGTAAGACTCGCGCCAGCGGCAGCGCGTTGGAACCAAGAAACGTGCGCCCGCCGTGGTTTTCGAAGCCGACGAGCCGGGAGCCGTTCCAGTCGCAAACCACGTTCCCGATACAGCGCGGCACGTCGGAACCTGGATGCACTGTCTCGGCATCAAACACCCCCAACCCCGCCAGTTCCAAGCCGTCGGCGGCGCGGTAGCGGTGCGCCATCAGTTGATAGCCCCCGCAAACCGCCAGCATCGCCGCGCCGTCACCGAGATCGGACAGGATCTGATCGGCATTTCTCGTCGTCAGACCCTTGCTTGCCAGCTGCTGCTGGCGGTCCTGCCCGCCGCCAATCACGTACAGGTCGGCTGGCCCGGCCAGCCGGGCGTTCCACTCCAGGTGTTGAACCAAGGGCGTGACGCCGCGCCAGGCGCAGCGGCGCTCCAGGCAGGTCACGTTACCGCGGTCGGCGTAGAGGTTCATCAGGTCGGGATAGAGGTAGGCAATCCGTAGCACCGGACCGGAAGCCGTCATGCGGCCGCTCGCCAGTACGGGTCGACCCAGCCGCGGCGGGTGCAAACGGCGCGCAGGTCAAGCATGGCGGTGTACGTAGCCAGCACGATCAGCCGGCGAGACTGGCTGCCGGGCTCCAAAGCAAGAGCCGCATCGAGCGCCGGCCCAATGCCCGGGCAAACCAGCGGCCGGTCGAGGGCCGGAGCCACGCCCGCGTACTTCAGGCGAAGGGCCAGGTCCTCGGCGCGACGCCCGCCAACGACTAGGCGGCGTGGCGAGAGGCGTTCGAACTCGACGTCCCAGATCCACGACACATCCTCGCCATCGGCCACACCGTCGTTGAGCAGCAGCAGCGTATCCAGCGCCTCGGGTTCGGAGCGCAACAGGTCAAGCGTCTGGTTGGCGCCGGTCGGGTTCTTCACCAGCAGCAGCACGATAGTCCCACTGGGCGTCTGGATCGTCTCGGCACGGCCAAAGGCGGGTTGGAAGGTCTGGAGAACAGACCCGGCGTCGGCGGTCTCGATTCCAGCCGCCCGCACGCCCGCCACCGCGGCAGCCAGGTTATAGGCGTTGTAGAGGCCGGGCAGCTTGACCTCAACGTGTCGGTCGGATTCGGGAGTAATCAGGCGGTAGGAGGAACCGGCGAGGCCGTGGGGTTGGAAGTCCGTGATGCGCACGTCGGGTTTGGGACGGTGGAAGTCACAGGACCGGCAGCGGTAGCTGCCGAGGTGGGCGTAGACGACCCGGTCCCAGTCGAGGCGGCCGTCGCAGACGGGGCAGCGCCGCACGTCCGCCCAGGCGTCAGGCGTCGTTGACTCGCTCGCGACATCGGCGCCGAAAAAGAGAAGCGGGCCGCGATGTCGCCGGGCAACGGCGACAACAGCCGGGTCGTCGGCATTGGCAATGATGCTTGCGCTCGCGTCGAGCTGATCAATGGCGTCCTGCCATGCCGCGGCCGTGCGATCGACTTCGCCGTAGCGGTCCAGTTGGTCGCGGAACAGATTCAGGAAAACGGCCACCCGGGGACGAACGGTCGGGGCCAGGGACGCGAATGCCCATTCGTCGAGCTCGAGGATGGCGCGCAGCTGCGACGCGTCATGAACCCGGCCGTTCCAGCCAACGTGCGGAAGGAGAGCGGCCGCCAGGCCACGTTCGAGATTGGAGCCGGTGGGGTTGGTAAGAACCCGCTGGCCGGCGGCGCGGGCCAGCGCGCACAGGGCGGCGGTGGTCGTGGTCTTGCCGTTCGTGCCGGTCACGGTCACGGTGGAGTGGAGCCTCAGCAAGCTGGCCGGCACGAAGTCCGGGTCCAGGGCCGAAGTCACAAGCCCGCTGACCGCCGTGCCGCCGCCGCGCCGCGTCAGCCGGGAGAGCCAGCCGGCGGTACGACCAGCAAAAGCGGCGAGGGGGCGGCGGAGACGCATGGACGATTCTGCGGCGGGACCCCGGCGTTCGCTACCCAGCGTGTCAGTCGAGCGCGTAGACAGCTACCGCCGCGGGGTCGAGTTCGAGGCCGAGGCCGGGTTTGTCGGGGTCGGGGGTCCAGTCGTTGCCGGCGGGTTCGGGAAACTCGGTGAAGAGAATGCGGTCGGCGGCTTCCACCGTGCCCAGGCACTCGACGACCTGCATGTTGGGGGTAGCCAGGGCGAGATGGAGATGGACGAACTGGTAGGCGTGGGAGGCGACGGGGATGTTGAAGGCGTCGGCGAGGTGAGCGACTTTCAGCCACTCGGTGACGCCGCCGACGCGGCCGACGTCGGGCTGGGCGATGTCGGCGGCTCCGCGGCTGAGCAGGTCTTTGAATCCGTGTTTTGTGTACTCATGTTCGCCGGTGGCGACGGGCACGGTGAGGGCGGCGGCGATGCGGGCGAGGCCGTCGATGTCGTCGGCGAGGACGGGCTCTTCGTACCAGCCGATGCCGTATTCCTCGAAGCGGCGGCCGAGGCCGATGGCCTGCTTAGCGGTGTAGCCGTTGTTGGCGTCGATGTAAAGCTCGACGTCGTCGCCGAGTTCGCGGCGGACGGCGGCGACGCGGCGGAGGTCGGCCTCGGGCTGGGTGCCGAAGTCCATGCCGACTTTCATCTTGACGCGGGTCATGCCGCGCTGGACGTAGGAGAGTTGCTCGTCGATGAGTTCGCTGTCGGTGTAGGAGGTCCAGCCGCCGCTGCCGTAGATGGGGGTTGAGGCGCGGCAGGGGCCGAGCAGCTTGTAGAGGGGGAGGCCCAGGGCCTTGGCCTTGAGGTCCCAGAGGGCGATGTCAACGGCGGAGATGGCCTGGAAGGCGAGGCCCTTGCGGCCGAAGCCGCGGACGCGCCAGAACATGTTCTGCCAGAGGCCCTCGATGTCGAAGGGATCGGCGCCGAGGAGGATGTCCTTGAGGTCGTGCTCAATGACGGCGCGGACGCCGTGGGAGGGGGCGGACATGCCGAGGCCTTCGACGCCCTGGTCAGTGCGGAGGTGAACGAAGCAGTAGCCGCCGGCAGTCATTTCGATAGCGGTTGCGTCGGAGATGGGCGGGTCGCGGGGGACGACGAGGAGGGTGGTTTGGACGTCGGTGATTTTCACGGGGTCGCTCCTGTCCGGTCACCAGCCTCCAATGTAATGGGTCGGGCGGGAGCAGGTTTGGCTGATGGATAGGAGTTAAGCGCCGCGGAGAGCCGCGTTGGGGCGGGCGGAGTGGCGGCGCGATAAGGTCGGGCGTTGGTTGGAATGGGTGCAGGGGCAGGGATGGACGGTAGGTCGGTTCTAGAGGTCGCTAGCGTTGGGGAGGTTCAGGACGCGGTGCGGGCGGCGCGGGCGGCGGGGTCGAGGTTGCAGGTAGTGGGGCTCGGAAGCCTGGAGCGGACTGCGACAGCCACGGCGGAGGGCGCGGAGGTGCTGTCGACGCGGCGGCTGGCCTGGATCGAGATTGCGGCGCCGGATTTCACGGTCCGGGTGGGGGCCGGGGTGCGTTTGGCGGATCTTGACAAGGTGTTGGCGCCGCTGGGACTGGTGTGGCCGGTGCGGCGGCTGGAGGCGCCGGGGACGGTGGGGGGTCTGATTGCATCGGGTAGAGGAACGACGATCACGGCGCAGGACGGGCCGGCGCGGCGGTGGGTGCTGGGGGCGCGGCTGGTGGACGGGAATGGCGAGGCGCTGACGGTGGGTGGGGCGACGGTGAAGAATTCGGTGGGGTACGGGGTGACGCACGCGCTGTGGGGGTCTGAGGGTCGGCTGGGGGCGATGGTGGAGTTGACGCTGCGGGTGCGGGGGCGGCGGGAATCGGACGAGGAGCCGGGTGAGACGCTGGACCGCGCCGAGCTGGACGGCGCGGCAGCCCTGGTTAGGTGCGAGGACCTGGCACCCGGGGTGGCGGAGCAGGCAGTGGACGGGATGGCGGGGGCTGCGCGGGCGGTTTCGTCGTCGGATGGCTTGCGGGCGGTTGGGATTTATGGGGAGTTGGAGGCGGCTGAGGCCGATGCGTCGAGTTTGCTAGGGCTTGGGATTGGGGCGCGGGTGGAGCGGGGCGAGATTGACGGGGCTGACCAGCCCAGGCGTGGTTGCCCGGAAGACCCCTCACCCCAACCCTCTCCCCCAGGAGAGGGAGAAAGAGCGGACGCGGCTATCTCATGGGGAGAGGAAGAAGGAGAGGCCGCGGCTCTCCCCCGGGGAGAGGGAAAGAGAGCTGGGCATGAGGTGTCTCAGGCGATTGAGGTGGTGCGGGGGGCGCTGGATCCGGATGGGGTGTTCGCTTAGAGAAAGCGGAGACTGACGTCTTGGTCCGCGAAGTCCTGCCGAGCGCGGCGACTGACTTGCAGCGGGGACCGGTGCGCGCTGTAATTCCTCGGGCGGA
>DAOUJT010000171.1:0-10598 GCA_034422315.1 Chloroflexota bacterium | reverse complement strand
AAGGTGCTGGGCGAGCGGCTGGGGGTGTATTACTTCCAGCGCTTCGGCGTGGACTTTCGATGTGTCCGGCTCTCGGCCATGGTGGCACCCACGGCGCCGGCGGCGGGCGCGGCCAGCGCGTTCGTCTGCGAGCTCTACATCGAGGCCGTGCGCGAGGGCGGCTACACCTTCAAGGTCTATCCCCACAGCCGTATTCCCCTGGTCTGGGTGGATGACGTGGTTGGATCGATACTGCAACTGCACGACGCGCCGGCCAGCCAACTCAGCCGCCGGGTCTACCAGGTGATGGGCTCGAACCCGACGGTCCAGGAAATGGCCGACGCGGTACAGCGGCGGATGCCTGACGTACGGCTCAGATTTAAACCCGACCCCGTGCCCGCCGGCGTGGTGGACAGCTGGGCCTCCAGCATGGACGACACCACCGCCCGCACCGACTGGGGCTGGGCGCCGAGGTTTGACCTGGAAGAGATGACGGACGCGGTGCTGGCGGAGCTACGGGCCGAAAGTCAGGCTTGATTAAGCGTGCCGGCGTCGGCCGCACGTTGCGATGAGCCTCGGTGATCGCAGCAACCGCACCACTCAGCCAAGTGCGCATTTCAGAACAGTCGGGATTCCGGGTTCTGTGCGCCGACTACCGTTGGGAACGACCTTCCAGCCGCAGGCTCCTTCACGCGGACGCACACAGCGGGAGATCAAGCCCTGAGTCCAGATCGTTGTCCGGGACCTCGCGCAGCGCCGCCGGGATGCAGCCGGTCAACTGGTTCGATCCCAGGAACAGGCCCTCCAGGTTGGCCAGCTCCGCCAGTTCCACCGGGATCTCGCCGCTCAATTGGTTGTCCGAGAAATCCAGGACTCGCAGGTTGGCCAGCTGGCCGAGCTCGGGCGGAATGCCGCCGGTCACTTGACGCCCGGCGATGTCCAGCACCTCCAGGGCCGTCATGTGGCCCAACTCGCGCGGCAGTGGCCCCTGCAAGGCACTGGCCGCGCCGTCATCTCCCAATAGCAGGTGCGTGAGCCGGGTCAAGCGGCCCAGTTCCGGGGGAATGGGGCCCTCAATGCGCGTCTTGCTCAGATCCAACCTGAGGAGCGCGGCGAGGTTGCCGAGTTCCCCCGGCAAGGGTCCATCAACGTAGGTGCGGCTTAGATTCAGCGTCTCCAGCGCATCCAGGCGGCCGAACGCGCTCGGCACCGGCCCGTCGAGACTCCGAAAGCTGAGATTGAGGGCTCGGACGCGCGGCGGCGATCCAAGAACCAGCACGCCGTCCCACTCACCGATCGGCGTCGCGGGATCCCCCCAGTTCAATTCCCGGGAAGTCCCCAGGACATCCCGCGCCTCCCTCAACGTCAGGCAGTCCCGCACCAGGCCGGGATTCTCGGCCGGCGCCGGCACCACCTGGCCATTCACGCAGTCGTCGACCGGGGCCGGGGTTGGTGCCGGCCCGCCTCCCCACAACGTCAGTACGAAGGTCCCCTCGGCGCCAACCCAGCGCACCAGCGGCTGCACGTCGCCCCCGTTGGGCGCCATGCTGGCGAGGGCGACGGTCTCCCTGGCGGACGACTGTGGCTCGCCGGTGGCGGCGACCGCCACGCGCGACCCGTCCGGCGACCAGGCGCCAACATTTAAACCCACCGGCGACCGGCCCACCGGCCTGCCGTCCACCGTCACCACGCACACCTGCCGCCCGCAGCTGTAAAGCAGGTGGGCCCCGTCGGGCGACCAGGCCACGCTCGGAATCCACTCTCTCGTCGGACTATCCTTCCAGCCCCGAATCGTCACCACCCGGCGCGCCTCGGCGCCAGCCGCCCCGACGCTGTACAGCGCCATGGTCTCGCCCTCGTAGCGCGCATAGGCGAGCCGGCGCCCGTCGGGCGACCAGGCCGGTGGACTCAACACATTCGTCGCCAGCCGGACCTGCCCCGTCCCGTCGTCCGCCGCCAGGTGGAGCTCGGAACCGACTTCTTCGGAAGGTGGGTAGACCAGAAACGCCAGGCGCTGGCTGTCCGGCGTCCACGCCACGGAACCCTGAACCGACCGCGCCACTTCGCGCGGCTGACCGCCCTCGGCCGGCATGACCCACAGGCGATACCCCCCGCGGGCAGTCGCAATCGCCTGGCTATAGTCGTACGTGGACACAAACGCCAGCCGCCGGCTGTCGGGCGCCCAGGCGGGCGCCCGACCCACCGCCATCGGTCGCTTCTCGCCGGTGCGCCGATTCCAGGAATGAATCTCATAGAACTCGTGAGGGGCATGCTCAAAGGTCAGGTCGGGGGACGAAGTGGTCGCCGTGATTCGCACCGGGCCCGCCGCATAGTCGCGGATCCCGGATGCAGCCGCGCCGGTGGCTTCACCCTCGCCGTGCCGGCTGAGGCATCCCGCGTAGGTGACCCACGTCCCGTCCGGCGACCCGGACACCCACGTCACGGCCCCGGGGCGAAAACGCGTCTTGCCAATCTGTGTTCCCCAGTCCGTGGACGTCTCCCACATCTGATCCATCCGAGAGCCGTCCGCCGCGACGCCATACACCCTGGAACCAATGAGGCCAAGCACCGTGCTCGCCGGTCCACCCGCACCGGCCTCGGGACCCCCGCCGACCGTCCACTGCGGGGAACCTGACACGATCCCGACATCAGGACATAGCTCGGCGACCGTCACACTGCCGCTTGAACCGGTCGACGACGTGCGTGTGCCGGACGACTGCGGCAAGAAGGAAATCGCGGGTTCGCAGCAGTCACTACCTCCCTCGCACGCCCCCAACGCCACGAGCACCACCAGCAGGCACGCGCACAACCCCGTCGCGCGCCGCGATCTCATCCCCACCTTCAGTCGGCGCATCGGCTTACGCCCTCCGAGATTGGTACGGCACACGAACAGCCATGACGTCCAGGATGTATGGCAGAACTGAATCTGCCTTTAATTCAAGCCTAGGAATTTAAGTATCAAGCTATTGGCTTGGTGCCGACAATCGCATTTGCGGTTAACTCTCTAACTCTTGGCCATATCGGCGCTGGCGGCATATCCGACACAGGTAGCCGAACCGGCACCGGCACCAGGGACCCATCAGTAAAGAACTCGGCTTCCCGAGTCAGACTCGGGGACGCTGAGCGATCACGTCTCCGGCTGTGCCGGTGAGGCAAGTCGCTTCAGTACAGTCGCCGCTGCTCCCGTGTCGTTCCCCTTATCAACCGACCGGTTGGAATTTGTAGAGGGCGTCGTCGCGTTGGACTTCGCCCATGTAGATGGCGCCTTCGGGGTCGACCCAGATGCCGTGGGGGGCGCTGAAGGTGGCGCCGCCGTCGCCAGGGTCTTCCCAGGAGGTGATGGTCTGGCCGCTGAGGTCCAGTAGCGAGACTCGGCCTCCGACTTCGGCGAGGTAGATGACGCCCGCATCCTCGTCGATGTAGAAGTCGGAGGGCTGGCGGAAGCCGGTCCACTCATCCATGTAGACGCCGTCGGGATCGAAGACCTGGATGCGGTGGTTTTCGCGGTCGGCCACCAGGATGCGGTCGTCGCTGAGGGCCCAGATGCCGTGGGGCAGGTCAAACTGGCCGGGGCCGGTGCCTGGCTCACCCCAGCTGTTGAGCAGTTGGCCGCTGGGCGCAAAGCGATGGCAGCGGGTGTCGCCGTAGCCGTCGGACACGTAGATGGAGCCATCCGCGCCGAGGTGGGTGTTGGTGGGGTGGTTGAAGTGGCCGCCGTCGGCGCTGGTGAAGTTGGGGTAGCCGATGCGTCGCAGGACGCGACCTTCGGTGGTGGTGACCCAGACCACGTGGGCGTAGCGGTCGGTCAGCCAGAGGTGCTCGTTGTCGTCTAGGTAGACGCCGTGGGCGTGGTTGAGGATGTCGTCGCCCCAGGTGTCCACGACCTGGCCGTCGGCGTCGAACACGATCATGGGGTGGGTGCCGCGGCAGAAGCAGTAGACGCGGCCCCGGCTGTCCACGGCCACGCTGCCGATCCAGCCCAGAAAAACGTCGGCCGGCAGCTGCGGCCAGCCCTGCACGCGCTCGTAGCGATGCGATCCACTTCCTACCGGCATCGGCCTGCCCTTCCGCGCGAACCTGTTGCGCGCCCATCGTAGTCGGCGGCGGCGCGCTGCGCTTGTGGCGGGTTTGTCACAGACGGGCGAGCCACCGCCCGCATAGACTCGCCGTCATGGCGAGCTTGACCACCAGCGGCGCACCAGTCCGAGCGAGCGGCCTGTGGAAGCGGTTTGGGGCGCTGGACGTGGTGCGGGACGTCTCGCTGGAGATCGCGCCGGGCGAGGTGGTGGGCTTTGTGGGGCCCAACGGCGCGGGCAAGAGCACCACGATCCGCATGATGCTGGACATCTTTGCGCCGGACCGCGGCACGGTGGAGGTGTTTGGGGCGCCGATTGACGACGCGGCGCGGCGGCGGATCGGCTACCTGCCGGAAGAGCGCGGGCTGTATCCGGGCCTGCGGATACCGCCGATCCTGAAGTACATGGCGGAACTGAAGGGCGTGCCGTCGCAGGAGGCGGCCGAACTCGGGGACGCGGCGCTGGAGCGGTTGGGTCTGACGGAACACCGCGCCAAGAAGGTGGGCGAGCTGAGCCGCGGGCTGCGGCAGTTGCTGCAGTTTGCGGCGACGATTCAGCACAAGCCGGACTTCCTGGTGCTGGACGAACCGTTCTCGGGCCTGGACCCGGTGAACGTGCGGCTGATGAAGAACACGGTGGCCGACCTGCGGGACGACGGGGTGGCCGTGCTGTTCTCGACCCACCAGATGACGGACGTGGAGGAACTCTGCGACCGGGTGGTGATGATCAACCACGGCGAGATCGTGCTGAACGGCGGCGTGCGGGAGATTCGACGCCAGCACGCAAGCGACCGGCTGCTGCTGGAGTGCGCGTCGGACATGCCGTACGCCTTGTGTCTCCCGGGCGTGGCGGCGGCGGAGATGCACGGCGATGGCTGGCGCATCAGCCTGACCGAGGCGGGGTCGGCCGAGGGCGTATTGCGAGCGCTGCTGGACGCGGGCATTCAGATCGAGCGGTTCGAACGCGAGGCGCCGACGCTGGAAGAGATCTTCCTGCGGATCGTGGGTAGCTCCGATGGGAACGGGACGCCGGATGCGGGAGCGCGAGCCGGTGGGTAGCGTCCGCATTGTGACCCGGCACGAGTTCCGAACGGCCGTCACCCGCCCCTCGTACATCATCCTGACGGCGGTTGTGCCGGTGCTGGTGGCGCTGGCGGTGGCGGGCTTTGCAATTTTCACGCTGGTGACGCGGGAGGACGCCGAAGCCGAGACCGCATCCAGCGACGAGTCCAGCGCTCAGACGCCAAGGCTCGGCTACGTAGACCTTACGGACGGTCCGGCGCTGTTTGACGCATATCAGGAACAGCCGGGCGCGGTGTTCGTACCAGTGTCGGATCGTGACGCGGGAATAGCGGCGCTCACGGACGAACAGATCGACGCGCTGTTCGTGTTCCCGCCGGACTACCCCGATACAGGAACGGTGGTGCGGATCAGGATCGCTGACGACGGGGGCGGCGTGTTTGGATCGGATGGTCCCTCGTATAGCGGGACGCTGCGCGGGTTCGTGCTTTCGAACCTGTTCGCCGACGAAGTCCCGCCTGCATTGGCCGAAAGGCTCCAGATCCCCTACGCGCTGGTGATAGAGGAGGTTCGGCCCGACGGAGGGACGGAGGACGAGTCGGAGGGATTCGACCTTGGCCGGGCAGCGTTCTTTGCCGTTGCCGGCATTTCGCTTTTGTTTTCGGTCTTCTTCAGCTCTGGCTACGTACTGAACGCGCTGGTGGAGGAAAAGGAAAACCGGGTGATGGAGGTGTTGCTGTCGTCGGTCAAGCCTGACGCGCTGCTGCTGGGCAAGTTCTTCGGCCTGGGGGCGGCGGGACTGCTACAGATGGCGGCCTGGCTGGCCTCAATCGGCGTGGGCGTGCTGGTGATCAGCCTAATCGTGGACATTCCGGCCGGCATTTTGACCATGCCGGGCGTTGGCGACATTGCCATCGCGGCTGGGTACTTCCTGTTCGGCTACGCGCTGTTCGCATCGCTGATGGCGGCGGTGGGCGCGGTGACAACCTCACTGCGCGAGGCCAACCAGATTTCGGCCATCGTCATCGTTCCGGCCTTCATTCCGATCTGGCTGAACTTCATCATGTTCACAGAGCCGGAGGGCACCGTGGCTCGGGTGTTGACGTACATCCCGGTCACGGCGCCCGTCACTGGTTTGATTCGCCTTGCGATCGACGCAATGGGTCCGTTAGAAACCGTGGCGGCGCTGCTAGTGCTGGCGGCGAGTGCGGCGGGCGCGCTGTGGCTGGCGATGCGGCTGTTCCGGGCGTACCTGCTGATGTACGGGAAGCGGCCGACGCTGAAGGAGATGGCGCGGAGCGTGATTTCAGGCTAGCCGGGGCTGGTCTAGCGTGGGTCCGGGCGCTTCGCGTCAAACAGGTCGCCAGCAACATCCTGAGCTATGGCGCGGCCGTCCCCTGGTCGATCGCCTCGAGACGTTCCAGGATCCACATGCGCGCCAGGGTCGTGGGGCCGATGCCCTTCCTCTGGGCTGTCGCCCGCAGGGTCTCAAGGGTCTCGGGCGTAAAGCGCACGGTGATGCCCTGGGAGAGGTTCTTGGCAAAGCGGACGTTGACCGGCTCGAACTCGTCTTCAAAGTCGGCCGTGTCATGGGTGTCCCAGAACCTGGCCTCTTCTTCGCGGCTGTTGAACGTCGGAATCCGAGGCTTCTTTCTAGTCTCACTCACTCCTTCACTCCCTTTGCGAGTCCCGGTAAGTACGGCTTGCATGGAAATACCTCTGGCACGTCTCTTCGACTTCGCTGGGCGTGACCTCGTGTCGTCGGATGTGGGCTACGTTCGACGCGTCCCAAACCAGCTCCCGTACAAGGACCATGGGCTATTGTAACCGTTTGCGTTACAACGTCAGTAGATCGCGCGCAGACGAAGGCACCGGACTCTCAGAATGATCAACCCTTATTTGATCACCCGCGGTCGGGCAGCCGAGGTCACTTGACAAGGAGGAATCCCTGGCGCGAGTTGCCGGCCATCGGCGCTCGGCGAGAACTGCCGAATATGGTCGCGGCCGGTAGTAAGGGCGAGAACCTCTAGGTCGATTTTCGGCTGGACTCGATTGGAGTGCTGAATCCGTCGCCCCAGCAGACAGGGCGAGCGTCCTCACGCAGGCCGCAACTGTGGGTCAGCCCGAGGCTAAGCGCTGCTAGTTCTTCACCACGCGGGACTGCCGCATCATCGTCGCCCCAGCACACGGCTACTCCATCAGGTCGCTGGCCACAGGCGAAGTCTCGACCACTCACAATCGAACTGAACTGATCGACAACCAGCGCCCTGATGACTTCGCCGTCCTTATCGCCCCAGCACACTGGGCTGCCGTCCGTGGCGAGACCGCACGAGTGATCCAGACCACCGCTAATCGCAACCAGCGCCACGCCCGCTGGCGGCGAGGCTTGCCGCACGTCGTTCCGACCCCAACAGACGGGGTTCCCGTCCAGACGAATGCCACACGTGTGCGCGTGCCCACTCGCAATGTCAAGGAACTGTTCGCCTGATGGCGGCGATGCTTGGCCGTAGTCGTCCCGACCCCAACAGAGGGCAGCACCGTCCGAGCGAAGCCCGCAGGTGTGCGCCCATCCGCTGCTGAGGGTGTCGAAAGTTCCGTCTTGCGGTGGTGCGGTGCGTCCCTGGGCCGGATCTCCCCAGCAGACGGGCGAACCGTCGCTGCGCAGCGCGCAGACGTGGCGTTCCCCGCTGCTAAGCGCGGCGAAGCGCTCGTTTTCAGGCGGCGACGCCTGGCCATAGTCATCGATGCCCCAACACACCGGGGCGCCGTCCGGATCGAGGGCGCAGGAGAACCGATTGCCGCTACTGACGAACGAAAGGACACGGTCACTGACGGCATCAAAGCCACGGCTGCTGATGTTCTCTGGGACCGCGAGGCCGAGATAGAGGTGAACGCGATCGCGCTTCCGGTCGACGCCGTACGTCGTGGGGAAAAAGCGCCAGCAGGTGTCCGTTCCATCCGCGCGGAGTCCGCAGGTAAATGCGTCGCCGCTGCTGATGGCGACGAACCGTTCCCCCGGCGGCGGCGAAGCCTGACCTTGGTCGATGAGCGGATCGGCAGCGCCCCAACACACCGGCGTACCGTCCGCCCGGAGCCCGCAGGTGTGTTCGACATGGCTACTGATTGCGATGAAGTGCTCGTCGGCGGGGGGCGTGGCCTGTCCGTATCTATTGCCTCCCCAACACACCGGCGTGCCGTCAGGTCGGAGGGCGCAGGCGTGCTCAAATCCAGTGCTAATGGCCGAAAACGTCTCGCCTTCGGGTGACGGTTCGTCGAAGAAGATCTCATCCACGGTGCAGACGGGGGTGCCGTCGGTTCGCAGGGCGCAGACGTGAAGCGCTCCGCTGCTAATGGCCGAGAACTGCTGGCCTTGGAAGATCTCCGCACTCCGGTCGCGCATAGTGCCACCCCAGCAGACAGCGGCGCTGTCTTCGCGCAGAGCACAGCTGTAACTCTGGCCGCTGCTGACTTTGGTAAACGAGTGCCCCGTCGGCGGTGAGACCTGACCATTGCCGTCCTCGCCCCAGCACGATAGCGAACCGTCCAAACGAACTGCACAGGTGTGATCGAAGCCACTTGAAATGGACTTGAAACGCTCACCGACCGGGGGTGACGCTCTGCCGAACTCGTCGTCACCCCAGCACCACGCTTCCCCGGACTCAGTGATGCCGCAGGCGTGACGAAAGCCGCTGCTGATTGCTACGAACGGTTCCGAGGGCCTGGGTGATTCGAAACCAGGCGTCGGCTCAACGAAGTACACGCCGTCCGGAGGCGAGGACTGCCCGAAGTCATTGTCGCCCCAGCACATGATTCCGCCGTTGTCCTCGCGAATCGCGCAGGTGTGTCTACCTGCCCTGCTGATTTCGGCAAAGCGAACCCCCTCCGGGGTCGGATACGGGAAGTCGAAGCCCCAGCACACAGCGGTTCGATTGGTCCACAGCCCGCAGCCGCCCACCTGGTCGATGGTCAGATCAACGAAGCGATCGCCGGGAGGACCGGTGCCTGTATAGGCCACACTTGACCAGCATGCGGCCCTGCCGTCCTGGCGGAGTCCGCACGTCTTGCCCCAGGTGCTGGTAAGGGCGACGAATGACTCGTTGGACGGGGCCGTCCATCCGCTGGCATGCATCCCACTTTGGGAGTAGGGCTCCAGTCCCCAGCAGACAGTCTGCCCGTCCGCGCGCAGGCCGCACGTGTGGGAGCCGCCGCTGCTGATCGTCACGAGCAACTCGTCGGCCGGCGGCGAGGACTGGCCGCGGTCGTTGGCGCCCCAACACACGGCCTGGCCATCGGCGCGTAAACCGCAGGTGTGCCAGCCGCCGCTACTGATGGCCACGAACGCTTCGTCGGCAGGTGGTGAGGATTGGCCCCAGCCCACCTGGTCGAGTCCTCGCGACTTATCGTTTAGCTGGGCGCCCCAGCACACGGGCGTGCCGGCTTCACCCAGGCCGCACGTGTGGTAAGCGCCGCTGCTGATAGCGATGAGCCGCAATCCGGGCGGCGGCGAGGATTGGCCCCAGCCCACCTGGCGGAGCCCTGGCAACGCATCGTTTAACTGTGCACCCCAGCAGACAGGCGTTCCGTCTTCGCGGAGGGCGCACGTGTGGTGATCGCCGCTGCTAACGGCGATGTAGCGGAACCCAGAGTCAGGCAGCAACGAGAACACAGCCACGAGCCCGAATACCAGCGCGGTTAGACCAATGCCAAGGAGCAGTCGACGTTGCTGCAGGCGCGTCATAGCGTCCTCACGTGTGCCTGATCCGCAGATTCGTTGCCCTTCGTCGAGATAGTACGCGGATGGAACCTGAATCGTTCCATCGAGAGTATGCGTGCCTGTTCCACCCAATCAGGCAGCCAAAAGGGCGGGATAGAGAGGAGCGGCTAAGCTGCGGACGGCACATTGACGGCCGGCTCCGGAGAACTAACGCATGACGATTACGACGTTTCTGGGCGATCGCAGCGTGGGGATGCGGACGGGGTTTACGACGCGGCCGGTGGTGATGGGGACGCGCGGGGTGGTGACCTCGGGACATTACCTGGCGACGGCGGCCGGATTCCGGATGATGGAGCAGGGCGGCAACGCCATCGACGCCGCAGCGGCCATGTGTTTCTGCCTGAACCTGCTGGAGCCGCAGAGCAACGGGCTGGCGGGCGAGGTTCCGACGCTGATCTACTCGGCCAGGGAACGCAAGGCCTACGAGCTGAGCGGCATGGGCTGGTCGGCCCAGGCGTTCACGATCGACTGGTGCCGGGAGCACGGAATCGACCTGGTTCCCGGCGATGGGTATCTGCCGGCCTGCGTGCCCGCCGCGGTCGGCAGCTGGGCGTCGGCGCTGGCGCGCTTTGGGACCATGAGCTTCAGCGAGGTCCTGCAGCCGGCCATTGAGCTGGCCGAAAACGGCTACCCGGTCTACGACAGCCTGCACAACAGCCTGGCCAGCAACGTGGACAAGTTCACCGAGCTATATCCCAGCACCGGCGAGGTGTATCTGCCGGGCGGGAAGGCGCCCGCGGTAGGTGAGCT
>DAOUJT010000170.1:0-18582 GCA_034422315.1 Chloroflexota bacterium | reverse complement strand
CTCGCCCAACAGTGCTCCCGCCAGTTCTTCCAAGGACGTGAGCGTCACCGCGAGCGGCGCGCTCAATGTCACCGGCGGCGCGGCGGCCACCGACGTATATCCCTTCCCTCACGCCGTCCCCTGCGCGGGCATGTGGCGCTTGGCGAGCGTGTGGCGGAGGACCGGCAGGGCGATGATTCTCCATCCTCACGCGCCGAGGCATCGATGGCTTGGACTGCTGATTTGAGCATTAGTGGGTGAGCCTGTCCGCTGCGGAGATAGTCGTTGCGGGCACGCGGCGAGGACGAGGTGGACGGACTGGGGCCGTGGGGCACATAGAAGGGATTCGATTACATGGTTGATCCGTCCAAGTGTTAGCTCCACGCCAGTGCCAATGTCCTACGCGGAACCGTCCGCCCACGCCCGGATTAGATGGTGCGCGATCGCAAACGACGCCGGCACCCGAAGTTCCGCATCCTCACCGGCCAGTGCCCGCCGCACCGTCGCCCGCTCGAACCACTGCACGGACAGCATCTCCACCTTGTCGGGCCGCAGGTCCGTCGTCAGCGCGTCGGCGTGACAGCCGATCATCAGCGACGACGGAAACGGCCACGGCTGCGACGAGTGATACCGCACAGCCCCAACCCGAACGCCCGCTTCCTCCAACACCTCCCGCCGCACCGCCTCTTCGATCGATTCCCCCTGGTCCATGAAGCCCGCCAGCGCTGAGAACATCCGCATCTGCGACAGCCGCCCGTGCGACTGCCCCAGCAGGCACCGATCCCCGTCCGTCACCACCACGATCACCACCGGGTCGGTACGCGGAAAGTGGTCCGCCCCGCAACTCCGACAGGTCCGCTGTTGACCGCCCCGCACTGCTTCCGTCGGCTCTCCGCACACGCTGCAGAAGCCGTGCCGCGCGTGCCAGTCCACCTGCGAGCGCGCCTGCGCCGTAATCCCCGCGTCCTCCGCCGACAGCAGCGTCGCCGCCGTCCGCACGTCCACGAAGCGCTGCTCAGCGCCCGCCGTCAGATCGTCTTCGACCTCGCTAACGTCCAGCGCGAAATGCGCCGCCCCGTCCCGCAGACCTAGCAGGAACCGCGGACCCTCCAGGCTTTTCGCCGCCTCACCGCTCACCCACACCAGCCGCGCCGGATCCTCGCCCTCCAGCAACACGTCCAGCTTGCGCAGCGGCAGAAACCGGCTGTCCGGGTCCCGCTCCCGCGCCGCCAGCCAGTCCGCGTCGCGCCGCTGGTACTCCGCCCGGTCCAGCGGGTTTCCCGCAAAGGTGTGTGGACGATTCACGGCAATCCGCGCATGCTCCCAGGCGTCGTACGTCTCTCCCGGAGCGCATCATGCAACGTATCGCCTTCGCTCTGCCCATCAAGCCCGACCGGGTCGACGACTATCGCCGCACCCACAGCGCCGTCTGGCAGGAATTGCAGGACGAAAACACGAAGGCCGGCATCCGCAACTTCACCATCGTGCTCTTCCAAAACCACGCCATCGGCCTATTGGAATGCGAGGACTGGGAGTTCGCTTCCTCCTACCTCGACAAGTCCGAGGTCCAGGCCCGCTGGCAGGCCGAGCACGCGGACATCCTCGACGTCGACACCGCCTCCGGCCTCGTCCCCCTGCAGATGCTGGAAGAACTCTTCCACCAGGACTGACGCCGAACGGCGGCGGATGGCGCCACGGTCACCCACCGAGGCCCAACCCTTGAATCCCCACGCCTCCGCCCCCACCATGTAGCCCGACACGGCCACTGTCTCCCTAACGCAAGGACTCCTCATGTCCGATCCACGCAAGCGCAACAGCGCCGCCATGACCGACGGCCCGGCCCGCGCGCCGGCCCGTTCCCAGCTCAAGTCCATCGGGTTTTCCGATGAAGACCTGGCCCGGCCCATCGTCGGCGTGGCGCACCAGTGGATCGAGACCATGCCCTGCAACTTCAACCACCGGCGCATGGCCCAGCGCGTCAAGGAGGGCATCCGCGCCGCCGGCGGCACCCCCATGGAGGTCAACACCATCTCCGTCAGCGACGGCGTCTCCATGGGCACCGAGGGCATGCGCGCCTCGCTCATCAGCCGCGAAGTCATCACCGACTCCATCGAAGTCGCCGCCATCGGCCACTCGTTCGACGCCCTGGTCGTCATCGTCGGCTGCGACAAGACCATCCCCGCCGGCGCCATGGCCCTCGCTCGCCTGAACATCCCCGGTTTGGCCCTCTACAGCGGCAGCATCGCCCCCGGCAAATTCCGCGGCCAGGACATCACCATCCAGGAAGTCTTTGAAGGCGTCGGCGCTCACGCCGCCGGCAAGCTGACTGCCGATGAACTGATGGAAATTGAGAACGCCGCCTGCCCCGGCGCCGGCGCCTGCGGCGGCCAGTTCACCGCCAACACCATGGCCACCGCCCTCGACTTTCTCGGCATCAGCCCGCCCGGCGCCAACGTCGTGCCCGCCATGGACGGTGGCAAGGCCGACACCGCCTTCGAAGCTGGCCGCCTGGTGATGGACCTGCTTGATCGCGACGTTCGCCCCCGCGACATCATCACCCGCGAATCCGTCGAAAACGCCATCTCCGCCGTCGCCGCCACCGGCGGTTCCACCAACGCCGTGCTCCACATCATGGCCATCGCCCACGAGGCCCGCGTGGAGTTGGAGTTGGAGGACTTCGACCGCATCGCCGCCCGCGTCCCCATCCTGGCCGACCTCAAGCCCTGGGGGAACTACGTCGCCACCGACGTCTTCCAGGCCGGCGGCCTGTCCCTCGTGGCCCGCGAACTCCACAAGCTCGGCCTGCTGCACGGCGACGAACGCTACGTCGACGGCCGCACCATCGGCGAGGTGGCCAACGCCGCCGTGGAAACCCCCGACCAGCAGGTCATCTACCCCGCCGACAACCCCCTCAAGCCCACCGGCGGCATCCTCATCCTGCGCGGCAACCTGGCCCCCGACGGTTGTGTCATCAAGGTCTCCGGCCAGGAGCGCGACACCTTCACCGGCCCCGCCCGCGTCTTCGACGGCGAGGAAGCCTGCTTCCAGGCTGTCATCGACCAGGACATCGAAGCCGGTTCCTTCATCGTCATCCGCAACGAAGGTCCCGCTGGCGGCCCCGGCATGCGCGAAATGTTGGCCGTCACCGGCGCCATCCAGGGCGCCGGCCTCGGTGATTCCGTCGCCCTGATGACCGACGGCCGCTTTTCCGGCGCCTCCCACGGTTTCATGATCGGCCACGTCGCTCCCGAAGCCTTCCGCCGCGGCCCCATCGCCGCCGTCCAGGACGGCGACCTCATCACCTTCGACGTGGACAATCGCACCCTGGACGTCCACCTCACCGACGACCAGATCGAGGAACGCCTCGCCGACTGGCAGCCCCCGGCCCCGCGCTACCCCACCGGCGCCATGGCCAAATACGCCGCCCTCGTCTCCTCCGCCAGCCAGGGAGCCGTCACCACGGCGTAGCCAAGCACCGGCGCGGACTAGGCTTGCGGCCAGCGACAGACGCCTGCAGGCAGGTTTGAGGCATGGCCGACTTCACGATCCAGCGCTGCCAACCGGGCGACGAGCACTATCAGGCGGTTTGCGATCTGGTCGAGGTCTTGGACCAGACCGAATACTTCACGTACAGCGCGGACTGGCACCTTGAGACGCACATCCTGATCGCGATTGCATCCGGTCGTCCCGTGGGAATTCTCAACTTCGCCGTCCAGGAGATCGGACCCGACTGCAACCGGCCAGGCATGATCCTGCAAGGCGAGACTCTGTGCGAGGCCTATGTTCTGGCCTTTGGCGTTGCCGAAGAGCACCGGCGTCACGGCGTGGGAACCGCTTTGCAGAACGAGCTAATCCAGCTGGCCACTACCCTCGGCTGTTACCAGGTGCGCTCCCGCAGCGCCGGCAACCGCCTGGCCAACCACGCCCTCAAGCTCTCACTCGGCTTTGGCGTCCATCCCACCAAGGCAACCGACGACGCCGTCTTCTTCGTCCTACCGCTGCCAAGAGGTCCCAACGCAAACGCCGGCCGCTAGCAACCTACGCGACTTCAGCGCTCACGCCGCATCCCCGGCACCCCAACCCCGGCTGAAACTCGCTCCCCAGCAAAAGCCGCGAGCGGCCCTACATCATGGGGTGCATCGTTAGGGCCAGGGACGTCTCGATGTCCCAGACCGCCTGCGAAACCTCCCGGCCGATCAGGTCCAGCTTGCGCACCTGCTCGATCCGCCCGGTCACGTGCTCCAGTTCCCGTCGCGACAGCAACTCGCGGAAGATCCCGCAGGCCTCCGCCAGGCACACGATCACGATGTCCCGCGGGTCCGGAATCTCGTCGCTGAACAACACTTCCATGATCCGCAGCTTCACCTCGCGGTCGGCCTTGCCGTCCACCGCCGGGTAGCGCCGCGACTGGAACACCCACAGGAACTTCTCGTCGCGCGTCTGCAGGATGCCGTGCTCCACCAGCCGTTCCAGCACCCGCTCACGGATCGGGCCCGCTCGCTGGGCAATGTCTTGAATCCAGAAGCGCGTGTCCCGATCGCCGTCCGCCTGCGTGATTCGTTCCAGTGTCGGGTCCAGCAGGTCGTCGCCCACAGGCGTCGGGTCGATCACCGTCAGCCAGTTCGGGTCCGTGTCGATCCGGTTCTCCAGCGCCAGGTCCATCAGCACCGCGCCCGCCAGCGCGCACTGCACCGACCACTCCGGCACCCGGACGAAATCGCCGCCCTCGTCGTCCAGCAGCAGCAGCATGATCTCTTCAGGAAATCTCAGCACCGCCCACGCTCCTTCCCTCGCCAACTCTGGTCTACCGTCAGGATACCCGCGTCCGCCCCACGCCGTGTCCGTGGGCCTTGAGGACCTGCCAAGTACAATCGAATTCAAGGCAATTGGGCGGTCTCTTGGGCGTGGAATCGAGTCCGCAATGACCGGTAACGCCGCCGACCGCTCGCTGGTTGTAACCCTTCGCTACTGGCGGGAAGACGACGTGTGGGTCGGCAAGTGCGACGAACTGGGCGTGTCGACCTTCGATTCGTCGCTCGACACGCTGGTCACCGAACTGCGGGAGATGGCCGAAGACCACGTCGCATTTCTCGAAGAATCGGGAAGCCTTGGCGACTTCCTGGATCGCTTCGGAATCAACCCGGAACTCAATGGCGCGGCACCGAGAACCTGCGAACTGTCCGTCAACTCCACCTCAGATCTCGTTCAATTCCACAAGCTCCACGTAGGCCAACTCACGCACAGCGCCTAGGCTTCTGCGTTGAAGATCACGGTCCGGGAACTGGTGCGTCTTCTGCTGCGTGATGGCTGGACCGACCAAGGCCCCTCCCGCCACGGAATCAAGCTCTCGAAACTAGACGGCTAGCGAAGACGGGTCACCCAAATACCGACAAAGCAGTACTGCTCACCCATCCGCCTCACCCCACGTCACCGGCGGCCCGCCCTCCAGGTACGTCGTGTGCTCCGCCGTAATCGCCGCCGGAATCGGAAACACCACCATGATCTCGGAGATCCCGTCCCCCGCCCCCACAAACCCATGCGGCGTACCCGCCGGAAACACGCACACGTCCCCCGCCTCCGCGTCCGACCACTCGTCCTCGATCCGCACCCGCAGCCGCCCGCGCAACACCAAAATCGCCTCATCCACGTCATGCCGATGCAACGGCGTCACCGCCCCCGGCTCCACCTCAAAATGCTGCATCGACACCGACCGCGACCCCTGCGCCTCCCCCACAACCTCCCGTACCACCTGCCCCGGCCGCCACGCCCCCACCGCCTGCTCCGCTATCCGAACTATCGGCATAACCGACTCCTCACAAGCGCCGCCTCGTACCCCAGGACACTAGAGGCCGGTCTGGTTTCCGGCTGATCAGCGATACGCCTGATCGCGGGCGCTCACCCGCACCACCAGGACTCGCAACACCCGGTCTTGAATGTCGCAGATCACCCGATACCTGCCGACCCGGTATCGCCACAAGTCACCCAGCGGCTTCGCCAGGGGCACCCCGCGCCGCCGCGGGTCATCCAGCAACGCCACGCGCTGATCCATGTAATCCAGGATCCGCCGCGCCGTCTGCCGGTCCAGCCTCCGCAACTCGCGTCGCGCCGTCTCGGTGTATTCAATCGTCCAGGCCAAGCTCGGCTCTCACGTTGGCGGCGGAATGCACCGCTTCCTGACCCTTGCGCACGCGCTCCAGCACGTCGGCCGCCAGGTAATAGTCCTCCAGGTCCGCCAACCCGCCTTCGATCAGTTCACGCAGGTAAAACGCCTTCGTCCGTCCCGTCTGCGCCGCCAGGAAGTTCAGCCGCGCCTCCGTCTCAGCGTCCAGTCGAATCGAAGTAGCCACCGGCGCACCCCTCCCTGCGAATGCTTGTATTCAAAGTATCGCACCAACCACTCCACCGTCCCCTCCACCTTTCTCCGCGACCCCTCCCCCTCCCCTTCCCCTCCTTCTTTCCCCACACCGTTCGTGGTGAGCCGGGCCGACGTCCCCGGCGGACCGTGGCGAACCACACGCCCGGCTACGGCAACCAACCCTCTCGGGCAATCCTCTCTCACCACTCGCTCCTCTCAACTCACTCCTTCCTTTCCCGCTCTTCTCTCACTCCTCTTCCCTCTCCCCTCTCCCCTTCTTCCTCTATCATTCCGCCCAACCCCCGCCGCCCCCCACCCAGCCACAGGAGCCTCCGAATGCCTCTCCCCCCGCGCATGAAATTCGGAATCTTCCTGGCCCCCTTCCACTGGCTCGGCGAAAACCCAACGCTCGGCCTCGAGCGCGACCTCGAAACCGTCCAATGGCTCGACCATCTCGGCTACGACGAAGCCTGGATCGGCGAACACCACAGCGCCGGCTGGGAGACCATCTCGTCCCCCGAACTCTTCATCGCCACCGCCGCCGAACGCACCCGCCACATCAAGCTCGGCACCGGCGTCATCAGCCTCCCCTACCACCACCCCCTCATGGTCGCCAACCGCATGATCCAGCTGGACCACATCACCCGCGGTCGCGTCATGCTCGGCGTCGGCCCCGGCGCCCTCGTCTCCGATGCCTACATGCTCGGCATCGAACCCCTCACCCAGCGCCCCCGCATGGACGAGGCCCTCGGCGTCATCATGCGGCTGCTCACCGAGACCGAACCCATCACCCACCACGCCGAGTGGTTCACCCTCCAGCGCGCCATGACCCACCTGCGCCCCTACACCCAGCCCCACTTTCCCATCGCCGTTGCCGCCGCCCAGTCCCCCTCCGGCATGCAACTCGCCGGCAAACACGGCGCCGCTGTGCTTTCGCTTGGCATCCGCCCCGGCAGTGCCGAAACCGTCAAGCTCGACTCCTTCTGGCAAATCGCCCTCGATGTCGCCAGGGAACACGGCAAAATCATGAACCGCCACGACTGGCGCCTCGTCATGCCCGTCCACCTCGCCGAATCCCGCACCGAGGCCATCGAACAGGCCCGCCTCGGCGCCGCCCGTTTCCAGCGCGACTACTTCGAAGACACCATGGGCTTTGAGAAGACCTTTGATGGCCCGCCCGAACAGCTCATCGACCACATGGTCGACAGCGGCGCCTGGTGCGTCGGCACCCCGGATGACCTGATCGCCGCCATCCATCGGTTGGACGAATCCAGCGGCGGCTTCGGCGGCTTGCTCGTCATGGCCACCGAGTGGGGCAACCGCCAGCAAGTCCGCCACAGCTACGAACTCATCGCCCGCTACGTCATGCCCCAATTCCAGAACTCCCTCACCAGTCTCACCGCCTCCCAGCAATGGGCCGCCCGCGAACGCCACAACCTCATGGCCCTCCGCACCAAATCCCTCGACAAAGCCACCAAGGACTACCAACAAAAGCCTTCGTAGGGGCGGGTCTGTGACCCGCCTGTCTTATCGATGTGTGCCCCGGTTCTTGCGTAGGGGTGGGTCTGTGACCCACCCGTCCTCCGGTCGTGGCGCTACGGACGTCCGACCAACCGTATTCCGGCCGCCCACACACCCCCACGTCATCCGCACGGCGGGTCTGTGACCCGACTGTGTTCCGGTCGACGCCCAACGGTCCCACTCGAACGCGCCGCTACCGCGAACCGTCCTCCCGCAATCCGTCGTCCGGACGCTCCCGCTTCATCGACCACCGCACCGGATTCCCCACGATGTACTCCCGAATCCGGTTCAAATCCTCCTCATTCCGAACCACGTGCTCGTAAAACCCCCGCTGCCACACCGCGATCCCCGTCATTCCCCGCAACGCATTCACCCGCTTCGCCGAAAACGACTTAAACCCCCGCACCACCTCCGACAACCCATGCCGCGTGGACGCCTTCCTCTTCGTAGGGGCGGGTCTGTGACCCGCCCGTCTTCCGCTCGTGATGCCTACGGACGTCCGACCAACCTTGTTCCGGCTTCCCTCACCACCCCCGCGTCTTCCGGTCGACACGTTGATTCCAGCTTGCGTCTCTCGGTTCGTCTCGAACTCTGCTTCCGCCGGCAACCGCACATCCGCCAACACAATCACCCCATGCACGTGATCCGGCATCACCACAAACGCATCCAACCCCACGTGCGGGTAATGCTCCGGCAGCCCATCCCACACCCGCTCCACCACCCGACCGGCCGCGTTCAACTGCATCGCACCGTCTGAAACGTGCCCAAACAGAAACGCGCCGCCGTCGGTACAAATCGTCACCGCATATGCGCCCGCCTGCGAATAGTCGTAATGACGCAGCCGCAGCCGTCGACGCTTCGGCCACTCAACGTCCTCATGCCTGGAACCCACTCGAGACCATGCCCCATAACCCGCCCAGGCAACCCGTCACCCCCAAGTCTCCCCCACCACTAGGCATCCTCGCCTGTTTCGTACGGCCGGGTCTGTAACCCACCCATCTTCCCGCGGCCTGCCCCGGTTCTTGCGTAGGGGTGGGTCTGTGACCCACCCGTCTTCCGGTCATGGTGCTATGGATGTCCGACCAACCCCGTTCCGGCTATCCCTGCCACCCCCACGTCTTCCCGCCACCCGCCACCCGCCGCCCCCACCCCCACCCTCCGCTCGCCCGCCGACCGACGTATACGATTCCCCCCATGGCACGAACACACATCTACCTGGGCGACAAAGAACTGGCCCTGCTCGACGAGGCCGCCCGCGCCACCGGCGCCTCGCGCTCGGCGCTCATTCGTCAGGCCGTACGCCGCACCTTTGGCCCCCTCTCAAAGGCGGAAAAACTTCGGGCCCTTGAGGCCAGCGCCGGCAGCTGGTCGGGACGCAACTTCACCGGCGCGGAATACGTGGACGCCATCCGCGGCGACCTGAATGAGCGTCTCCGCGCGCTTGGTATGGAGTGAAACTGCTCGATACCTCGGTCGCCATTGACCACCTGCGTGGAGTCCGGGCGGCCAACGAGTTGCTACAGCAACTGGTCGATGCGGACGAATCGATCGCCGCCAGCGAAGTCGTTCGCTTCGAACTGCTTTCCGGCGTGCACGACGACGAAGTGGACCAGCTGGAGCAGTTCTGCGCCACGATTGAGTACGTGTCAGTCACCGGGTGTAAACCTTCATTGATGCTGGCGGCTCGCTATTCTTGAACGGCGTGGGTTAAGGGCCTGACGACAGGTGCAGAACGAACCTCAGAATGGAGCTTCTCGCTTGTAGCTGATCTGGTGGGCCTGACTTGACGATAGACAGAACCGTTTTCGAGATATGGCTGGGGTGTCTGTGAGTCCGCTATTCAGAGCGTGGACTAATCATCCCCGTTTCTCTTGTTCTTCGTACTACTGTCGTTCATCAGGGTAGTGCCGAGCCCCGACAATCCGGTAATACAACTTCCCAGCAGCCCTAGAAGTGTCCCGATGATGAGTGGCCCATCGTCGATTTTCATTTCAAGAATTGTCGGTATCAGGATGAGTATTCCCACTCCTATGGTGAGAATACCCGCAGCGATGAGCAAGAGATTCAGTCTTATTGGTGTCACATCTATGTTCCTAAATAGTGTCTTCGCATAGCCCCAAATGTTCTTCTGCATCTAAGTTATCCATGAGGAACCTTCCTTCGGTCCCAGGAATCTATCCCCGTTGAAATGAATGAGGTGGTCGGGAATCTCGGCGACCCAGACCTCAGTCTCCCAGCCGATCTTGTCCACATGGCGCTTGAATTGCCTGAAATCAGGGAAGGCACTGACATACACTCGTGTGGCAACGCAGTTCTGCAACGTCACTTCCAGCTCCTGCATCCGCTTCGGAGTCACCGGTCCGTGAGACGTGACGGCCTCAATGAGGAACAGCCAGTTCCGCTCCTCGTCGTAGAGCACCACGTCCGGCAGTTTGTCATTCTCGGTAATCGGAACGCCGAGCCGCAACAGTGTCCCCTCATCCAAGTGCAGGAGTTTCTTCGCCGCATCGCCCAGATACAACAGGATCGCCCCCGGTGCGAACTTCGGTCCGAATTCCATTACCACTTGGGCCTGCAGCTTGTTGTGCCGGCCGGGGGACAGGCGAAACTCTTCACCCGTCGAGGTTCGGATCGGTATCTCCCGCATTCGTCGACGCCGCTGGTAAATCTCCAGCAGAACGCCGTGGCTGGAGCGGAAGGCACTCAACTCGGCGTCCCAGCCGCTGGTCCCGTAGAGCCGGAGTACCTTCAGCGCTTCGTCGGTGAGGCCGTAGTGCGTCCTGGGGCTGTTGGTGGGCAGGTCGGGTTCGTCGGGGTTGCGGTCCACCACCCGCGCCTGCTCCAACTGGTGAATCACTTGACGCCGTACGTTCTCTCGCGTGTTCTCCGCGTAGTCCCTCCCGTACAAATCCCTCATGAAGCCGAGCATCTGGTGGATGGTCAGCGACGGCTTGGTGGCTTCGCCCCAAGCGTCACCTTCGGTTAGACCGCAGAGAGCCAGCAGAGTCAGACAGGCAATGTCGTTCCGTTGTGCCTGTGGTAACCCCAACTGCTCCAGGATGTCTCGCGCGTCATCGATCTTGCTCATCCCGCCGCCGGCTCTAGCTCCATCCCAACGTCGCGCGAGAGGTCCAGGGACTCGACCACAAGGCTGTCGATGTCGGCAAGGTCATGTGCGGAGCCAAGCCGTCGCTGAGCTTCCACACCAATTGAGCGAATCTCGTCCTCGGCCGGCAGCGGCATCGCCCGCAGTTCGGTAGCACTGACCTGGGTGTTTCCGTTGGAGATGCGGAAGTAACGGTCCAGGCAGGCGGAGTTCAGGAGCGCCGAAAGGCCGTAGGCCAACTCTTCGTCAAAGTCGTTCCAAATCCCTCTGATGTAGTTCAGATGATTCTCCAAACCCACCATGTCCGCGTTCAGCGAGCCTCGAATCAGCGGCGCCGACACAAGACGCCGTTTCTCTTCCTTCGCACTGAAACGCCGGATGAGCACATAGGTCTTGTCCGCAACCAGCAGCTTCGTGGAATCCGCCGAGACCCTGATCCACTGCGGCTTGTCGCACACCCCTAAGGGCCACGACGTTCGCATGGGCCGAACGTGCTGCATCCACAGCAGCGGCACGGTGGTGTCTTCAGTCCCGGCGTCAGCAAGGAACTCGGTGGCTCTGAAAGGCACGACCGGCCCGGTGGAGATCTCAAGGCCGAGGGTGCGAAGTGTATTCGGCCAGGACCGCATGACCTCTACCAGTCGCAGGTCCTCCGCGCTGAGTGGAATGGACAGTTCCTGTTGCTCGCTTGCCGGGTCCAGCACGGAGTCAACGTCCACCAGGTGCCGCTCACGCTCACCGAGGTCGTGCGCCCCCTTGCTGTGCGAAACGAGAACCTGACGCCCATCTAAGGCCTCGCCCTCCACCCGGTTTTGCGCCGCGATGATCAGGTTCTCCTGGAGCACCGTCTGGTTCCTGAACACGTCTTTCCTGGACTCGAACAGGTGAATGGCCGTCGGGATGACCTTCTGGAAAAAGACCTCTCGGAATCTCCTGAAGTAAGGCCCCGACGCAAAGCTCCTCGGCACGATGTACACGAGCTGTCCCGCCTTCGCCAGGAGTTCTGCCGAAATCGACATGAACAGCGCGTAGATATTGGGCTGTCCGTTCACGACGGACGACCATGCAACGGCCCTCGGGTCGTTCTTGCCTATCTTGAAATAGGGCGGATTGGAAATCACCAGGTCGTACTCAGAGTTCAGCCCTGCATCGCTTCCGAACCAGTTGGCCTCGGCCGCGGACTTGATGGAACCCGCGCTCTCCAGCACAAAGTCTTCGTTCCGAACGTCGAAAGTCAGCGCAACCCCGCGTTCGCCAAGCCAATCCTGCGAGAAGGCAAGCACCCGCTGGGTGAGATCCGCCAGCAACGGCTCGGTCTCGTAGGCGTCAACGTGCAGGCTCTCGACCTTGCCCTGCGCTGAGGCTGCTTCACATACGGCCGCCGACAGGATCCCCGACCCACTCCCAGGATCCAGCACTCGCATGTGCGACTCCGAGTAGGTCGAGCACTCCGCCATAAACTTGGCGACCGTCGCAGGCGTCAGGTAGTGCCCAACACTCTTCCGGTGCTTGCGCCTGGCGAAGGAGAGGTACGCCTCCCCCAGAACCTCGGCGCACTCAACAGGAGTAGACCATGGCGCGCTCACGAAGGCGCTCAGTTCAGCTGGCAGCGAGCGAAGGGGGCTCGGAGATAGCACTTCGGACGCAGCGCCCATCCCCGACAATTCTCTAACTGCCATGTGCCTAGCTTAAGTGACGCAGTCTCGCGCTTAGAGCATTAGGCGCCGGGAATACGAAGAATTCTGAGCGAACCCGGGCTACCGATCAGTTACTGCAGACGCCCGCGCGAACCGCGTCACCTGCATTTGGCTCCCTCGTTCCCGAACCTCCCACAGGTCATAAGCCGTCTGTAGACCCAGCCACGTCTCCGGAGACGACCCAAACGCCTTCGACAACCGGATCGCCATCTCGACCGACACCGCAGTCTTCTCATTGACGAGTTCGGACAGTGCCTGGCGGCTCACGCCCAACCCTTGGGCGGCCCTGGTTACGGAAAGCCCAAGCGGCTCCAGGCACTCACGCTTGACGATTCCGCCCGGGTGCGGCGGATCGACCATCGCCATCGCTCAACTCCTCTCAGTGCTAATGATTATCCGTGTAGTCCACATCGGCCGCATGGCCATCCTGGAATCGGAACGTGACGCGCCAGTTTCCCGACACGGAGACGGCATAGTGCCCGCAAAGTTGTCCTCAAAGCTGGTGGAATCGAAACTCCGGGAGGTCCATATCTCGCGGGTGACGGCTGCGGTCAAGCACGGCGAGGATATTCCTCAGCTTTCGGACATGGTGCGGAGTAACCCGCCGTGATCCGCCCTTCCCACGATTTGAGCCTGGCTTAGCTCTTCATCGCCGAAGAAACTGCTAAGGCCGCTAGCTCCCAACCGCCTCTACGTACAACGAATACAGCGACTGGCTTCCCGTCATAAACAGCCGGTTCCCCTTGGCGCCCCCGAAGCACAGGTTCGCGCAAGGTTCCGGCAGCACAATTCGGCCGATCAGTTCACCCTCGGGCGTCAGGCAGTGCACCCCGTCCGTACCCGGTCCGGCCCACCCCACGCTCGACCACAGGTTGCCATCGCGATCGGTCCGAATCCCGTCCGCAAACCCTGGCGACATATCGGCAAACACCTCGCCGCCCCGCAGCGTCCGCCCTTCCACCACCTCGAACACCCGGATGTGCCCCGGGCCATCGGGGTCGTGCGAGTTCCCCGTATCCGAGATGTACAACCGCGCCTCGTCCGGCGAAAAACACAGCCCGTTCGGTTTCACCAGGTCCTCGGCCACCACCGTCGCGCCACCGGTCACCGGATCTAGCCGATACACCCGCGTCGGCAGCTCCGCCTCGGCCCGCTCGCCCTCATACGCCATCACGATTCCATAGCCCGGATCGGTGAACCACACGGCCCCGTCGGAATCGACGACCACATCGTTCGGCCCGTTCAGCCGCTTCCCGTCGAACCGGTCCAGCAAAACCGTCAGGCTCCCGTCGTGCTCCATCCGCGTAACCCGCCGCGTCAGGTGCTCGCACGTAATCAGCCGTCCCTGCAGGTCGCGCGTGTTGCCGTTGCTGTAGTTGGAGGGCTGACGAAACAGCGTCACCTCATCCGTCAGCTCGCAGTACCGCAGCATCCGGTTGTTTGGGATATCGCTGAACACCAGCGACCTGAAATCCCCAAACCACACCGGCCCTTCCGCCCACCGAGCCCCGGTATACAGCCGCTCCACCGCCGCATTTCCCAGCCGGTACTTCCCGAACCGCGGATCCAGAACCTCCACCGCCGGGTCCGGATACCGAACAATCCCCTCGTCCCACCGCCGCCGCAACCCGGCAGTCCACCCAGCGTCACTCACGACTGCTTGCCCTCAATTGGCCGCCCCTCTGGTGCCGCACCGGCGCCTCAGACCTCCGAGGCTTCCCGAAACGGATTGATCACCCGCAGCCCGTCATAGTCCTGCTGCGAGCTCATATCTTCCGAATACACCGCCTCACACCCCAGTATCCGCGCCGCCGCCAGGATTGCCCCGTCCCAGTACGAAATCTGGTAGCGCCGGCTGATGGCCACAGCCGTTTCGAAGACTTCGCGTGTCATGTGCTGAAGCGGCCTATCCCGGAGGAGCTCCAGAAACGCCATCGCGTTATCCGGCGACAGCCTGCCGGGGTGCGCAGGGTGCGTCGTTCGCGAGAAGAACTCCTGCAACACCTGCACTGAAAGTGCCAGGTCCGGCTCCCGCATCAGCGCCTGCGCCTGTCTCCGCTTCGCCTCGTCCCCGGGCGTATGTTGTGCGGCGTAAATGAGCACGTTTGTGTCCAGGAAACGCATGCTGAACGCCTACGACTCCGTCTCTTCGTCAGTCGTGCCAACCTGGTAGGACGCGGCGGATTCGGCGGCGCGCGCATTCAGCCCGCTAAGCTCCATCGCCAGCATCTCGCGTTCCCGCTCCGCCACGGCCAGTCGCGCCTCCAGCCGTGCCCGTTGGCGATCGTGCACCTCTTCTCGCGTCATCCGGTCATATCCCCGCAAGCCAACGCCGCGCGCGTCCCAGTCAGCAAAAAAATCGTCAAGGCGCTTCAAGTAAGCCTCGTGCGACTCCTGTCGCCTCACTACGGCCGGCTCCGTAAACAGCCCGCCCGACCGGCCACTCAGGTACTTCCGCACCAGCGCCGACACCGACGTATCCAACTCCGCCGCCCGAATCCTCGCCCGCCGGTACGTCGCGTCATCCACCGAAACCGTAATGTTTCGCATGACCACAGTTCCACAGAATCTGTGATTCACAGTATACGGAGCCCTGGTGTCGCGGAGCTGCCTCGCCGTCTCCGTCCGCGTCGGCAACGGCGGTTCGGAAACTAGACGGGATCCATAAGGAAGTCTCGGAGAGCACTTGCCGTCGCCTCCGGCTGCTCGACCCACGACTCATGCCCGGCTCGCGCAATGGTCGCGTGACGACTGTTGGGTATCAGCTGCGCAAGCTGGGCACGCGCCCATCGCGGCCGCGGATCCCCCTCACCGTCCAAAACAAGCGTGGGCGCCCTCACCTGCGAGACCTTCGCGCCCAGCCCGCCCGTGTCCTCAATCCGATTGTTCTGCGCATTCAGCGCGGCATTCAGCGAATAGTTGATCGGAAAGTGGTCATACCGGGGAACATCGTCCAGCCGCGTCACGTCATAAAGCTCGGTCCTTCCAAGCAACGAAGCCTCCTCTTCCCTGATCCCCTCAAGCTCCTCCCCTGTGGCCGTCAGTTGCTGTTGCTTGAGCAGCCGCAAGCGCTCACGCTCGGCGGGCGGCAGCTTCGCTTCGCGGTTCCAGCGGTATTCCTCGTGCCACGCAGGGTCGATCCCCGTACCCGACATATACACCAGCCGCGCCGTGCGTTCGGGGTATTGGATGGCATACAGCAGGGCCAGGTGCGCCCCCCACGAGTGACCGATGATCGTCCAAGTCTCGTGGCCCCAGCACGCTCGCAGAGCATCCAGGTCTTCGACAAACGTCATCACCTCATAGGGCCCAACGTCTTCTGACCGGCCGCATCCCCGCTGGTCGTACCGGTGTACCGTCGCCACATCCTCGATCATGGCCGCAACCGGCCCCAGGTAGTCGTAGATCCCCGGCCCACCGTGACAAAGCACAGCCGGCGGCCCCGTCCCCTGCGTCGCCGTCCACAGCGTCACCCCATTCGCGGATACGCGCCGTTCATGAATTGACACGCGTCCCTCCTCAGGACTCATCAGCGCCCGAATTCCGTCGAGATCGAACCTGCCCCAATCCAGTCTGGCCTGAACGAGAAGTAAGTCCGGAAGCCCCCGCCCAACGCGACTCCACCTCGGAACGAATCCGCTCGACCACCAGGTCAATACCGAGAGCCCCCTCAATCACCAGGTCGGCGTCCGCTCGCATCCGCTCCTGGAAGTGCTCGTAGATCGGCCTGGCCCGAGCTTCATATCCGGCCAGCTCGGCAATCACGTGCTGAAGAGGTTCGTGAGCCAGCTCAATGTCTCGCAGAATCCGACGTGCCATGGCAACGTCCAACGGCGTGTCGATGAAGACCAACAGGTCGATCAATCTCCCTGAATCTGAATGTGCTCGACCCAGGGGCGCGTCAGCCACAACGTAACGCGCCGGCCCAACGATGGTTCCGCCAATCGGATAGCAGATGCTCTGGCCAGATTTCAATGCCTGTAAGTGACGAGTAAAGAGAGGAGCTTCGTAGGCATCGTAATCGGCCCCGTCGGCGAACCAGCGTGGCAGATCAGCGGGATATACGATCGTCTCTTCGTAATCGTCGAAGTGAACGGCGACAGCGTCGCCAAGCACCCCTGCCAGGCGCCGGGTCACCGCCGTCTTCCCGCCACCGCCGACCGCGCTAACCCCCACAACGCTAACGCAGCTCATTGTTCCAGGCCATCCACCTCAAATCCCAACAACACATGCCGAAGATACAAGCGGCTCAACCATGACGTACCCCGGCAGCCATGTCCCAAGTAGCTGACCCAATAGGCTTCCACCCCCCAACCTCGCCAGCGTCAATGGGCCATCTATCCATCCGACCCATCAGCCCTCGTCTACCTCCAACCCCTTATCCACTTCCACTCCAGTTTCACCTCTCACTCCTCTAAGCTCACTCCTTCCCCAGCCCCTCTACCCTCTCCCCTTCCTCCATCCGCCAGCCGCCGCAACGAATCTCCAACCACTCGGAACGTACGCCACTCCGGCAACATCTCCGCCCCCAGGTCCTCGTAGAACCGGTGCGCGTCCGTATTCCAGTCCAGCGCCACCCACTCAAATCGACCGCAGCCCCGTTCCACCGCGATCCCCGCCACCCGTCGCAGCAACTGAGTGCCTAGCCCGCGGCGTCGATACTCCGGCGAAACGTACAGGTCGTGCAGGTACATGCCCCGTCGCGCCAGGAACGTGGAATACGTGTGGAAGTACACGGCGAACCCCGCTGGCTCGTCACCCGCAAACGCCAGCAAGGCCTCCGCCGCCGGCGCATCGCCGAACAGCGACGCCCGCAACGATTCCTCCGTCGCCACCACCTCATGCGTCAGCTTCTCGTACACCGCCAGGTCCCAGATCAATCCCATCAACCGCGGCACGTCCTCCTCGGTAGCCGCCCGTATCGTGAACCCCGAGTCTTCCGGCACAGGTGTCACCGTCCTTGTAGGTCTTTGAAACTCGGCTTCCTCGCCACTCTACGCTTGGCGGCCTTAGGCGTACGGATTTGCGAGCGTTCCGGTGCCAGGCTCGCGTTTGAGGAGGCGGCCAGGCGACTCCGGAAAGCGCCTCACGAGCTTCCGATCCGCCACGGTTGGAGGCTCGACCATCCAATGACTCTCGTTTTCTAAGACCTGACGCTTCTGGCAGGCGCACCTTTCAGCGTCGCCTGGCTCAGCACGCTAGGCCCCTTATGGCAGCTGGCAATTCCCTGAACGTAGCGACCCTGGCAGTTGCTTTGGACAAATCGTGAGATGCCGTGAATTCGTTGGCAACCACGATGCAGTCAATCCCCGCCGCTACTGCCGACTCCAACCCTCGCGCCGAGTCTTCGACAACCACCGTTTCAGCGGCGGAAGCGCCAAATCGTTCGAGCCCTGTCAGATAGGGTTCGGGATGCGGTTTGGCTCGCTCGTAGTCCTCCCTATCCAAGTAGAAGTCCATATAGTCCAGGATTGACCGATCTTCGTGTATGAGGGCAAAGTCATCTCTCTTTGATGTAGTGACGATAGCCATCCGATACGAATCTGCGAGTTCAGCCAGCGTTTGCAAGACGCCGTCAATCTCGATGTCTTCTGATCTAAGGTACTCCTGGTAGTAAGTATTGCGGACCTCGCGCTGCCTGCTGATGGTCTGTTCATCAACACCTGCAGCTATAGCTTGGGCCCAGGTGGCCATTCCCCGGGTCATGTCTCGCAGGTATTGGTCTCTATCCAGGGTAAATCCAATGTCAGCCAGGGCGCGCGCTCCGGCCTTGTAAAACCAGAATTCGGTATCCACCAGGACCCCGTCATGGTCAAAGAGGATGTACTTCTTCACCGTTGGCCCCTAACGCCTTCCGCACACCGTCATGTAATTCCTTGAAGGTTGCTTGCCAAACGTGACTCGATCGGTTCGTCCGCCTCTGG
>DAOUJT010000169.1:0-11918 GCA_034422315.1 Chloroflexota bacterium | reverse complement strand
AGAGGCCGGTTGGAAAGGCAGCCCCTACAAGCGATTGGTCGGGGTGGGGTTTAGGGGGTGGGGAGGATGTCGAGGGGGGTGGGGTGGGGAGGGTGGTCGGGGGAGCGTTGGAAGAGGGTGTGGAGGGCGGTGTGGCCGTGGGGGCCCATGTTGCGGGTGAGGTCGGTGACGTACATGTTGGTGAAGCGGGTGGTGATGTCTTCGTCGAGGTCGAGGCCGACGGCGCGGGCGTGGGCGAGGGCCTGGGACGGGTTGGCGCGGGCGTAGTCGATGGAGGCGGCGAGGGCGGCGGCGATGGCCTGGCACCAGTGGTCGCCGAGGTCGCGGCGGACGATGTTGATGCCGAGGGGAAGCGGCAAGCCGGTGTCGCTGAACCAGGCTTCGCCGAGGTCGAGGACTTTGGCGAATCCGGCGGCGGCGTAGGTGATCTGGCCTTCGTGGATGACGGCGGCGGCGTCGGCGCGGCCGTCGCGAACAGCGTCGAAAGCCTGGTCGAAGGGGATCTGGACCGGCTGGAATTCGGGGAGGTAGATGCGGGCAAGCGCAAAGGCGGTGGTGTGGGGGCCGGGGACGGCGATTCGACAGCCAGCGAGGTCCGCGGGCGTCATTGCCTGGGGCGCGACGACGACGGGGCCGTAGTTTTCGCCCATGGAGGAGCCGCAGGCGGTGATGCGGTAGCGGTGGGCGACGGCGGGATAGGCGGCGGCGGAGATCTGGGAGATGTCGAGTTCGGCTGTTTGAGCGCGTTCGTTGAGGGATTGGATGTCGTCGTGGACGGCGACTATTTCGGCGGGTTCGGGGCCGTTGAGGGGGACGAGGCCCGACGTGAGGGCGTAGAACATGAAGGCGTCGTCGGCGTCGGGGCTGTGGCCGATGGTCAGGCGGCGCACGGGTTAGGCGGGGATTGGCTCAGCGTCGAAGACTTCGAGGACCTGGTAGTGGGTGTCGCGCTGGGCGGGGGTGAAGCCGGCTTCGCGAATCATGGTTTGCATTTCCTCGACGGAGGTGCGGACGTAGTGACCGGCTTCCTGCATGACGTTTTCGTCGAAGAGGGTGCCGCCGAAGTCGTCGGCGCCGAAGTGGAGGGCGACCTGGCCGGTTTTCTTGCCCTCGCTGAACCAGGAGGCGTCGATGTGGTCGATGTTGTCGAAGTAGAGGCGGGCGGCGGCGAGGATGCGGAGGTAGTCGTTGGCCTGGGCGCGGAGGCCGCCGAGCTTGCGGCCGAGGGGGGTGCCGCCGGGGGCGAAGCTCCAAGGCACGAAGGCGTAGAAGCCGCCGGTTTCGTCCTGCAGGTCGCGGACGCGCTGGAAGTGTTCGACGCGGCCGTCCACGGTCTCGCCGTGGCCATACATCATGGTGGCGGTGCCGCGGAAGCC
Source organism: Chloroflexota bacterium (assembly GCA_034422315.1). Lineage (GTDB taxonomy): Bacteria > Chloroflexota > UBA11872 > UBA11872 > UBA11872 > UBA11872. Next base: position 10,542 of record DAOUJT010000169.1, on the reverse strand, counting down.
GACCTGCTGGGCGGCGCGGAGGATGGCGATCCACTCGTCGGCGTTCATCTTGAGGGGGCTGATGCGATGGCGGTCCTCGTTGGTGAGGATTTCGGCGCCGCCACCGGGGAGGGTGCGCTGGCCGGCGTCCCAGAGGGCCTGGCAGACCCCGTGGTAGTCAAGGCCGGAGACCTTGGACATTTCGTAGATCTCGGGCGCGGACCAGTAGTGGGGGGTCATGCCGGGGAAGCGTTGGCGGGTGTTGCGGACCATGTCGAGGTAGTACTCGAGGGGTAGCTCGGGGTTGAGGCCGCCCTGCATGAGGACGGTGGTGCAGCCCATGGCGGCGGCGGCGGCGACCTGGGTCATCATCTGCTCGACGGTGTGGGTGTAGGCGTCGTCGGCCTTGCTGGTGTGGGGGCGGTAGAAGGCGCAGAACGAGCAGTAGGCGTCGCAGAGGTTGGTGTAGTTGAGGTTGGTGTCGACGACGTAGGTGACGACATCGCCGGGGTGGCGGCGGCTGCGGACTTCGTCGGCGAGGGCGCCGAGTTCGAGCAGCGGGGCGTCGGAGAGAAGGTAGCGGGCGTCGGCGGGGGTGAGGCGGTGGCCGGCGTCGATCTTGCGGGTGATCTGGTCCATCAGGCTACGCGCTCCACGGCGGTGAGACGGGCGTCGAGTTCCTGGAAGCGTTCCAGGCCGGCCCAGGCGGCATCGTCGAATCGATAGCAGAAGGTTCTGAGGTAGGTCGCGACGGCTTTGGCCGAGAGGCCAAGGTCGGAACGGCGTCGGTGGATGGCAGAGGAGTCCGCGAGGTTGGTATCGAGGTTGGCGTTGAAGTAGTCCAGGGCAGCGTCGCAGGCGTCGGGTGGCACGTCGCGGTGGGCCATCCAGGAGGCGAAGACGAAGGGGAGGCCGGTCCAGGCGCGCCATTCGGCGGCGAGGTCGAGTTCGTGGGGGTGGGTGTGGAGGTCTCGCCGACTTAGCAGAGCTTTGTCGCCGATGAGGAGAATGGCGTCGGCCGGTTGGTCGAGGGCGACGAAGGTGGTTCGGCTGATGTCGAAGCGGAATTGCAGGAGGACCTTGAGGAGGCGGACGGAGGTGGCGGTTTCGTCGATGACGCCGATGGAGGCGCCGGACAGCTGATCGATGGGGACGCGCGAGCGGAGAAGGACGCTGCGGGCGGCACCGGCGGCAGCAATGCCGAGGCCACCGACGGGGTGGAAGAGGTCGGGGTGATCGAAGGCGGCGACGACGGGGAGGGGGGCGATGTCCACCGCGCCGAGGCGGGCGAGGTCGATCATGCGGCTGGGGACCTCGACGACGGCGTTGGCCCGGACTTCGTCGTCGGCGAAGAACGGCTCGGTGTTGAGATACGGAATCCGGCCGAGCCTAGGCGTCATACACCTTGACGACGTCGTAGGTGGCGTTGCGTTCGACCGGGACTTTGTCGGCGGAGCGGATGAGGCGAACCATGCGGTCGCGTTCGAGTCCGAGCGGGCTGGCGGCGTGAGCGGCGTGGGCGATGCGCTCGGTGCCGATGGTGCCGTCGAGGTCGTCCGCGCCGAAGTTGAGGCCGATGGAGGCGGTGCTCTCGCCACTCATGACCCAGTAGGACTTGATGTGGGGGAAGTTGTCGAGCATGAGGCGCGAGGTGGCGAGGGTGCGCAGGTCGTCGATGGGCGAGGCGTGGCGGTCGACAAGCATGGTGGTGCCGAGCTGGTATTCGAGGGGGATGAAGCAGAGCCAGCCGCCGGATTCGTCCTGGGCCTCGCGGAGGCGCATGAGGTGGCGGACGCGCTCGCGGTGGGTCTCGATGTGGCCGTAGAGGAGGGTGGCGTTGGTGTGGATGCCCATGGAGTGGGCGAGGTGGTGGAGTTCGATCCAGCGGTCAGCACCGGCCTTGCCGCGGAAGAGTTCGCGGCGGACACGCTCGGAGAAGACTTCGGCGCCGCCGCCGGGCATGGAGTCGAGGCCGGCGTCAAGCAGGCGCTCCAGGACTTCCTGGTCGGGGATCTTGAAGCGCTTGTGGAAGTAGTCGATTTCGGCAGCGGTGAAGGCCTTGATCTGGACGGCGGGGCGCTCGGACTTGATGGCGCGGAGGAGGTCCTCATACCACTCGAACGGGATGGTGGGGTGGTGGCCGCCGACGATGTGGACTTCGTGAACGTCGGGATGAATCTGGCCGATGATCTCGTCGATGGAGTACTCGTAGGCGTGGTCGTCGCCGACCTTGGCCGCGAAGTCGCAGAACTTGCAGGAAAGGACGCAGATGTTGGTGGGATTGACGTGGATGTTGAAGGTGAAATAGACGCGGTCGCCGGAGACGCGACGGGCGGCGGCGGCGGCGATGCGACCGAGACCGATCAGGTCGCGAGTGGAGAGGCAGGTGAGGCCGTCGTCTTCGGAGAGGCGTTCGCCACGCTGGGACTTATCCCAGATCGGTTCGAGGGCGGGGTCGCGAAAACGGATGGCGGGGGCGGCGGGGGCTTCAAGCATGTAGGGCCACGCGATCTACCTCGGCGGGGCTGAAGCCTACGCTCTGGAGGAGCAGCTGGCGCAGGCTGGGGTAGGAGGCGTGCAGCGATCCGGCGTCGGGATCGTGCAGCCAGTGGACGGCGACTTCGTTCAGGGCTCCGAACCAGGCGGTGGCGATGAGGTTGGTGTCGCAGGGGGCGATGGCGCCGATTTCGACGGCGCGGTCTAGCTCATGTTCGATGAGATCGGCGAACTGGCGGCGGACGAAGATGAGGTCGTCGCTGAAGGCGCGGCCGGCGCCGGCCACTTCAATCAGAACGATGCGGGCGAGGGTGCGATGGCGGACGAACACGTCTATCAGGCCCAGGAGGGCGGCATCGAGGCGTTCGGCGGGCGAGTCGACCTCGTCCATCTTGCGCTGGATGGAGTTGACGAGCTGGTTGGCGAGCTCGCGTACGAGGGCGCGGAAGATGGCGGCCTTGCTGGGGAAATGGAAGTAGGCGGCGCCCTTGGAGCGACCGGCGCGGTCAACGATGTCGTCGACGGCGGCACCGTGGTAGCCCTTTTCGCCGAAGACGTTGAGAGCGGCTTCCAGGAGGGCGATGCGGGTCGCATCTTTGCGGCCGGTGGAGGAGCGGCGGGGGAGACGTAGGCTCACGGCATCAACAAACCGACTGGTCAGTCGGTTTTTACCGGACGGCTATAGCGATGTCAAGCGGACGCAGCCCAGAGGCTAGACGCGGACCTTGGCGAAGCTGAGGCGGAGTTGCTGGAAGTTCTCGGCCGTGAGGGCCACGGTGGCGGGCATCTCGGTGTCCTTGGTGACGGGCACGGCCCAGGCGCCGAAGCGGTCACCGATGGTCAGGGCGCGGGTGGTGACCCAGACGGTTGGCACGGGGGCGTTGGAAGCAAGCAGGGCCCCGGCGAGGCGTTCGGGTCCGGCCAGGCCGGCCGAGAAGATCAGCGAGACGTGGGCGCCGGAGACAGTCTCATAGCAGACGTCCCAGAGGGTGCGCATGAAGTTCTGCTCGACCATGCGGGTGGCGGCTTCGCGGTGGTTGCCCTGGGGCGCGCCCTGCTGGAGCAGTTGGGCCTCAGTCGCGGAGATCATGACGTCGCGACTCTGGTCGAATTGCGGGCGCACGGCGTCGAGGCGTCGCTTGTAGGCCTCGAAGGGGTCGTGGTTCAGCACCGTGATGAGGGCGGCCGGGATGGCGCGCGGATCCACGGCGAGCAGGGTGGAGATGCGATAGGTCGGGCCCTGGGATGGACCGGGCGCAGGGGCGGCATCCGAGGAGGGGGGAGTGTCGGAGGCTGCCGGGGCTCCGGGCGCGGCCGGCGGTTCGGGCGCGGCAGGTTGCGGCGCCGGCTCGGCGGCGGGCATGGGCATTGGCCCGAGTGGTTCGCCACCGGGTCCGAGAAGCTGGGGGATTCCCTCGCCTGGTTCGTCGTTTGTCATTCGGATCAGGCGGCGGTCAGAAGCCGCGGACGATCCAGCGGACCGCGAAGTACAGCGGCCAAAACATGAACACGATGATGAGGATCAGCGACCAGGACGGGAAGGGAAACCCATCGACGACATCCAGCCCAAAGAAGAAGGCGGAGATGATGAGCCAGCTGATCGTGGAACTACGTATTCGTCCCCAGAGGCCCAGAGTCATCATATGGCGCGGATCCTTGTTGTGTTGGCAGGGTGGCCGTTTCGCTCAATCTGCCCCAGATGCGGCGTCGGCGCAACGTCTCGGGCTGTTTCGGCGCCAGCGAACGACGCCGTCGACGAGGGTCATGCGAGGGTGGAGGTGTGGATCGAGCAGGATGAGATCGGCTGTAGCGCCGGTCTGCAGGCCGCCTGGATCGAGGCCGACGGAGGCGCGTGGGGCTTCGGAGGCCATGTGCAGTGCGGCGGCCGGATGAATGTCCAGCCAGTCGACGGCTCTCCGCACCGCGGCATCCAGGGTGAGGGCGCTGCCGGCGAGGCGGCCAGTGGGGAGGCGGATGGAGTCGTTTTTCACGCGGAGACGGCGGCCGGCCCAGGGGTAGTCGCCGGGTGGGCAGGCGGCCGGAGGGACGCTGTCAGAGACGAGGACCATTCGGCCGGTGGTGCGGGTGGCGGCGAGGATGCGGGCGGGGGCGCGGGCGACGTGGAGGCCGTCCAGGATCAGTTCGGCGTCGATGTCGCCGCGGTCGAGCAGCGCGCCAACGGCGCCGGGGGCGCGATGGTGGAAGCCGCGCATGGCGTTGTAGGCGTGGGTGACGCGGGTTACGCCGGAGTCGAAGGCCGCCAGTGCCTGCTCGAAGGTGGCGTTGGTGTGGCCGAGGCTGAGGGTGACGCCATCGGCGCGCAGTTCGTCGAGTTGCCTGGGTGTGAGACGTTCGGCGGCGACGGTCATGAGGCGGATCGGGGATGCAGCCGCGGCCTGCATGTCGCGCCAGAGCGCGCGGTCGTAGTCGCGGAACGCGTCCGGAGGAAACATGCCGGGCTGGTCGGGTGAAAGGAAGGGGCCTTCGGCATGGATGCCGAGAATGCGGGCACCGGCCGGATCGCCCCGAACTGACGCCAGGGCCGCCAGCAAGTCGTCTGGCGGCGCGGCCACGACGGTGGGCAGGAAGCCTGTTACGCCCTGCGACAGGATCTCCAGCGACAGCGGGGCGACATCGCCAGGGCGCATGACGTCGAAGCCGCTGCGGCCGTGAATATGGGTGTCAACGAATCCCGGCGCGAGGACGCCGGGGCCGTCAACGGTGAGCGCGCCGGACGGCGCCTGGATTGGGGTGGCGCTTACGGCGGTGACACGGCCGTTCGCGACCAGCACGTGGCGGCGCCGGAGCATCTGGCCGCCGGTGGCCACGTCCACGAAACGGAAGTGGACAGTCGTGGGGACGCAGGAATGTTGGGCGTTGGAAGGCGTGGGTGCAGCCAAGTCAGTGCGAAATCAGCCCCGGTCGGAGTATCCTAAGCGTTACCCCTTTCGAACGAACGGCCATTTGGGACCGGGAGCTTTACTGGCGTGCCGCTGATTCCCTTGCGCGTGTTGCTGGACCATGCCGCGGAAAACGACTACGGCGTTGCGGCCTTCAACGTGAACAACATGGAGCAGGTGCAGGCCGTGATGGCGGCGGCGGGCCGGACCGATTCGCCGGTGATTATCCAGGCGAGCCGGGGCGCGCGGGCGTACGCGAACGAGGCGTATCTGCGGCACCTGATCCTGGCGGCCCTTGAACTCAATCCGAACACTCCCGTTGTCATGCACCAGGATCACGGCAATAGCCCGGAGACCTGCCTGAGCGCGATGGACCAAGGCTATACGAGCGTAATGATGGACGGGTCGCTGCTGGAGGACGGCTCGACGCCGTCCGACTACGACTACAACGTGGCGGTGACGCGCGAGGTGGTGGAGCTGGCCCACGAACGCGGCGTGAGCGTGGAGGGCGAGTTGGGCGTGCTGGGCAGCCTGGAGACCGGCATGGGCGACCAGGAAGACGGGCACGGCGCGGAAGGCGTGCTGGACCGCGAACAGTTGATTACCGATCCGGAGCAGGCCGAGGATTTCGTGGAGCGTACGGGCGTGGATGCGCTGGCGGTGGCGATCGGGACGAGCCACGGCGCCTATAAGTTCAGCCACAAGCCGGACGCCGGCGTGCTGGTGATGGATTGCATCCGGGAGATACACCGCCGGCTGCCGAACACGCACATCGTGATGCACGGGAGTTCGTCGGTTCCGCAGGAACTCCAGGACACGTTCAACGCCTTCGGCGGTGAAATGCGGCAGACGTGGGGCGTGCCGCTAGATGAGATTCAAGAGGGCATCAGGCACGGCGTGCGCAAGATCAACGTGGACACGGACAACCGGCTGGCGATGACCGGTGCGGTACGGCGGGTACTGACCGAGCGGCGAGGCGAGTTCGACCCGCGGCAGTACCTGACGCCGGCGCGCGAGGCAATGGCGGACGTGTGCGCGGCGCGGATGGAGGCCTTCGGCATGGTGGGCCAAGCGGGCGGCGTACCGGTGGTTTCGCTGGACGAGATGGCGCACCGCTACGCGGCGCGGCAGCCGGTCGGCAGCCACAGCTAGTCCAGCGTCGGTCGGCCGCTAAACGAGCGAGGCCACCAGGTCGCCGACTTCGGCGGTGCCCATGCCCATGCGGCCGGCGCTCATGGACTTGATCTTGCCGCTCTGGAGCGCGCTGACCAGGGCGCCTTCGACGCGAGCGGAGCCGGCGGACTCACCGAGGTGGTCCAAGAGCATGTGCATGGCGTTGATGGCGGCCAGCGGATTGATGACGCCCTGGCCGGTGTACTTGGGCGCCGAGCCGCCGATGGGCTCGAACATCGAGACGCCCTCGGGGTTGATGTTGCCGCCGGCGGCGATGCCGAGGCCGCCGGAGATGATGGCGCCGATGTCGGTGATGATGTCGCCGAAGAGGTTCTCAGTGACCACGACATCGAACCACTCGGGGTTCTTGACGAACCACATGGCGGCGGCGTCGACGTGGGCGTATTCGCGGGTGACGTCCGGGTAGTCGTTGTCGCCGATCTCGTTGAAGGCGCGCCACCAGGTGCCGCCGACGTTGGTGAGCACGTTGGTCTTGGCCACGAGGTGCAACTGCTTGCGCTCATTGCGGCGGCGGGTGAGGTCGAAGGCATAGCGGACGGCGCGGGCCGCGCCGCGCCAGGTGGTGCAGTGGATCTGGGTGGAGACCTCGTGGTCGGTTCCCTCGTACTGCACGCCGCCCATGCCGGTGTACATGCCCTCGGTGTTTTCGCGGACGACGACGAAGTCGATCTCGTCCGGGCCCTTGTCCTTGAGGGGCGTCTCGACGTTGGGATAGAGCTTGACCGGGCGCAGGTTGATGTACTGGTCGAGCTCGAAGCGGGCCTTGAGCAGGATGCCCTTTTCGAGGATGCCGGGCGCGACGTCGGGGTGGCCGATGGCGCCGAGGAAGATGCCATCGAAGCCGCGCAGGTCTTCCAGGGCGGAGTCCGGCAGCGTCTCGCCGGTGCGGAGGTAGCGTTCGCCGCCGAAGTCGAGTTCGGTGAGGTCGTAGGTGAAGCCTTCCGCAGCGGCGGCGGCCTCGAGGACCTTGAGAGCTTCGGCGGTGACTTCAGGTCCGGTTCCGTCGCCGGCAATTACAGCTATGCGATGCACGGGGCGCCCTGGCCGAATGCGGCCACGTAGAGGTAGGCGGGCGAGGATACCGAAGTCCGGCGCGGTGTTGGAGTCATAGACTCGCCACATGTCCAGAATCCTGATGGCGCCGGACGTCACGGTTCGGCGTGTGACGCAGCCGCCTGGCGACCATTTCTTTGGGTACTACGAGAAGACGCCGTGGTCGCCGGACGGCACGAAGTTGCTGGGCATGCGGGCGGGGTTCAGGGACCGGCAGCCGACTCCCGAGGATGAACTTGAACTGGGGCTGATCGATCCGGAGGGTCTGAAGCCCTTCGAGCCGTTCGCCACGACGAAGGCGTGGTGCTGGCAGCAGGGGACGATGTTGCAGTGGCTGCCTGGAACGACCGACCGCGTGGTCTACAACCGGCGGCAGGCCGGGCGGTTTGCGGGCGTGGTGCATGACCTGACGACCGGGAAACGACGGGAATTGGAGCGGGCGGTGTATGCGGTGGATCCGGTGGGGCGCTACGCGATCGGGCTGAACTTTGCGCGGCTGGCGACGCAGCGGCCCGGGTATGGATACGAAGGCGTGGCGGATGCGTGGGCTGACGAAGGGGCGCCAGCGGAGGACGGGGTGTGGCGGATCGACCTGGACAGCGGCGGCGCGGAGCTTGTGTTGTCGCTGGCGGATATCGTGGAGCTTGATTCAGACGCGAGCATGGCGGGGCAGAAGCACTGGCTGAACCATGCGCAGATCAACACGGACGGCTCGCGGGTGGCGGTGCTGCACCGGTGGCAGCCGTCCGAGGGGCCTCGGCAGACGCGACTCGTGACGCTGGCGCCCGATGGGTCGGCGGCGCGGGTGATCTGGGGGGCGCGGCTGGTGTCGCACTACGACTGGCGGTGTACCGACGAAATCCTGGTGTGGGGTGGGGCGCCGGCGGCGGCGAATGCCTTCTGGCGGGTGAGCGACGCGGGGGCTGAGCCGCGACGGTTCGCAGCGGACGTGCTGACGGAGGACGGGCACTGTTCGTATTCGCCGGACCGGACGTGGATTGCCAATGACACGTATCCCGATGAACAGAACCTGCGACGGCTGATGATCGTGCGGGCGGCGGACGGGCTGCGGGTGGACCTGGCGGCGTTTCATGCGCCGCCGGAGTTTGATGGACCGCTGCGCGTGGATCTGCATCCGCGCTGGAACCGGGACGGGACCGCGTTGTGCATCGACTCGGTGCACGAGGGGACGCGGCAGATGTACACGATGGACCTGCGACCTGCGCTGGCGGCGGCGGCAGCGATTCCCGTGGAGGCGGTCGGCGACGCCTAGAATGCGCGCCGGCGGGTTCGCCGGAACGCAGGAGAACGTCCATGAGCTGGGGCATGTCCGGAATGTGCGGGGAGATCGCGGAGCCGCTGGATGAGCAGATTGCCGGTCTGCGGGTGCTGGGGGTCCCTCGGGCAAACCTGACCAAGCTGCGCCTGACGGCGGACGGGCCGGCGCTTTCCATCGACGAGCTCAGCGACGAGCAGTTGGCCGAACTACGCCGGCGGCTGGATGGGAGCGGGATCGGGTGCTACTGCGTGACGTCGCCGGTCGCCAAGTACGCGGTGGACACGGACGAAGCCAAGGTTGAGCGGCAACTCGCCCGGTCGATCGAGGCAGCGAACGTGCTGAGGTCGCGGTGGATCCGGGTCTTTTCGTTTGCGCCGCGCGACGGCTCGACGGGCGCCGAGGACCGGGACGCGGTGAAGGCCGCATTTGAGCGGCTGGTACGGCGAATCGAGACCGACGGGGACGGCGCGGTTGCGCTGCTGGAGAACAACTACCGCATGTACACCCTGGACGGGGAGAGCACGCGGGACATCCTGTCGGACTACGAGCCGGAGCAGGCAGCGCTGGCGTTTGACGCGCACGCGTACGTGGCCAGCGAGACGCGCCCGTTCGACGAGGCGTGGGGCAAGGTTGCGCCATGGGTGCGGGTGCTGCACCTGAAGGACTACGTGGCGGCGACGGGGACGATCGTCCCGATCGGCCAGGGCGACGGGCAGTGGCCGCAGATCATGCAGGCGGTGGATCCCGACGTGGTTGAGGACCTGGCGCTGGAGCCGCACCTGAATAACTCGGCGTATGGGGCGGGACGCGACCCGCTGGAACTGTTCCGGGAAGCGCGGGACGTGGTGCTGGCGATGCTGGACGCGACGGGTAAGCCGCGCCCGGCGACGAACACGACCTGAGGCGCGCCCGACCCTAGTGACTCGCGGCCGCTGAGGGCATCTCCTCGGGGCGCATGGCGTCACCGACGGCGCGGACCTGGTCGGCGCGGGAGCCGATGATTGCGCCGTCGTCCAGGAGCTGTTGCTGAAGCTGCGTTATGTCAAGCTCGCGGCTACCCAAGCTGCTGCCGGCGGAGAGGGCGGCGGCGGTACCGGCGGCCTGGCCCATGCCCATGCAGGTGACGGTGACGCGGCTGGAGGCGAGCGCGGCCGACTCGGCGGAGTGGCAGCGCCCGGCGACCCACACGTTGGACAGCCCTTGCGGGGTGAGCGTGCCGTAGGAGATGTCGTAGGGGCGGGTGATGACGTGCTCGTGGTAGCCGGAGGCGTCGACGGGATGCCGGTCCAGCCACCAGGCGCCGAGCGAGACGGCGTCGTCGTAGGCGACGGCGTTTTGGATGTCGCTGGCGGTGAGGACGCGGTCGCCGCGGATGCGCCGGGTCTCGCGCACGCCGACGACGGGACCCGAGGTGACGAAGTAGGCGTCCTTGAAGGCGGGGATGTGTTCCTTGAAGAGGTCGAACATGAGGCGGGCGTCTTTGCGGCCCTGGATTTCGGCGGCCGAGAGGTCGTTCGGATCGGTGCCGTTGCCGGCGAAGCGGGTGGCGTTGAAGTAGTAATCGCGCTCGGCGTAGGGAGCCATCCAGGGGCCGCCGTAGAGCTTGAGGCGGCCGTCGGCGACGGCCTGTTTGAGCAAGGC
>DAOUJT010000168.1:0-24731 GCA_034422315.1 Chloroflexota bacterium | reverse complement strand
AAACCCCATCCGTATTACCGCTGGGATGGCGGTTTCGTCGGCGACCTTGGCGACGTCTACCGCGTGCGAATGCAGGTCGACTCGACCATGGACATCGTCAATCCTTCGGGATCGTCGATCACCCACTACCTCAACTATCCCTGCCGCGCCGAGCTCACCATCGCGACCGAGCAGTTCTTCATGATCCCCAGCGGCGAGTGGCGGGCGGTCTTTACCCGCGAGCACGGCGTGCCGATCGCGCGGGGTTTGTCGGACCTCCCCGAGCCCGTCGCCCGCAGGCCGTGGCCCGAGCGCTACGCGGACATGGATTTCCGCCCCGTCACGCTCCCCGGCGCCGACCGTCTCCTCGACGGCCACGCGGTCAACGACGCCACCCAGGCCGGCGCGGTCATCAACGGCCAGACCACCTACCGCGACAAGACCACCGGACTCGATGTTCGCATCGAGTTCCCCATCCGCCTCATGAACCTCCACCCCGACTCCGGCAAATTCCAGCTCTGCTGCGGACCGGTCATCCTTCCCGACATGGCCACCTGGGACGGCGAAGGCGTGGACCGCGTCTTCCTGGCCGAGGTTGCCTTGAGCCAGTTCGACTACGTCGAGTTCATCCTCCGCCGCGAAATCGAGCCGGCCGAAAGCGAAAAGGAATGGTTCCACCAGGTCCGCGGCCGCGACCGCCTGGAACTCTGGGACCCCGACAACCCACCGCCCACGCCGTTCGTGCTCCAGCGACCCCGCCCCCACGTCTACCACGAAACCTGGGCGCTGGAAGCGGAGAACGTAATCCTCCGAGCGCCCTAACCCGATACTGCGAGCGCCTGGAACTGGCTGCACCATGATCGAATACGGTGGATATCGGGCCGTTGTGAGACTCGACGACGACGCTGGCTTCTTCCACGGCGAGGTGATCGACACGCGCGACGTCATCACCTTCCAGGGCACGTCGGTTGCGGAGTTGCACCGGGCATTCAAGGACTCCGTGGACGAGTACCTGAAGGTCTGCGCCGAGCGGGGCCGCAATCCCGATAAGCCCTACTCGGGCAAGGTGGCCCTGCGCCTGACCCCGGCTCTCCACCGCGCGGCGACGGCCGCCGCGCAAGCCGCGAACAAGAGCCTCAATGCCTGGCTCGCCGAGACCGTCGAGCGGGCGACGCGAATGTCGTGACTCACTAGATTCGCAGGTCGTCGCCTCGAGCGCGGGAGCGTCCAGGCGACCGAGCAAATCTAGCCCGCGCCGCTACCCACGTACGCCTCCGCCTCGATCTCCAGCACCGCCTCGCCGCCGACCAGGCTCGTGCAGCCTATAAAGGCCGACACCGGCATGGCCTTGCCGAACGACTCCAGGTGCGCGCGGCCCACCGCGTCTGCGTCGCGGTCGATGTCGGTCAGGAACACCCGTGTCCGCACCACGTCATCCAGCGTCGCGCCCGCCTCGCCCAACGCCTTCTCGATGATCCCGATCGCGTGCTTCGCCTGCGCGTAGGCGTCCCCCGGCGCGTCGGGGTGCTCCGGCGGCAGCGGGCCCGTAGTTCCGGCGATCCAGATGTGCGGACCGACCCGCACCGCCCGCGAGTAGCCGATTACGGCCTCGGTTGGCTTGCCTGACGAGATGCGCTGACGCTCCATGAGCTTGCTCCTGATCGTTCCGGGTGCGTGCATCGTGGCGGCAACTGCCGCGCGGACGCAATCCAATATGGACGAACGCGCTACGTCAGCGAATACGCGTGCAGCCGGGCCGCCCCATGAATGTGGAATCTCAGGCGAACCTGCCGCCGACCGCAGGCGCCGACTTCCATGCCCTGCCAGGTAGCCCGCGCCCGCACGTTATCGACCTCCAGCGGCACGCAGTCCTCGCGGCTGAATCCCGGAATCACCTCGCCCGTCTCTGCATCAAGCACGTCCACGTCCACCCAACTCCGCCGCGCGATCACCTCCGCCACGTTCACGGTCAGCCGCGTGTCCGCCTCTACTTCCAGCGGCGTCGTCTCCAGCGACCCCGAGATCTCACGGTCCACGGTCTGCATGCACGTAAACCCATCCAGCCGCAGGGTCGCCAGGCCCAACTGCGTCAGTCGAACGGACCCACTCTTCCCGGACCCGAACTCTTTGGGATAGTTGCGCGGCGGCCAGAGGCTCCAGTCCTCGCCCTGTCCGCTGTAGTAGATGTAGATCGTGTCGTCCTTGACGATGATGCGGTCGCCCACCACCAGGAAGCCCGCGTCCCACGCGCCCCGCTCGCCCCGCGGAACCAGCTTGTCAGTCAGGCAGATGCGCGAGAAATGCTCACCGTCCTTGCTCACGGCCAGCCGCAAGTCCGCGGCGTACTGCCCAAACACACCCAGCCCGTTCGGCACGTACCAACCAGATTCGTAGACGGATATCCACCCTTTGCCATAGCGGTCCAGCGTCAGAAAGTGGTTCTCCTGCTCCAGCCCGTCCTTGGGATCGAGGAACGGATTGTCGGGACTGGGCGTGAACTTCTCGATGCTTGACCCGTATGCGATGAATTTGCCCCGCACCCGCTTCGGCCCCGGCTTGGCCGCCGGCACAAGCTCTTGCCAGATCAGGATGTATCGCCGAGCCGGATCCGTGGCCTCCTCGTCCAGCGCCAGGACCACGATGTCCGGACCATGCGCCAACGCCGGCAGGTCGATTTTCGGCCCCTTGGTCCAGTGAATGCCGTCCGGCGAATAGGCGGCGTGGGCCGGCTCGATCGTTTCCAGGTGTTTCGTGACCATCTTGAACCGCCGGTCCGGGTCGGGCTCGGTCGGATCGCGAATTACCGCCCCCAGCATGTCCCAACAGATGTTGTTTTCCGTGGACCCGTTGAACTCGAAGAGCCCCAGCTTCGGCTTGATCCAGCGGATGCCGTCCTCGCTGTAGGCGTAGCCCATGCGCCGCCAGCGCAGGCGCTCCTGGTCGGCCCCCGTGTACCAGCACTTGAACAAGCCGTCGTCCGGGTCGTACAGCACCGTCCGCACCGACCACACGCTCGCCCGCACCGCGTCCCACTCGTCCAGCCGCCCCACCGGCAACACCGGGTTGGCCGGATGCTTCGTCGCCTCGCACACCCGCTGCTCCACGTTATGCGTGGCCGCAACTTCGTCCAGGTCAAGAAACAGGTGCTTGTCCATCCGGCTTGACCTCCTACAGGCGATGCCGCCTGTCAGCTACCCGGTAGGCGTGGGCGTGGCCTGGTATCCGGCGCAACTCACGGAACTCACGCCGCCGCAACGCTCGGGAGCGATGACCGAGTAATAGTCCTGGCGCACCAGCTTCTCGTCGCCCCCGCAGGCGGCAACCATCAGGCCAACCAACACCGCGGCAATCGCCACGCGTACGCGCTGTCGGCTCCAGCGTGCTGACCGATAAGCGGACATTGATGGCTCATTCTGCGGCTGGCGCTGCTGCCGTGAACCTATCACGGCCCGCGCCGCGGACGGGCGTCGGCGTGAGAGCTGCGCTCGCGCAGGAGTGATTGCAGGCTGAATTCGCTTGGCTCAGACGTGCGTCCGGCCGGTCGGCTCCGGCTACGACAGCCCTGCAAAGAGGATCCGCCGACGCCGCTGACTCTCGCGCACTTGCTCGTCGATTTCGTCCGGCGACCAATCCTCAAGAATCAGGGCGATGAGGTCGCCTCGGACACCGGCAAACGCTGGTCTCGAGGCCAGGTTCATCGTCTCGTGCGGATCCGCCTCCAGATCAAACAGCTCGGGCGGTTCTTCGTAGTAATAGTTCAACTTGAAACGCCCCCGCCGAACCATTCGCCCCGGCCGGTCCGTGGCGTGCGCCTCGAATTCGGCAAACACCGCTCGGCCTTCATCCAGTTCCGGGTCCAACAGGTTGTCGCCGACGATGCCGTCGGAATCGGTGCCCGCTTCGTCAACAATCGTTCGGGTGAGGTCCAGCAGCGAAACCGGCGTGTCCACCCGCGAGCCGCCCTCGATCCGCCCCGGCCACGCCGCGATCAGCGGAACCCGCGCCGACGGCTCATAGAACGAACTCTTCCACCACAACCCATGCTCGCCAATCATCTCGCCGTGATCCGACGTGTAAACGACCAGCGTGTTCTCGCTTGCCCCACTGGCCTCCAGGGCTTCAAGGACTCGCCCCACCTGCGCGTCCGTGAACGAAACCATGCCGTAGTACGCCGCACGTGCGCGTCCGATTTCGGCTTCTGAGAGCCCCTCCGCGCCCAGATACTCCCGAAAGCGTCGGCTCTGCGGATGCACAGCGTCGATCGGCTGGGCTCCCGCGTTCGGCTGATCCGCATGCCCAGGGTAGTAGCGGTTGAAATACTCCGACCGCACCGTCAGCGGCGTATGCGGCAGGAACCAGCCCACCACGGCCGCCCACGGACCGTCCCGGCGTGCCGGGTCCGAAAGATAAGCCACGGCGGCCTCGGTTACCTCGTCGTCGTATTGCTGCTGCCACGTATCGCCCGCGCCCGCGGTCTTAAGCCGCTCGCGAGTTCCTGTATGGGCCCGAATCGGCGCATCCCAATTGGGAAAACTCGAGCCCATTTTGCCCGGGCGCATTTCCGGGTGGATGCGTCGTGCGAATCCGTGCATCTGGTTCGGCCCGCCAATGCTCATTCGCCCGCAGAGCGTGGTCTCGTAGCCCACCGCGTTGAGCCGGTGCGCCCACGTCGCTTCCGACACCGGCAGCGGGCACGAGTTGTCCCAGGCGCCAATGACGTGGACCGGCAGCCCCGTGAGAAACGCGGATCGCGACGGCACGCAAAGCGGCGATGGACAGTAAGCGTTCTCGAACGTCATCCCGCGATCGGCCAGCGCTTGGATGGCCTGCGTCTTCACGAACGGATGTCCGTACGGCGAACTCACCATCGGATTGTGCTGGTCGCTCATCAGCACCAGCACGTTGGGACGTGCCAGGGCCTTCAAAGCAGCCTTCGTGGGATCATCGCGTTGACGGCTCGCCTCAAGCTTGGCGTCCGAAGGCCGGTCATGGCTCCTGCGTTCTGCGGACCATGTCTCTCGGGTGAACCTAGCACGAGGTCGACATGCCTGGATAAGTGTCAACGCTTCAGAAAAGGTTGCGAATCCGATCAGTTCCGCCGGGCGTCGCTCCACGCGCTGCTGGCCGTTCGTGCCGCACTCATGGCGTCCCGGGCAGCGGAATCCACGTTTAGGCCCTGAACGCCTGGACGATGGCCATCCACGGCTCGTACCTCCATGCATCCCGTGGGTTCCGGCCCGTGACCGCGATCGACACGGCGCCTTCCGCCAGCGCGTGCATCTCGTCCCCGGGCAGTGGCTGCCGGCCAAAGTAGTCTCCGAGCTTGACGCGCAGGCTAATCCCGTGCTCGTCGGCTCCGCATTCGCGCAGCCCAAATTCGCTGAACGTCGGATCTCGGCTCGGCCGGGTTAGCCGCACGGCCGTGTCCGGTCCGAAGGTCTCCGGCACATTCACGTTGAGCAGCACAGCGGGAAGCGGATCGAAGGCGACGTCAATGGCCTGCACCAGCCGCCGGGTTGCGGCGGCGATGTCCGCGTACTGACGACCGGCCGCGACCTCCTCGGCCGAGACCGCCACGCCCAGTAGTCCGCGCTCCACCGCCACCTGCGCCGCGCCTGCGGTGCCCGAGACTCTGAAGGGCGCTTCACAGAGATTCCAGCCGGGATTAATGCCCGCAACCAGCGCGTCGCCTTTCCCGCCGAAGGCGTGCGCCGACCCGATGGCCGCCAGCGAGGCTGGTGGCGCGTCCAGCGTGAAGGCGTCACATTCCGGAACGATGCCCGGAGGCACCTCCGCACGATTCAGACGAAGCTCACGGCGCAGGGTGATGGACATGCCGGCCCCACTGAAGTTGCGCGTCGGGGCGTACACCGCCACCGACCCCAACGGCGAGAGCTCACGCGCCAGCGCCCAGATGCCGGGCTCTTCAATACCGTCGTCGTTGGCTACGATCAGGTTCAATCACAACTCCTTGGCCCATGGCCAGAAGAAAAAGGGCGCGTATCGTACCGGCGCGCCTGCTGCTGCGCAACTGCAACCCAGGCAACCGCCGCCGCTCACGCAATGGTGGGCGCCTCTCCCCGTGACGGCCCCCTTTCCTGCCTGGTTGGCCGCAACGCCGGACTGCCTCACGACAGGATGACGAGCCGCGCCTGACCAGACCGAACATGGATCCCGAGCGCGTGCGAAGATCGGTATTGAAGCCGCGCCGGGAAGAGATTCGAATGTCAACAACCGCACCTGAACTGAACGTCGTCGGCACCAGCCCAATCCGCCACGACGGCGTCGACAAGGTGACCGGGCACGCGGTCTTCGGCGTGGACGTCAGCATCCCCGGCATGTTGCATGCGCAGGTTCTGCGCAGCCCCCACGCCCACGCGCGCATCACCCGCATCGACACCTCCCGGGCCGAGGCCGTCCCCGGCGTCCTGGCCACCATGACGTCGGCCGACATGCCGTTGGCGCCCGCGGAAGGCCCCCAGGCCTTCGGCAACGCCATCCGCCTCAAGGCCATGAACGTTATGGCCCGCGACAAGGCCCTCTACCACGGACACGCCGTGGCTGCCGTGGCCGCGACTTCCGCCCACATCGCCGCCGAGGCCCTCCGCCTGATCCAGGTCGACTACGAGGTCCTCGACCCCGTCCTCGACGCCAAATCCGCCATCGCCTCCGACGCGCCCATCCTGCACCCCGACCTGCGCATGGAGACCGCCGGCGCGTTCGCGGATACGCCCGGCAACATCGCCAAGCACATCGTCCTCGAAGAGGGCGACGTTGAGGCCGGCTTCGCCGCCGCCGACCTGATCCTGGAACGCGACTTCAGCACCTCCACCATCCACCAGGGCTACATCGAACCCCACAACGCCACCGCCTTCTGGCGCGCCGACGGCACCCTGGAAATCCATTGCAGCACCCAGGGTCATTTCGGCGTCCGCAACGAGATCAGCCAGATGCTCGGCATCGCCGTCTCCAACATCCGCGTCGTTCCCGCCGAAATCGGCGGCGGCTTCGGCGGCAAGCTCACCAACTACGTCGCGCCCATCGCGGTGGTCCTCGCCCGCAAGGCCGGACGCCCCGTCAAGATCACCATGGACCGCACCGAGACCCTCCTCGGCACCGGCCCCGCCCCCGCCGCCTTCATTCGCGCCAGAATCGGCGCCACCTCGGCCGGCGACCTCACCGCCGCCCAGCTCGAAATGCACTTCGAGGCCGGCGCCTTTCCCGGCTCTTCCGTCGGCGGCGCCGCCAACTGCGGCCTCGCCCCCTACAAGCTCCAGAACTTCCGCATCGACGGCTACGACGTCGTCGTCAACAAACCCAAGTCCCAGGCCTTCCGCGCCCCCGGCGCCCCCCAGGCGGCCTTCGCCGTCGAGGGCGTGATCGACGAGCTTTGCGAAGCCCTGGGCATGGACCCCCTCGACTTCCGCCTCCGCAACGCCTCCGGCGACGGCGACCTCCGCCCCAACGGCACCCGCTTCAACGACATCGGCAACAGTGAGCAGCTTCGAGTCGCCAGCACCACCTACCATTACCAGTCCCCCGTCGGTCAGCAGAACGGCCGTCTCTGCGGCCGCGGCGTGGCCTCCGGCTTCTGGGGCAACGGCGGCGGAACCTCATCCGCCACCGCCCGCCTCAACGGCGACGGCTCCGTCACCCTGCTGGAATCCTCCCCCGATATCGGCGGCACTCGCACGTCCATCGCCATGCAACTGGCCGAGACTCTCGGCATCGGCGTGGATCGGGTCCACCCGCGCATCCCAGACACCGACGCCATCGCCGAAGGCGGCAACGCCGCCGGCAGCCGCACCACCTTCGCCACCGGCTGGGCCGCCATCGAAGCCGGTCGCGATTTGCAAAGCAAAATGCGCGACGCCCTGGCCGACATCTGGGACGTGGCCGAGTCGACCATCGACGTATCGCTGGACGGCTTCGCCGCCAACGGCCATGCCGTCGACTTCGCCCAGGCCGCCCGCCTGATCGTCAGCGAGGGCGAGGCCCCCGTGGGCGTGGCCACCACCACCCCAACCCTTCCCGGCCCCTCCTTCGCCACCCACATCGTGGACGTCGCCGTCGATCCCGAGACCGGCAAGGTCGACGTCCTGCGCTACACCGCCGTCCAGGATGTGGGCAAGGCCGTGTATCCGCCCTACGCCAGCAGCCAGATCGAGGGCGGCATTGCCCAGGGCATCGGCTGGGGAATCACCGAGGGCTACACCTACGACGACGCCGGCTGCATGACCAACACCTCGTTTCTCGACTACCGCATGCCCACCGCGCTCGACGTCCCTAACCTTGAAATCGTTATGGTCGAATACCCGAATCCCGGCCACCCCTACGGCGTCCGCGGCGTCGGCGAACTCCCGATCGTCCCGCCCCTCGCGGCTCTCGCCAACGCCATCCACAACGCCACCGGCGGCCGCATCCGCCACCTCCCCGCCTCGCCGGTGCGGGTGCTGGCGGCGGTGAACTCTGCCGAATCCGCGTAGCCCTCAGCCCCGTCCAACCACCACGGAGGACCTCCCAATGCCAACCGACCTGCCCACCGCAACCCTCGGCCGCACCGGACTTGACATAACCCGCCTCGGCCACGGCGCCATGGAAATCCGCGGCGCACCTCGCGGCCGCGACATCAGCGACGACGATGCCCGCCGCATCCTCAACGCCGTCCTCGATTCCGGCATCACCTACATCGACACCTCCAACGACTACGGCCGCAGCGAGGAGCTGATGGGCCGCTTCATCGGCTCGCGCCGCGACGAGTACATCCTCGCCACCAAGTGCGGCTGCATCCCCGGCGGCGGCGAACACGTCTGGACCCGCCAGAACATGTTCCGCGGCCTCGAGGAGAGCCTGCGGCGCCTCAAGACTGACTACGTCGACGTCATGCAACTCCACAACGCCACCGTCGAGCAGTGCGAGGCCGAAGGCGTAGTCGACACGCTCCAGGACATGCGCGCCCAGGGCAAGGTCCGCTGGATCGGCGCTTCGACCACCCTGCCGCACTTGCCCACCTACATCGAGTGGGGCGTCTTCGACGTCTTCCAGATCCCCTACGCCGCCGTCCTCCGTGAGCACGAGGAGTGGATCAGCAAGTCCGCGCAAGCCGGCATCGGCACCGTCATCCGCGGCGGCGTCGGCAAGGGCGAACCCGGCGTCGGCCTCGCAAGTGCTGATCGATGGGCTGCCTACGAGCGGGCCGGCCTCGACGATCTCCGCGATGAAGGCGAATCCCCCACCGCCTTCATGCTCCGCTACACGCTCTCCCACCCCGACGTCCACACCATCATCGCCGGCACCCTCAACCCAGACCACCTTGCCGAAAACGTCGCCACCGCCCAACGCGGCCCGCTTTCACCCGACACCTACGCCGAAGCCAAACGCCGCCTCGACCAGGCCGGCGAGTCGCCTACCCCCGCAGGTTGACCGATTCAGACCCCGACTTTGCTTCGGTGGCTAGTCTCGTCGCGCCTCTAGGTCCAAAAGCGACTGATCACCGACACGATCGTGCTGGATACCGCTGACGCCGCCAGCACCGACCCGACCATCCACTTGATTAGGCGCGTCTCCAGGGCATTCAGGTCCGCCTTGGTTGCAATGGTCGACAGCAGTGCTTCAATCCTGGTCAGCCGACGCTCGATTTCGAGGGCATTCAGCTCAGCCGTCATCGGTTCCGCCGTGCGCGAGGGTCCCGGGTCCCTGCGGTGCAGACGATGGTTGGCTCGCCGCACCGCCCAGCAGCCAAGCCTCAAGAATTTTAGCTGGCGTCGAACGGCATCGGCCCAACCGGCGAGCGCCGCAGCACTGAGACCGCGGCCCTCTCACACGGCAAGGTAGATTCGGCTCCCATGCGCTTCGGCGACCTCACCTACCTCGAAATCCGCCGGCTGGCGAAATCCGGCTGCCTCGCCGTCATTCCCACGGGCTGCACCGAGCAGCAGGGCCCCCACCTCCCCGTCGACTTCGACACCTGGTTCGCCGAGCGCCTTTGCCTGGCGGCGTCCCGAAGGGCCGCGGGCAAGTTCCACGTTCAGTCGCTGGTGCTGCCCGCCATCCCGTTCGGTCCCACGCCGGAGCATCGGAACTATGGAGCGGGCTACGTCGATATCTCTGGCAAGCTCCACGGCGATTTGATCACCGCAACCTTGACCTCGCTCGCCGAGCAGGGTTTTGAACGCATCGTCGTCTGGCGCGGCTGCGGCGGCCACGACCTGCGCGGCGCCGTGCGCGACTTCAACCAGGCAGCCCCACACAAGGCCCAGGCCTTCCTGCCTGAGCACCCCTTCCACGACATCTGGTGCCGTCTTGGCGATCCGAACGTGCCGGGCGGTCACGCCGACAGCTTCTCAACCTCGATATCGCTCCATCTGCGTCCCGCATCGGTGCGCATGAACCAAATTGCTGATCCCGCGCACCGGCCTGTTGACTGGCAGGACCCGAATCTGGACTTCGCGCGTTACTCGCCCACCGGCGTCATTGGAGACCCAACCCGCGCCAGCGCCCCGCTTGGCGCCAAGCTCTGGGAGGCCTGCGTCGCAAGCGTCGCCCAAACCCTGCGGACAATCTCGCAGACCGCTGCATCCACCGACGGCGCCTAACGATGCTTCAGGTGCAGCGTCGCCAAGACCCGCCGACAGCCTGAACGAGCCGCCCAGCCGGATTCGGCTTTCTTCTTGCGCCTCGCTCGGGCTACCCCGCCAGCGCCGCGCTCACCAGCGGCAGAACCTCGCCGTCCTCCGCGTGGCGCCCCAGCGCCTTCTTCGAGAACACCAGGTCCCCGTCGACGACGACTTCGAATACGCCCCCGCCCGAAGGCATCAGCGACATCTCGCCAACGTCGGTTCCATGCTCTCCCAGGATTTCTTCCGTCGCACGGACGGCTTTAGGGAGATAGTTTCATTGGCTGCAGTATTCGATCGAGACTCGGGCGCCGCGTCCCATGGTGCGCTCCCTCGTATGGGTGGTGGCTTAAGCGTACGCTGCAATTGTCGCACGCTAAGCCCCTTGGCTCACGTTCGCCGCGAACAAGGCTCATGAAGCTGCTCGGCTCTGCCGGCGGACCCGGGCCAATACAGCGTCAGGTTTGCGTCGCCGGGTAGCCCGCCCACGACAGGAGATGGAGAAATGGCGACAGACACGATCGACCTCGGCTCGCGCAAACACCTCTTCATCGATCTCTCGCTCGCCGACCACACCTCCGGCGTCTCACTCGGCGTCAATCCGCCGCGGCTCGGCGGCATTGCCATCGGTCGCGACCGCGCCTGGGAACACCACATCCACTTCCAGAACACTGTCCTGGACGACGACGGGCTGGGTCGTTGCTGGTATCTCGCGTCCGTGATCCGCAGGGGTCTCGAGTCCGCGCGCTTTGGCTACGCCGAATCCGAGGACGGACGCCACTGGCGCAAACCCAACCTCGGGCTGGTCGAACTCAATGGCCGCCGCGACATGAACATCATCCCGCCCAAACCCAAGCGCTCCAACGTCTTCATCGATCCGACCGCCCCTCCCTCCGAGCGCTACAAGACCTTTGGCCTCAGCCTCGAGGACGATCCCGGAGACGTCGGCTACGGCGTCTTCGCGTCACCCGATGGCTACGTTTTCCGCGAGCTTGGCTGCAACGGCATCCGTCGTGCCGGCGACACCCAGAACATGGCTTTCTGGGATGACCGCATCGGACGCTACGTCGCCTACTTCCGCGGCTTCTCACACCATCCCGACGGCCGCCGGCGACGCGCCGTGGCGCGCTGGGAGACCGGCGACCTGACCAGCCGCGACGGCTGGGACCTGTCGAACGAGGAGAGTGACCGCCACATCATCGAGCAGTTGCCCATCGTCATCGCCTGCGACGACGACGATCCGCCCGACATGGACATCTACACCCCTTCCGTCGTCAAGTACCCCGGGGCCGACGACGTTTACCTGGCCACCATGTCCATGTACCACCACTTCACGCCCGACGAGATGGACGATGTCGACCCGCCCCGCAACGACGGCCTCATGGACATCCAGTTGGCCGTAAGTCGCGACGGCATCTCCTGGGACCGCCCCGACCGCCGGCCCTACGTCGGCATCGATGCCGAAGGCCCCGGCCAGCGCATGTGCTACGCGGTCCAGGGCCTCCTGGTCCGCGGCGACACCGTCCTCCAGTACCACACCGCCTACGACCAGTCCCACGGCCACAAGCGCCAGAACAACCCCGGCGGCGTCATTCGCTGGACCGAGCAGCGCCTCGATGGCTTCGTCAGCGCCAACTTCCCCTACACCGGCGGCGAACTCGTCACCCGCCCGCTCACCCTCGATGGTTCCACTCTGGAACTCAACGTCGACGCCTCAGCCTCCGGCGAAGGCCGAGTCGAAGTTCAGGACGCCCAGGGCCGTCCAATCGAGGGTCGCACCCTCGCCGACTGCGATCGCATCCTCGGCAACTACCTCCGCCACCCGGTCTCCTGGGGCGGCGACACCAGCCTCGGCGTCCCACCCGGCACCCCCATCCGCCTCCGCTTCGCCCTCCGCAGCGCCCGCCTCTTCGCCCTACAAGGCCGATAGGCGGGCACGAGGCAAGGGCGCTCAAGCGCGCATGGAAGCCCGTTGAAATCTTCATGGCATGACTCTGGACCCGGCGGAGTTGACGCCCCTATTGCGGAGCTGTGAGTCAGCCCGGGCAGGTGCTGCCTTGCCTATTGGAAACCAGCCTGGGCCTTGAGAGATCGTCATTGAGAAACACCGAGTCCGCGGACTGCTCGGGCCTGGACTCGTTGATGTAAAGGCGCTGCCCTGGCTGATATCGAGCCGTGTACCGCATCCGTGCGTCGTCGCCCGAGGCGAATAACGTTGCGTCTCGCACGACAACGCGCTCAAGGGCCGTGGCAAAGGAAGTCTTCACAAACACCGTGAAATCCCAGGAGTCCACGAGTTCGGGTCGGTGCAGGAAGACTCCATCGAATAGCAACACGGCGTTGGCATCGGCGGTCCGGATGCACCGATCGACGGGCTGATCGCGGCGGTAGTCGAAGACTGCCGTTCGGTACTGGCGGTCTCCCGATGGGCCAAGCGGCTCAAGCAGATCTGAGATCAACGCGTTGTGGTCGAACGAGTCGTGGTAATAGCCCTCCGGTGACAGTTCGCCGCGGCGATATCGCTCAGCTCGAGGTCTGTGAAACCCGTCGATGGAGGCGCGAATCACGGTTCGACCGAGCTCCCGGAGAGGTTGCACTAGTTCATCCGCCAGTGATGTCTTGCCGGCTCCATCGATCCCGTCAATGGCTACGCGGGACGGATGCGGGCGATCTACCGCATTGAACAAGGACGCCAGATCGCGAATGACGGCATCACGATCACCCATAGCTAGCTGGCCTCCTCTACGAAACCGGCCCGCGGCTCATTCAGTGTCCGGCATCCGCTGAATCCCGTTTCTCACCACGAGCGTTACGGTCAGCACGCTGCGAGCCAACGATGACTAAAGAATGAACTGGCGGCTGTCGTGTTCGCTTGGCTCGGACTGCCCACTCGATGCGTCGCAGTAGCCACTCCAAGAATGCATGCAGCGTCAGTTGGAGTAGCTGTCGAGTAACGCGCGGGGTGAATAGGTGCCACCAACGGTTTGCTCTGGCTGAGGAAGAGCCTGCATGCGTCCGGAGAGTTCACCCGGAATCAGCTGTCTAGGCACTACGGGCATTCGAACGGCGTAAGAATGAGTTCCATGAGGGAGCTGTCCGCCAGCACTCCGGCAAATCGCTCCCGGCCCTCGTCGGTGCGGTAGTCGGGCGCGGGAGACGTCCGAACTGAACCGTCCCTATTCAGGTACAGGTGGGACCCGGAATCCAGGTCGGTCAGAATCACGGAGGCGACAAATTCGGCGGGTGGAACAGGCCGGCAATGCGGCGCGTGCCACACGTGGATATCGCCATCCACGACTCGCGTGTTGTAACCGAAATCCGTCGGGGTCTGGACTCGTCGCTCGTCAACGGTAGGTGCCGGTGGTGGTCGTGGACGAGTGGGTGACGTGCCCTCGGCGTCGGCCGTTTCGCTTGCCGAAGTGGGAGACGCGAAAGTCTCGCCACAGCCACTGACCGTCAACCACACAAGACTGGTGGCCAGCAAGACAACTATCCAAATGCTCCTGCGCGAAATCACGACCTGCCGCCGCTAGCCGCTGCTTCTCGGGTAGTACATGCACCCTCGAAAGCCATGCGGAATCTGGCAGTCCTGCGGCGCCGCGCCCTACTCGCCATCCGTCTGGCCTGGTTGCGATACGTCGGTAGCCCGGTCAATTCTTCTGAGCAGTCGGACCAGGAATCCCTTGAGTGACGGGTCTGTGGTGAGGCCAAGTGCCTGGAAGGCCTTCAGGGACGCTTCCTCGGGCTTCCCGGTCTTGAAAAGGCTGCTCGCCAGCCACGCCAGCGCCTCGGGAACAACCGTGGGAACAAGCCCCAAAACCAACGCCTCTCGGTAATGCGGAATCGCCTGTCCTTCCCGCCCGTTGTTGTCGTGAAACAGGCCGAGCTCGTAATGCGCGCGAGCCATTGCGTCCTTGGTCGTCGCCCGCTCCAGGGCGGCAGTGAGAGCCGCCAGGCTGCACCGCTTCTTCTCGGTCACGCATTCAATCCTTTAAGACTGAATTAGGACGCTGCGGGTTTTTCCCTCGAATCGCCCGGACCCGGCCCACGCCCCCGCAGCGGCACCTCCCGCAGAAAAATCGTCACCACAAAGGCAATCCCCAGCGCCACCGACACCACAACGAACACCGAACCAATCGCCGACGCCAACGTCTCTCGCAGCGTGCCAAGCAACTGGTCCAGAACCTCGGCGCCTTGTGGACCTCGTTCGGCAAACCCGGCCCTTAGCGCATCCAGGGCCTGCGGATTCACCAGCGCCTGCGGGTTCTCCTCCATCTGCGCCAGCTGCTCCGCCGGCACCGCCTGACGGATCGCTGCCGGCAGCGCCTCCTGCAAGCCCGCCGCAAACCGGGTCGCCATGAACGATCCCAACACCGCCAGCCCCAGCGCCCCACCGATCGACCGGTAGAACTGCGTCGCCGACGTCACCGCCCCCAACTGGCCCATCGGCGCGGCGTTCTGCACGGCGATCGTAAAGCTCGGAAACGTCATCCCCAGCCCCAGCCCCGTCACCATGATGCTGGCCACCGCCTGCCCGAACGACGTGTCGGGCGTCATCCGCGAGATCAGCACCATGCCCCCGGCCATGACGCCGATCCCCATCAGCCCTTGCAGCCGGTAATGCCCGCCCAGCCGCGACAGCGCCTGCCCCGACAGCGTGGCGGCCACCACCATGCTCATCATCATCGGCGTCATAAACGAGCCGCTGCTCGTGGCCGAAGCCCCCAGCACACCCTGGAAAAATAGCGGGATGAAGATGATCGACCCGAACATCGCGAACCCCGTTATGAACACGGCCACCAGCGAGATGCTGACCACTCGGTTCGCGTAGATCCCCAGCGGCATGATCGGATCCGCCGCCCGCCGCTCCACCAGGACGAAGACCACCGTCATCACCGCCGCGAAGATCAGGATCCCCACGATTTGCAGCGACACCCAGTCGTACTGCACCCCGCCCAGCGACAGCCCGATCAGCAGCGGCACCACCACCAGCACCAGCAGCGCCATCCCCGCGTAGTCCAGCCGATAGCTGCGCTTCTCAGGCCGCGTATTCGGGAAGAACCGGATAAACAGGGCGATCACCGGCAGCCCCAGCGGCACGTTTACGTAGAACACCCAGTTCCACGACAGCGTGTCGGTGATGAACCCGCCCAGCGTCGGACCGATCACCGACGACAGCCCGAACACCGAGGCCACAATCCCCTGGTACTTGCCGCGCTCCGCCGGCGGAAACAGGTCGCCAACCGTCGTGAACGACAGCGCCATCATGCTCCCGCCGCCGATGCCCTGGATGGCCCGGAAGGCGATCAGCTGATCCATCGTCTGGCTCACCCCCGCCAGCACCGACCCCACCAGGAACACCACGATTCCGCCCAGGAAAAACGCCTTCCGCCCATAGAGGTCCGACAGCCGACCCACGATCGGCACCGTCGTGGTCGAAGCCACCAGGTACGCCGTCGTCACCCACGTAAACCGGTCGAACCCGCCCAAGTCCGCAATGATCCGCGGCATCGCCGTACTCACCACCGTCTGATCCAGCGACGCCAGGAAAATCGCCAGCATCAACCCACCCAACGTAAACACCACTTGCCGCCGCGGCAGTGGCGCTGGAACCGCCGGGTTGCCTTCCATCAGCCTGTCCGCACCGGAGAACTCACCTGGATTGAGCCACCAACGTCCGGCCGTCTCCACTTGAGTGTGCGAAGAACGAGAGGTCCATGCCTGGCATCAACATCAGTCCCGGCATAGCGAGAGAGATGGATGCTACCGGCCCTATGGTAGAGAGACGTATCGCAGGGACTAAGAACCTATGAGTCCTTCCTGCGGACGAACCCAGGGGAGCTTCGGCAGGGCGGCCATGAACTCGGCGCGCGGAAGTTGCAGATCGCCGACTGGAACGTCGATCACAACCGGGGCATCACACGCAAGCGCGCGCGGAAGCAGGTCTTTCAGGTCCTGCGGATCCTCCGCCCGCAGTCCTACCGCTCCGAACGACTCGGTAAACGCCACGAAGTCGGGATTATGCAGGCCGGTCTCGTAATCGCCTTCGAAGAACTCTTCCAGGTCGCGGGCGACGTTCCCGTAGGCGTCGTCTCGAAAGACAATGCTGGTGACGTTGATGCCGTACCGCACGGCCGTGGCCAGTTCCACGGCGTTGAACAGGAATCCGCCGTCGCCGTTGACGGATATCACCGGGCGTTCGGGATGGGCCACCTTTGCCCCCAGCGCGGTAGGAAATCCGAAACCGAGGTTGAACGAGTAGCCGGAGTCGATAAACGTCTTCGGCTCGTGCACCTGGTAGTGCGTTCGGGCGTAGTAGCCGAACTGGGTGACGTCCCACACGATGTGGGTGTCCTCGGGAACGCTGCGTTGCATGGTCTCCAGGATCGGGTAGTGCGGTTCCTTCAGGTGGATGTCCCGGTAGGCAATCAGCCGTCGAGCTGCGACGACGGCCTCTACCGGCGATGGGCGGTTCCCGGCGCCGGCTGCGTCGAGCAGGGGAAGCAGTGCCTCGATCGTGGCCTTCGCGTCGCCGTGGAGCGGGTGGGTGTTGGCCTGAACGCGCATGAGCTCCGATTGCTCGATGTTGATATTGATGAGCGTGGAAGCCTCCCCTGCGGGATTGCCCAGGGAAAAGCGTGTGCCAATGCCGACAACCAGGTCAGCCGCTTCCATCACCTCGAAGAGCTGGTTCATCTGGTCGAATTCGCCGTGGTGCGCAAAGCACGAGCCGTAGGCGAGCGGGTGCCGATCGGGAATGGTGCCCTTGCCGCCGCAAGACGTGACGACTGGGATGTTCGTGGCTTCGGCGAGGCGCACCAGCGCCGCTTCGGCCTCTGAGCGCGCCACGCCGCCACCCGCGTAGATGACGGGGAGCCGGGACTCCGCAATCAGCCGCGCGGCTTCACGCAACTGTTCGTGGCTCGGGACGATCCGCGGCGCCGGCGCCGGGTCTTGCAACGTCACCTCGTCCCGCTCCACCCCGGCCTCCGGCGGGATCTCGATCAGGACCGGATACGGCCGGCCGCTCCGCATCTGGCGAAAGGCCTCCGTCACCACCGCCGGAATCTCCTGCGGCGCGAGGGCTGCATGGCGCCATTTGGTGACCGCGCCCACGATGTCCGCCTGCCCCAGGACCTCGTGATACGTGCCGAAGCCGCCGCCGATCTGTGCCCGCGGGATCTGCCCCGCAATCGCCAGCACCGGCGAGGATCGCGCGTAGGCGGTGGCCAGACCGCTGGCCGCGTTGTACACCCCCGCGCCCGGCACCACCAGCACCACCCCCGGCTTGCCGCTCACCCGCGCGTAGCCGTCGGCCATGTGGGCCGCCGCCTGCTCATGCCGTGTTGTGATCATCCGGATGCCGGGATGGTCCCGCAGCGCCGCAATGATTCCGGACATGTGAATGCCCGGAATCCCGAACACCACGTCCACCCCTTCTCGCACCAGGGAATGGACCAGGGCCTCCCCTCCGCTCATTCTCGGCACCAGGGACCCGCCGATCAGCCGCCGAAATTCAGCGCGTGCAGCCGAACCGCGCCGCAGAAGTGAATCCGCAGCCGAACCGCCTCCGTTCCAAGCTCGTCCCACCGCCGCTCATTCCAGTTCACTGCCTCGCGTAGTCCATCTCGGCACACTGGCCGGCAGTCGTCCCGGCTAAAGCCCGGCAGCGGCTCGTCGCCGTCCGCCGGCAGCACTTCCACTTCCACCCAGCTCCGCAACGGCTGCCCATCGCTGACGTTCAGCGAGAGCCGGCCGCCGCGCTCTTCCGCCGAGAACGGCCGCGTCATCGCATACCCCGGCGTCTCCCGGTCCACCGACTCCAGGCACGTAAACCGGTCCACCCCCAGCGTCGCCAGCCCCATCTGCGACATTCGAATCGCCCCGGTGTTCCGCCAGTGCGAGTCGTCCGGGATATTCCCCCCCGGCCAGCTGGTCCAGGCTTCGTCGTTGCCGCAGTAATACAGATACAGCCGGTCGTTGTGCTCCACAAGCTTGTCGGCGATCACCAGCGACGCGCTGTCCCAGTCGCCCCGCGGCCCGCGCCGGATCAGCGGCTGGTGTGGCTGCACCCGGCTGAAGTGCTCCCCGTCCCGGCTCACCGCCAAGCGGATGTCCGCGCAGTACATCCCGAACCGCCCGGTGCCGTTCGGCACGTACCAGCCGTACTCGTACGGCATCACGTACTGCCCGGCACACGCCGCCAGCATCAGGTAGTGATTCTCTTGCTCCATCCCGTCGTTCGGATGCAGCACCGGGTTGTCCGCGCTCGCCGTCAGGTGCTCCATGTCCGGCCCGAACGCCAGGTACTTCACCCGCACCCGCTCCGGCCCACCTTTGTTGTTCGGCAGCACCCCCTGCCAGATCATCTTCCAGCGCCGGCTGGGATCGGTCTCCTGCTCGTCCTTGATCAGCGCCACGATGTCCGGCGCCCCCCCGTCCCACTCCGGCAGGTCGATCTGCGCTCCCTCGGTCCAATGGATTCCGTCCGCCGAGTACCCGGCTCGAATCTTCCGCTCCAGCGGCGGCCCCTTCACGATCATCTTGTAGCGCCGCGCCGGATCGCCTTCCTCCAGGTCCTTCACCACCGGACCCCAGCCCCGCAGGCAGATGTTGTTGTCGCTGCTTCCCCGGTACTCGTGCAGACCGAGCTTCGGCTTCTCCCAGTGGACCCCGTCCTCGCTGACCGCATAACCGGTGTTCCACCAGCGCTCCACGCTCACGTCCGTGCCGGCGTACCAGCTCTTGAACAGGCGCTCCTCCTCGTCGTAGAGCACCGTCCGCCCCTCCCACGGCCGCGCCTGTAGGGAGTCCCACTCGTGGTGGTCCCCCAGCGGCAGCACCGGGTTGTTCGGGTGCTTCTCCGCCTCGCAAACCGCATGAGCGACGTTGTGCCGCGACTGCACGTCTTGCAGGTCGAGAAAGGGAACGCGCCGCTTAGCCACGCCAGCTACTCCGGTTCCTCATCGAACCACGCTGATCCCATGCAACCGCGCCGCCCCATACAGGTTCACCCGCAACCGCACCGTGTCGAGTTCCAGATCGGCCAGCCGCCGCTCCCGCCAGGTCACCGGTTCACATAGCCCATCCCGGTCCAGCGGCCGGCAATCCTCCCTCGTGAATCCCGCCAGCGGTTCAGCCCCGTCCGCCGGCAGCACCTCCACGTCCGCAAAGCTCCGCATCTGCTGCACGTCGCTCACGTTCAGCGCCAGCCGGCCGTTTCGCTCGTCGATCCGCAGCGGCTCCGTCACCACCCATCCCGGCGTCTCCCGGTCCACCGTCTCCAGGCACGTCAGCCGGTCCTTCGGCAGCGTCGCCAACCCCATCCGCGATAAACGGTTGGATCCCACCTCGCCGGTGCCTTTCCAGTACGAGTACTCCGGCACGCTGCCTTCCGGCCACTGCGTCCACTCCTCGCCGTTGCCCACGTAGTAGAACCACAACCGGTCGTCGTGCTCCACCACTTTGTCGCTCATCATCAGCGCCCCCGCGTCCCAGGTCCCTCGCGGCCCGCGCGCAATCAGCGGCTGGTGTGGCTGCACCCGCGTGTAGTGATCCCCGTCGCGGCTCACCGCCAGCCGGATGTCCGAGCAGAACATCCCGTGCACACCCGTCCCGTTCGGCGCGTACCACCCGTACTCGTACGGCATCACGTACTGCCCCGCGTACGGCGCCAGCGCCAGGTAGTGGTTCTCCTGCTCCATCCCGTCGATCGGGTCCAGGATCGGGTTATCCGCAATCCCCGCCAGCCGCTCCACGTCCGGCCCGCACGCCAGGTACTTGGTCCGCACCATCGGCGGCCCCGGCTTGTTGCTCGGACCCAGCCCTTGCCACACCATCTTGAAACGACGCTCGGGATCCGGGTCCTGGTCGTCCTTGATCAGCACCACGATGTCCGGATCCGGCCGGTACCACTCCGCCAGCCGGATCGACGCCCCGTCGGTCCAGTTCACCCCGTCTGGCGAAACGCTCACCCAGCAGTCGTCGAGACGCTCCGTGCTCTTGACGATCATCTTGTAGCGGCGGCTCGGCACGTCGTCCAGGTCCTTGACCACTGGACCCCAGCCCTTCAGGCAGACGTTGTTGTCGCTGCGGCCCCGGTACTCGAACAGCCCCAGCTTCGGCTTCTCCCAGTGCACCCCGTCATCGCTGATCGCGTACCCCGTCCACCACCAGCGGTCCATCGTTAGGTCGCTGCCCGCGTACCAGCACTTGAACAGCCGGTCCTGCTCGTCGTAGAGGATCGTCCGGCCTTCCCACGGCCGCGCCTGCATTCCGTCCCACTCGTGCGAGTCCCCCAGCGGCAACACCGGGTTATCCCGATGCTTCTCCGCCCGGCACACCGCCTGCACCACATTCCGCCGTGCCTGCACGTCATCCAGATCCAGGAATAGCAGGCGGCGCTCAAACGTCAGGAATCGCGCACGAGCGTCTGGCACTTGAGCATCCTCCCTGACCGTCGCCATCGACGGGTTTGTGCGGCTCACACGGTTGTCTCGTGATCGCTCGCCAGGACTCACCATATAGCCCATACCACAACTCCGTCACTCACCGTCATCTCCAATGACTGGCTTCCACCTTCCCGGGAGCTTCGGAAGGCCGAACCAACGACGCTGTGATCGAGCATTTGAGCCATCCGGACCGTGTGCTCGGCCGGCACGGGCTCGGACCCCGCCTCAATGACCGGCTCCCAATTCGTCGGTGCCGCGCCAGCGCCGCTTGCCCGCTCGACGCAAACAGTACAGAGACCACGAGAGGTCGGCATTTGGAGACTCCAATAATATTTGACACTTGTCATTTAGACCTTGCAGCATCCACGGTGGATGCAGTTCTCGGTGGCGCGGCCGGCTGACGGCTGCCCCTGCACCGATTCCACGGGAGGTAGGCCGATGGCAGTGAAGCAACTCAGACAACGCGTCTCGCGACGCCGGGCGATGGCTTTGCTCGGTGGAAGCGCCGCTGCGGTGGCCTTGGCCGCGTGTGGCGAGACGCAGGTCGTCACGAAGGAAGTCCCGATCGAGACGACCGTGATTAAGGAAGTCCCGGTCGAGAAGATCGTTCGTGAGACCGAAGTGAAGGAAGTCCCGGTCGAGAAGATCGTGACCCAGCAGGTCGATCGCGTCGTCACGAAGACGGTTGAGGTCGAGAAGGTCGTCGAGGTCGAAAAGGTCGTCACGCAGACGGTCGAGGTCGAAAAGGTCGTCGAAAAGGTCGTCGAGAAAGTCGTGGAGGCTCAACCGGCGCCTATGACCCAGAACTTGCTGTTCCAGACCGACCACACGTCCGGTCCGCGTGGGGCGGCGGTCGATTGGGCCCTGGAGCGATTCTCCACGCAGTTCCCACACATCGTTGTTCGCTACGTTCCCGCGCCGACCCAGGTTGAAATCGTGTACGGCGCCATGGTCGCCGCCGGTTCAACGCCGGAAGCCGCCCTGATGAGCGGCTGGTTCGCGGCGCAGTGGTATACGGCCGACGCCTTTGTGAACATCGACGACTTTCTGGCCAAGCAGGACGACTACAACCCCGAGGACTGGTACTACCCCGGCGATTCTTCCGGCGTGGATTTCGCCGACACCGTGCCCTACGGCCACCTTGGCGGTCTGCGTGGCAAGCAGTACGGCATGCCCTACCAGGGCAACACCAACGGTCAGCACATCAACCTGCAGCTCATGGAAGAAGCCGGGATCCAATGGCCGACGCCCGGTAGCTGGCATCTCGAGCAGGGATTCCTGGACGACCTGATCAAGGCCACCGATCCCGAAGCCGGCACCTATGGCATCGAGGTTGGCGGCGGCAACGGTGGGTCCTGGACGCAGTGGAACCCATGGGGCTGGGCGTTGGCCGACGATCCGAGCATCATGTACCGCAGCGCCGACGGCATGCGCACAACCTGCTGGGACGCCGGCGCCGATCGGGGCGTGCGGCTGGCGGTGGACATGATCGCCGTCCATGGGGTGTCGCCGAAGCTGGGCGAAAGTCGCGAATTGGCCGGGGAGTTTCGCGACCTGTTCTCGGCCGGCAAGCTGCTCACCGCACGCAACGGCGGTGCCGTCGGCAGCACGATCGGCCGTGTCGCCGGTCGCTTCCCGTGGTCAATGGCGCCCATGCCCGAGGGTCCGCGCGGTCCCGTGCCGCACGAGATCACCGAGCAGCCGCACATGATCTCCAACACGGCCGCCTTGCGGGACACCGTCGAGGCCTCCGCGCAATTCGTGCTCTTTATGGCCGGACCCGAGGTTCAGGGCCGGATCGCGATCGACCGCGGATCGATGCCCTTGCGCAAGGAGGTGCATGCATCGGCCGAGATGGCCGCCGGGCCGCCGGAACGGCACAACATGTGGAAGGAGTACCTGGACCAGCCGGACGCGCGCCACCGCCAGATGGCCTATCCGGCCTGGTTGGAGTGGATCAACTCCTGGCGCAACGTGGACGCCGCGCACGCGGGCGACCTGTCGATCGATGATCTGATGGAGCGAAGTCTTGCCAGGGCTGACCGAGTCCTGGAAGACAACGCTGAGGCCTATCAGGATCTGAAGACGTACATCGCGAACGCCTGAGCCGTCGACGGGATTCGCATCTGACGGACGGGAGGCCGCTCACCCGAGCGGCCTCCCGGTCGTTTAACAGCAACGGTCTCGCGCCTTAACTGACGTCCCGCGGCGCCGTGCCGAATCGAAACGCGAACAGCGAGCCGTACGTCACCTCGATATGCAGCCGCACACGGTCGCCCTGAACTCGACCCAGACTGGTCTCGCCGCGCCAGCTCACCGGATGATCGATTGCGTCGCCCCGAATCGGATCGCAATCCTCCAGCGATCGACCCGCAATGGGCGCCGCCAGCGCCGTCCGCAGCCCCACCCGAATCGAACCGGTCTGATTCAGCCGCGCGTTGATATAGAGCCGTGGTTGGTTGGCATCAACCGGCTCCGTCACCAGCTGGCCCTTCTGACGTCCCGCCACCAGGCCGACGAAGCGGTCCACGCCAAGCAGGAACGACCCCATGGCCGCGATGCGGTGAATCCGACCGTGCGCCGACTGCCGGCCCATGTACCAGAACCGCAAGTGCCGCCCTTGCCGAATCGGCGGGTTGTTCGTCACGTTGATCCAGGTGTCGTCCCACTGCCCGTCCGGCCCCAGGTCCAGGAACGGCTCGCGGCGCGGACGCAGCCAGCGCCGGCCGTCCGGGCTCGAGGCCAGCGTCACCCAGATCTTCTCCACTTCCGTGTCGTAGAGATCCACAAACGCGAGATAGCGATTCCCGTACGCGAACGGACTGATGGAGTAGAACTGCGTACCGGGCGTGTCCCAGTCATCCATGCGCAGCACGTTCTCGAAGTCCGACCAGTTCAGAAAGTCGGCGCTGGTCGCGCGCGTGATCAGCCGCTTGTACGGCATGCGCGAGCCCAGCGGCTCGTTTGGGAGCTCGGCTTCCGGGTACTGCGGACTGGAAACCGCGCCGGTCGCCTTTGGGCGGCGCGTATAGGCGAGGTAGCGGCCCGAAACCGGATCCTTCATGGCCGAGTGCCGGTCGCCGGCCAGCGGCATGATCGGCGCGCTCGTACGCGTCCAGTGGATGCCGTCTGGACTGAACAAGCCGTAGATCCCGTTGCCCTGGTTGGAGTCGAATGCGTGGTAGCAAAGCAACTTGTAGCGGCGCTCCGGACCGCCCACCTCGTCCACGATCACCCCGTGGGTCTCAAACGCCCGAAGGCCCGTGAAATCGTGGGGCCAGTACACGATGTTGTTACGACCCGAACCCCGCCACTCCACCGCGTTCAGTTCCGGCTTCTCCCACTCCAGACCGTCGTCCGAAACCGCATAGTTGAAGACGTTCCGGTCGGACGCCGCCTCAACGTCGTCGTCCGCGCTGCGGTACCAGCACTTGTAGATGCCTTCGTCGCGGTCGTAGAGAACCGACGACCAGAGTCCGGCGGCGCGCCCCTCCCATGGCCGGTCGGCACGAATCACCGGGTCGTGCGTACGTCGCTCCGGCCGCGCCAGGACTCGCCGCAAGTGCCACCGCGCATCGATCTCTTCGTCATCGACCAGCAGATGCAAATCAGGGTCGTACATCACGCTGTACCCGTTCTTCAAGGATTTGAGTCTATCCCGCAGGGGTCCCGAAACTGCGCGCGC
>DAOUJT010000167.1:0-2746 GCA_034422315.1 Chloroflexota bacterium | reverse complement strand
CTGCGCAAGGACGGCAAGGTCACCGTCGCCTTCTTCGGCGACGGCGCCGGCCCCACGGGCGCCTTCCACGAGGGCGTCAACGTCGCCGCCACCATGAACCTGCCGGCCGTCTTCGTCTGCGAGAACAACCAGTACGGCATGGCCACCCACGCCGACTTCGCCAACGCCGCCGCCATCCACAATCGCGGCCCGGCCTACGGCATCCCCAGCGCCTCCATCGATGGCAACGACCTCTTCGAGGTCTACACCACCGCCAAGAAGGCCATTGACCGCGCCCGCCGCGGCGAAGGTCCCACCCTCATTGAGGCCCGCACGTACCGCCACAAGGGCCACACCGTTCTCGACCAGAAGAACTACCGCACGAAGGAAGAAATCGCCGAATGGGTTGCCCGCGACCCCATCGAGCGCTTCGTCCGCGCCGTCAACGAGTCCGAGCGGCTTGACGAGGATGACTTCCAG
Organism: Chloroflexota bacterium; assembly: GCA_034422315.1. GTDB lineage: Bacteria > Chloroflexota > UBA11872 > UBA11872 > UBA11872 > UBA11872. Next base: position 2,287 of record DAOUJT010000167.1, on the reverse strand, counting down.
GCGATTGACGGGCAGATTGAGCGTGAAATCGAGCACGCCGTGGCGTTTGCCGAGGCCAGCCCCTGGCCGACCGTGGACGTTATCGAGCGCGACGTCTACGTGGAGTAATGACCATGGCCGTGAGCACAGCCCAAGCGTCAGCGCCCGAGACCGCCACGCGCGAGATCTTCATGAGCGAGGCCTTGCGCGAGGCTATCGACGAGGAGATGACCCGCGACCCCACCGTCTTCGTCGTCGGTGAGGAAGTCGGCGTCTGGGGCGGCGCCTACGCCGTTACCCAGGGCCTGCTGGAGAAGTGGGGCCCCGACCGTATCGTGGACACTCCGATCGCGGAAGCCGCCATTGCCGGCCTTGGCATCGGCGCGGCACTGACCGGCAGCCGGCCCATCGCCGAGTTCATGTACAGCGACTTCATGGGCATTGCGATGGACCAGATCGTCAACCAGGCCGCCAAGAACCGCTATATGTTCGGCGGCAAGGCCAAGTTGCCGCTCACCTACCGCGCGCCCTTTGGCGCCGGCACCGGCAACGCCGCCCAGCACACACAGAGCCTGGAAGCCTGGTTCGCCCACGTCCCGGGCCTGAAGGTCATCACCGCTTCCACTCCCTACGACGCGAAGGGCCTGCTCAAGTCGGCTATTCGCGAGGACAACGTGGTCATCATGTTCGAGCACAAGGCCATCTACGCCATGCGCGGCCACGTGCCCGAAGGCGAGTACCTGGTGCCCATCGGGGTGGCCGACGTGAAGCGCGAAGGCGACGACGTGAGCGTCATCACCTACGCCCGCCAGACGCACCACGCGCTGGAAGCCGCCGAGCAACTGGCGGCCGAGGGCATTAGCGTGGAAGTCGTGGACATCCGCTCGCTCTACCCGCTGGACACCGACACCATCCTGCGCTCGGTCCGCAAGACCCACCGCGCGGTGGTGCTGTACGAGGCCGTGCGATTCGGCGGCTTCGGCGCCGAGATCGCCTCACAGATCCAGGAACTGGCCTTTGACGACCTGGATGCCCCGGTGCTGCGCGTTGGCGCGGCGCACGCGCCAGTCCCATTCTCCGAGCCACTGGAACAAGCCTCGTTCCCTGGCACGGCCCAGGTGGTCGAGTCCATCCGCCAGTCGCTCCAGGGCGTGTACTAGACCGTGGCTACCGCGGTTCGCATGCCCCTGATGGGCATGACGATGGAAGAAGGCGCCGTCACCGAGTGGCTGGTTGACGAAGGCGCCGAGGTTGAGAAGGGCCAGGAAATCCTGGAGTTCGAGACCGACAAGATCAACGCCCGCGTGGAAGCGCCAGCCACCGGCATCCTGGGCGGCATCGCCGCCGGTCCGGGCGACCTGGTGAAAGTACAGGGACTCCTGGCCTGGATCCTGGAGCCCGGTGAAACCCCGCCGGCCGAGGATCCCGACCCACCGGCCGCCGCGGCCGCGTCAGCGGCGCCTCCTGCAGCGCCTCCGCCACCGGCCCCCGCGCCGGTTGCCGCGCAGCCCGCGCCCGCTCCGGTCGCCCCTGCTCCCGCGCCCGTGGCCGCCCAGCCTGCCGCGGTCGCGCCGATAGCCGCCGCACCAGCCGCCGCCGGCCGCATCAAGGCCTCCCCGCTGGCGAAGCGTGTGGCCCGCGAACTGGGTGTCGACCTTGCAGGCGTCGTCGGCTCCGGCCCGGGCGGCCGCATTATCGAAAAAGACGTATCGGCCGCAGCCGCCGCCCCGGCGGTCGCGCCCATGCCGGTCGCCGCGGCCCCGCCGCTGGCTCCGGCCGCCGCCGTGCCCGACGTGGCCGCCGGTCAGGTGATTCCGCTGGAAGGCGTGCGCCGCGTTATTGCCGAGCGCATGCAGCAGAGCCTGCAGGGAAGCGCCCAGGTCACCCTGGTCGCCGAAGCCGACGCCCGGCGATTCCACGAACTGCGCACCGAACTGGCCAGCCGCCACGAGTCGGCGCTTGGCTTCCGCATCAGTTACAACGACCTGCTCATCCGCATCTGCGCCCACGCGCTGCGCGAACACCCGCGAGCCAATTCCAGCCTGGAAGGCGACGCGATTCGGCTGCACGACGTGGTCAATGTCGGTCTGGCCATCGAGGCCGGCGGCGACCTAGTGGTTGCCAACGTCAAGCAGGCCGACCGCAAGTCGCTGGTGGAGATCGCCTCCGACCTGCGCGGCCTGGTCGACCGTGCCCAAGGCAATCGCCTGGACCTGGACGACATCACCGGCGGCACCTTCACGATCTCCAACCTTGGCATCTACGGGATCGACGCCTTCACGCCAGTGCTCAACCCGCCCGAGTCGGC
>DAOUJT010000166.1:0-11976 GCA_034422315.1 Chloroflexota bacterium | reverse complement strand
TCCCCAGGGAAGCAACCGCAGACCGTACTCAATCTCGTAGATCACCACCGACGACAACCATAAGTCGCTCCGGGACCGCAGAAACATCACAACACCCGAGTGCGGGTTGTCCCTGGTCATCTCCGACAGCACATTGCTGTCGAGGAGACAGCCGGTCATTCGGGATCGTCGTCGACAAAGGGAATTGCCCGCGTAGAGGTCCTATCCCGTGGTATTTCGAAGTTCGTCCCGCGCGGCATGTTCTCGACCAGCCATTGGCCCAAGGGCTTTTCGGGAGGCGACTTCTCCCGCCAGACGCGCTCAGGCACGACGACGAAGGGCCGGCGCAGACCGATGCGCTGCGGTCCTTCCTCCTCGGCCAGCCGCAGGACCTCGGACAACTTCGCCTTGGCCTCGGCGACGGTCCAGGTGCGTTGCGATGTGGAGTGCTCGATTGCCGATGCTCCTGTGGGAGATTCAGAGTGGTCTATTGTAGACCATGCGGTTCCCAGGCGGGAAGGGCGTAGGCAGGAGGGGGGCGAGGGGCATTGGGGATGGGGTTGCGATGCTTACTCAGGTCGTATGCACTCTTGGGAAGCGGAATGCGACTGGCGGGAGGTCGGTCGGCGTGGTGCTGAGGCGGGAAGCGGTGGCTCGTGGTCAGTGGCTGAGAAAGAGCGGCTGTGCTGAGGTGGGTTAGGGGGTGGCCCAGGTTTGGGAGAGGGTTTCGGCTTGTTCGAGGACGGTGAGGGTGGCCTGTTCCTGCTTGTCGGGCGGGTAGCCGTGTTTGCGGAGGATGCGGCGGACGAGGCGGCGGAGGTGGGCGCGGACGTTTTCGCGGAGGGTCCAGTCGATGGTGACGTTTTTGCGGACGGTGTTCACGAGCTCGCGGGCGATGTCGCGGAGGGTGTCGTCGCCGAGGACCTGGACGGCGCTGTCGTTAGTTTCCAGGGCGTCGTAGAACGCGAGCTCGTCCTCGGAGAGTCCGAGTTGCTCGCCGCGGGCATTGGCCTCGCGCATTTCGCGGGCTAGCGCGATCAGTTCCTCGATTACCTGGGCCGCCTCGATGGCGCGGTTCTGATAGCGGCGGAGGGTCTGTTCCAGCATTTCGGCGAAGGAGCGGGCCTGGACGACGTTCTTGCGGCGGCGGGTTGAGACCTCGCCCTTGAGGAGTTTTTCCAGAAGCTCCACGGCCAGGTTGCGGTGGGGCATGCCGCGCACCTCGGCGAGGAAATCCTCGGACAGGACGGAGATGTCGGGCTTCTCCAGGCCGGCGGCGGCGAAGATGTCCATGACCCCTTCGGAGGCCACGGCCTGCGAGATGATCTGGCGTACGGCAAAGTCCAGATCTTCCTCGGGGCGCGCGTCGCTTGCGTCCTTCTTCAACAGGGCAACGCGCACGTGTTGAAAGAATCCGACGTCGTCCCGGATCCGCAGCGCCTCGTCGTGCGGCACGGCGAGCGCGAAGGTCTGTGAAAGCTCCCGGACGGCATCAAGGCAGCGTTGCTTCCCGTCCTCCTGGGCCAGGATGTGCTGCTGGGCGGCGGGGAGCAGGCTCATTCTCTCGGTTGCCCCACCCGTAGCCCACACCGACCAATCAAAGCCGTGGAAGAGGCCGCGGCAGATGTCGTACTTCTCGAGCATGACCGCGACGGCCTTCTCCTGGTCCAGCGCGGTCTCACCCTCGCCGCCGCTTTCGGTGTAGGTGGCGAGGGCTTTCTTCAGATCCTGCGCCAGGCCCAGGTAGTCCACGATCAGGCCGCCGGGTTTGTCCTTGAACACGCGGTTCACGCGGGCGATGGCCTGCATCAGGCCGTGGCCGCGCATGGGCTTGTCGACGTACATGGTGTGGAGGCTGGGGGCGTCGAAACCGGTGAGCCACATGTCGCGCACGAGCACGATTTCCAGCGGGTCATTGGGGTCGCGGAAGCGCTTGGCGAGAACTTCTCGACGCGGCTTGTTGCGGATATGCGGCTGCCAGTCGACGGGGTCGGAGGCGGCGCCGGTCATTACCACCTTGATGCGTCCGTTGGCGTCATCGTCGCTGTGCCAATCGGGGCGCAGGCGGACCAGTTCGCGGTATAGGTCGATGCAGATGCGGCGGCTCATGCAGACGACCATCGCTTTGCCGTCCATTACTTCCAGCCGCTGCTCGAAGTGGGACACGATGTCCTCGGCGATCTGCCTGACGCGACTCTCCGAGCCGACCACAGCTTCCAGCTGCGCCCACTTTGTCTTGAGCTTCTCCTTGCGCTCAATCTCCTCGCCCTCGGTGGCTTCCTCGAAGTCAGGGTCGATGCGCGGCTTCTCGCGTTCGTCCAGGGTCAGCTTTGCCAGACGGCCCTCGTAGTAGATGGGCACGGTGGCACCGTCCTCCACGGAGCGCTGGATGTCGTAGATGCTGATGTAGTGGCCGAAGACGGCGCGGGTATTGGCGTCTTCATGCTCGATGGGTGTCCCGGTGAAGCCGACGAAGGAGGCGTTGGGTAGCGCGTCGCGCATGTGGCGGGCGAAGCCGTCGACGAAGTCGTACTGACTGCGGTGGGCCTCGTCGGCGATGACTACGATGTTGTGGCGGCGAGACAGCGTGGGGTGGGTGTCGCCCTTTTCCTCGGGGTAGAACTTCTGGATGGTGGTAAAGACCACGCCGCCGGCGCTTACCGAGAGCAATTGGCGCAGGTCGGCGCGGTCCCGGGCCTGCACGGGGGGCTGGCGCAGCAGATCCTGGCAGCGGGCGAAGACACCGAATAGCTGGTCGTCCAGATCGTTGCGGTCGGTTAGCACGACGATGGTTGGGTTTTGCATCGCGGGCTCGCGGACGATGGCGCCAGCGTAGAAGGCCATGGTGAGACTCTTGCCGGCGCCCTGGGTGTGCCAGACGACGCCGATGCGCGAGTCGCCGACGTCGCCGCCAGGTCTTCGCCCAGCCTCGTAGCGTCCGGTGTCCAGAGCTGGCCCCTGCGGATATGCCGCGCGAAGCGTCTCGTCCACGGCTACGCGAACAGCGTGGAACTGGTGGTAGCCGGCCATCTTCTTGGTCAGGGCACCGCCGTCATCCTCGAACACGATGAAGTCACGGAGCAGGGCGAGGAAGCGGCGCGGTTGGAAGACGCCTTGCAGCATTACCTGCAACTCGGTCAGGTGAGGATCTGCCAGCGCCTCGCCGGTGACGGTGCGCCAGGGCTTGAACCACTCCCAGCCGGCCGTGAGGGTGCCGAGGCGGGCTTCGATTCCGTCCGAGACCACCAAGGCCTCGTTCATGGCGAACAGCGTGGGCAGTTCGGCTTTGTAGGTCTGGAGTTGGTTCCAGGCCGTGCGGATGGTGGCGTCTTCGTCCGCGGGGTTTTTGAGTTCGATCAGGCCCAGAGGCAGACCGTTAACGAAGAGCACCACGTCGAGTCGACGCGTGTTCTGATTCTCGGAGACTGTGAATTGGTTGACGGCGAGCCAGTCGTTGTTGGTCGTGTTCTCGAAATCGACTACTCGGACTTGATCCCCGCGCACCCGGCCCTCGGCATCGCGATACTCGATCTCGACGCCGTTGACAAGCATGCGGTGGAAGGCTCGGTTGCGGGTGTCCAGTGACGAGCCTTCAGGGCGGGTCAGTTTGCGGAAGGCGTCGTTCAGCGCATCGGCGGGCAGGCCGGGGTTCAGCGCCGCAAGGGCGTCGCGTAATCGCCGCTCCAACGCCACCTGTCCATAGTCGGCACGCTCAGCGTTTGGCGTGTCAGGCGCGATGTCCGGTCCGTGCGCAGTCTTCCAGCCAAGGCTAGTCAGCCAGTCCAGGGCGGCGGCTTCAACGTCGGATTCGGCGAGGGGTGTCATGGAATGCGGCGGGTTACGCCAACATCAAGCGTTCGCCTTTCGGTTCAGGGATTGGATCCCCGAATTCCCGCGCGGTAGCAAGCCACAGGTCCATGGCCTGATTGACGTTCCGCAAGGCCGCCTCGTGGGTGTCGCCATGAGCCGCGCATCCTGGAAGTCCGGGCACTTCGGCGACAGATGCGCCGTCTTCCCTGCTCCAGTAGATGATGATTTCATACTTGTGCATCAGTCACTCACCTCAAGCCGGTATCTCAAGCCTACGCGCCTCAGCAGACGTTAGCAGGAATCCGCCCGCCTCTTCGCCTCGCGTGCTGTCAGGCCCGTTTCGAAGGGAGATCAATTGCCAGCGGATTCTCCCGGTCGAATGCCCAGCGTGCCGGGTTGTAGAGGATGTATTCACGGATTCTCAGCAGGGATTCGTCGTTGCGCACGACGTGTTCGTAGTAGTTGCGCTGCCATAGCCGACGGTGAAATGACGGCCAATTTTGTATTCTTACACCGCGAGTGTACTCGAGTGTGGTCAACGATTTGTAAGCGCCGATGACGTCGCCCAAGGCGATCCGGCCTGATTTCGTAGAGATGCATCTGGTGGGCGTCCTCATCGATTCCCTGGCATCCTGCTGTTGGGTACCCACAAGGGGTACCCCTACACGGATAGCGCTGGTGTGTTTGGGAGCGGAGTTTGTCGGCGGACCGTCGTTGATGAGGATAATACCGTGGAGGTGGTTGGGCATGACGACGAACTGATCCATTTGGATTGTTGGGAACCGCTGGGGAAGTTTACGCCAAATCTCCTGGATCATTCGCCCGGCATCGTTCAATCGCATCTGTTCACCGGTTACATGGCCGAAGAGCGACAAGCGTTTCTGTACGGTTATGGACACGAAGTAAGCGCCGGCCTGCGAGTAGTCGTACGAGCGCAGGCGGAGGGATCGGCGACGGCGACTCGGCGGTTCAGTCCCCGGATTCAAGAGCGTTTCCTCTGCATCAAATTCGTCCCAGGCGCTCTCTGTGTATCCTGGCATCTTGCCCGAGGGCACCCACAAGGGGCGCCCCTACACGGAGCCGACGTGTTGTTTCATGCATTGTTGCGTTACTGCCACTGTATTAGATCCCTGGGCTTGAGCCCAGAGACAAATTTCTGAAGAAAGTCCGAAATCAACATGAGATTCCTGAGGTCAAAGCCACGGCGACCAATCGGTTCGTAAGGATAACGAGTCGAGAGCCAAGCTCCTTCAATCTTCGCGAGTATATCCTGAAATGATTCGCCACCGGCATACGTCTCCTTGAAAGTGTTCTCAAGGTCAGATCGTATATCCTCCGGAACTGATCCAAGAATAGAAACTAGCCTGTGGCTAGATCTTATATTCTTTGAGGGCTCAGCATATACGGTGTACCAGCCGTCCCAGCCTTCATCAGGAACATGGATTACCTCAGCCGAAAGACTCTTTAGATAGAGTTCGATTGCAACGGCCGCGGTATTCATCGATGGCAACAGAACGCCTGATCCGGGGGCTAAGTCATTCAGGATGATTCGTGCAGCGTTATACTGATCAGCAGCATCCTTGATTTGGGCATTAGGTATTTCTTTCCGGCTCTTCCATTCTTGTTCAGTTCTGTTACTCATGCATCCGACTCCGGATGGTTTCTAACTGTCCGTATATTCCCGGATACCAGCATTGGCAGCAGCGCGTTTCGCTGCGCCTTCAAGGAGTAGGACTCTCTGTGGGTCATCTCAATGTCAGTGAATATGGGATCGACTAGGGAACTGAATCTCGCCCAAACGTTTATCGGTGGGAAAGGGAGGAGGTATGGGGCCAAGGCGTCTACCTGGACACGTTGCCGTCCGGAAGTTCCGGTCATACTTTGTATGGCGTGTTCTCGGAATGCCTCATCGCGAGCCAGAAGATACGTGTATTCAGACGGAACAGGCGAGATAGCTCTCATTACTATGAACTCTGTGGAACCCCAACCAATCACATCTCCTGAAAGCGATTGTACAAATGCCGTTTTGCCATTTTCCAAGCAGGGCGTTATCCGTGCGAAGAGTGTATCGCCGTTGCGAAAGCGCGAACCTGACTTGAACTCTCGCGATATCGCTCTATTCGGACTCGGTCCAGATGTTGGCAAGGATGCCATGTCTAGGTAGGGGGCTTCGGCACCTCGCTTCATGCGCTCTCTGGGATTCAGTTCAACCATCTCCGCCAACGTCTTCACTGCCCACCCTTCCGGAATCTCCCCGATCTGCGAATTCACCAGCCGTTGTGGAAAGAGTTCGTAGTGTTCCGCGGGGAGACCGGGGAGGGATTGGCCGGGACGCCAGCGGCCGGTCATCTTGGCGCGGACGGGGTCGAAGTCGACGAACCAGGATTTGAAGAGGGCGCGGGCCATTTCTTCGAGGGTCTGGTTCATGCGGCGGTTGAGTTCGATCTTGTCGTCCAGGGTACCGAGGATGTGGGCGATGGCGCGTTGTTCAGAGATTGGAGGAATCTTGACACGATGCCTCTTGAGGATCTCAGTCTTTAGGTTGGTAAAGACTGTGCCACTTCCCTGTTCAACAATGCGAGGCCTCTCAGAAAGCAAGAGGTAATAGCAAAAGCTCTTGTCCAAATTTCTGAGATTTCGCAACAATAGCCATCCGTCATGGATACAGCCTTCAATGCCAACAAACTTAGGAATACCTGGGGTTGCACTGTTGCTGAGGATCAGATCTCCTGGCCATACCGGTACGCTCTTAGTGCGGCCTTCAGATCTGATTCGTTCCTTTGTTCGCGTAATAGTCCGAGACTGTGTTGCCGATGCATCGGCAATCTTTATCCAAGGAATCCCGTCTGCCGAAATCCATTCGTGAATGGGACGCGGCGATGCACCCCTCGTTATGTCGCAAAGGTCTGCGAATTCGTACTCATCCCAATCCTGTTGTGTTATTAACTGCAAGCTCTTCATTCCCACGATATCCTTAGCCTCAGACATTATGCAGTTCTCAACGAACGGCTGCGCTCGTGAAGGCATAATCTTGGAGAGATTCGAGCTTCATCCGAATCCTAGGGTACCGAGATTCTCTTCAATGGTCTCGTCGAGCTGCCGCGCTTCGGCTTGCTGCTCGCGCCATTGCCTGGTCAGACGGGCCATCGCTATCTCGCCGGGTTCTTTGTGAGTCGTCCGGCTCGGTCTTGCAGAACCACGTAGTCCCGCTCAATCTCCTGGTGAAAGCTCGCCGGCAGTCGTGTCCAGTCGAGTGCTTGAATCAGAATCGGGATGCGCGACTCTTCCAAGGCCTCGATGAGGTCTACGTATTCGATGCCCAGCGGTTCCAGCGTGGGGCTGCGCAGGACCAGATCGAGGTCGCTGCCTTCGTGGCTGTCGCCGGTGACGCGGCTGCCGTAGGCCCATACTTCCACATTGGGCACGTGCTCGCGCAGTAGCGCCTCAAGCTGCTTCCGGTAGCGGCTCGGTAGGTCGAGGCGGTCAGTCATCGGGGTCCCGCGCGATGATTCCGGCCAGATCCCTGGCGTCGTCGATGAAGCTGGGCAGCAGCTTGAGCGTGGTCTCCACAAACTGCTCGCCGTGGTCGTTCGCGGTGTCGTTGCGGTTGTCCCGGTAAACAAGCCAGCGCTCGCAGGCGTCCACGGTGATGAGGCCGTGCTTGGCAGCGTGCCGGAAGACGTTTCTGAACGTGAGCTGGTCGGCCTGGCGATTGCTGGCGAAGTAGGGCCGCAGCCGCTTTGTCAGTAGTTTGCCGGACTGCTCCAGCACGATCTCGAACTCCTTGACGGACATCTCGCGGCAGACGTCGTACAGCTCATCGGAGGCTTCGCGCTGTTGCAGTTGGTCAACGGCCGCTTCCAGCTTGTTGCTGCAGCGTATGAGGAAGTCCGTATTGATGGCCACGGTACGCATCCTCACCAAATTCCTACGGATTCCCATTGTCCCCAACGGGGTTGGGCACGGGGACGTCGGTGAGCGGTCATGGCGGTGTGCTGGCCGTTATTCCGCATACATCTCGGCGATGATGCGGCGGAGTTGGGACGCGTCATTGGCGGGGAGGCGGTCGATGCGATGCCGAAGGCGCTGCTTGCTGATGGTGCGAATCTGGTCAACGGCGATTTCGGCGTCCTGCCCCGCGCAGCGCACCTGGAGACGACCACGCCAGCGAGGGTGCAGGCTGGTGGTGAGCGGGCAGATGACCACGGTGTCGAGAAACCGGTTCATGGCATCGCGGCTGACCACCACAACCGGTCGGACCTTGCGAATCTCGCTGCCCCGGGTGGGGTTGAGATCGGCGATGTAGATTCCGTAGCGGCGGGGGAAGTCCGCCATTACTCCAGGCCGTCAGCCAGGGCGACGTCGAAATCGCTCCAATCCTCCGATTCGGCGGCCATGGCGCGAGAGGTTTCCTCCCACGAGAGCCGGTGCGTCTCTTTGCCGCGCAAGGCGATGCCTTCGTCGTACTCTTCCAACACCAGCCGATCGCCCCAGCCGTACTTGTCCAAGAGTTCCTTGGGGAGGCGAATGCCCCTGGAGTTGCCGATGGCGACCACTTTCACCTCCCTGGTGCGAGGCGATTGATTCATCCCATGCTCCCCCACGTGTGCGCCCAAGACGTAATTATAGTAATTACCCTGCCGTGTCCGAGTCGATGCTTTCCCGGTCTATCGGCGCTCCAAAGCCCAGCCGGGCCAGGTTTTCCTCGATAGCGGCATCCAGCCGGCGAGACTCGGCTTGCTGCCGGCGCCACTGGGTGGTGAGGCGGGCCATTTTTTCTTGGAAGGGTTCGCCGTCGTCTTCCTGGGGGGCTGCGCCGACGTAGCGGCCGGGGGTGAGGACGTGGTTGTGTTTGCGGATTTCTTGGAGGGTGGCGCTTTTGCAGAAGCCGGGGATGTCGGTGTAGGTGTCCTCGGCAGCGGGACTCTCGGCTGATGGGGTTGCCGCAGCGGTGTTTCTACCCTCACCCCGACCCTCTTCCTTCAAGGAGGCATTTGGGTTACTAGGGTGTGGTTGCCCGGAAGACCCCTCACCCCAACCCTCTCCCCCAGGAGAGGGAGAAGAGGGAGAGGACTTTCCTTGTCGCCAGGCGTGGTAGGTGTTGGCGATGCGGGTGATGTCGTCGGGGGAGAGGTCGCGGCGGGTGCGGTCGAGCATGTGGCCGAGGTTGCGGGCGTCGATGAAGAGGGTTTCGTCGCGCCGCGCCGAACCGCTGGTGTCGCGCGAGAGGAACCAGAGGCAGGCGGGGATCTGGGTGGAGCGGAAGAGCTGGCCGGGGAGGGCGACGATGCAGTCGACCAGACCGGCTTCGACGATGTTCTTGCGGATCTGGCCTTCGCCGGATTGGTTGGACGACATGGAGCCGTTGGCCAGGACGAAGCCAGCGCGGCCGCGCGGCGCCAAGTGGTGCAGGAAGTGCTGGACCCAGGCGAAGTTGGCGTTGCCCCTGGGCGGGACGCCGTAGCGCCAGCGCTGGTCGTCCTGCAGCCGCTCGCCGCCCCAGTCGGAGACGTTGAAAGGGGGATTGGCGAGGATGTAGTCGGCGCGGAGGTCGGGGTGGCGGTCGTTGTGGAAGCTGTCGCCGTGGGCGATGCGGCCCTCGATGCCGCGGATGGCGAGGTTCATGCGGGCCATGCGCCAGGTGGTGTAGTTGGACTCCTGGCCGTAGATGGAGACAGCGGCTGCTGTTTGGGCGGCAGAGGATCGAGATCCGGAGCGGGCGTTGCCGTTGCCGGTGGCGTGGGCCTGGATGAACTCGATGGACTGGACGAACATGCCGGAGGAGCCGCAGCAGGGGTCGTAGACGCGGCCTTCGTACGGCTGGAGCATTTCCACGAGGAGCCGGACGACGCTGCGCGGGGTGTAGAACTCGCCGCCTCTGCGGCCCTCGGCCAGGGCGAACTGTTCCAGGAAGTACTCGTAGACGCTGCCGAGCGCATCGGTGGCTCGTTCTTTGGCACCGCCGACCTTGATGTTGCTGACGAGGTCGATCACCCGGCCGAGGCGGGTCTTGTCGAGGGCGGGGCGGGCGTAGTCCTTGGGGAGGACGTCCCTGAGGGCGGGGTTTTCCCGCTCGATGGCGACCATGGCGTCGTCAACGACCGTGCCGATGGTGGGCTGGCGGGCCTGGGCCTGGAGCTTGGACCAACGGGCCGCGGGGGGTACCCAGAAGATGTTTTCGGCGATGTACTCATCGCGGTCTTCGGCGGCTTCTTCACCCCATTGGGCGAGCACCTGGGCGTGGCGTTCTTCGAAGGCGTCGGAGATGTATTTGAGGAAGATGAGGCCGAGGACGACGTGCTTGTACTCGGCGGCGTCCATGTTGTTGCGGAGGGCGTCGGCCATGCTCCAGAGGTCGGCGCGGTAGTCGAGGGCTTCGCCGGTGGTGGAGCGTCGGGCGGCCATGGGGTGCGTTCTGGGGACGGTTGGGTAACGGGGTCATGGTGCCACGGGTGGGCGGGGGATAGGGGTTGCGCCGGAAGAGCGGGCGCTTCGCGAAGCGCCCCTACGCGGGGTGCTGCGATGTGGTTTCTGGGACCCTGATTTGATGGTGGATCCAGGAGGCGGTGACTGTGGCGGCTTCTTGGATGGCGTGGTGTTCGGTTTTGGGGGCGTGGGGTGGGAGGTTGAATGCGTGGTCGGCGTCGGGGATGACGTGGAGAGAGTGGTGGGGTTTCGTGCTGTCGCTGGGTGGGTCGACTCGGCCCTTCGAAAGACTGCGGGCCGGCTCACCACGAACGGGGTGGGAGCGTGGTTGGTCGATGACGGTTTGGAGTTCGTTGAGGTCGCAGTATTCGGGGTCGCGGGCGCCCTGGATGAAGAGGGTGGGGACGGGGATGTGGGGGAGGTGGGCGAGGGTGTCTCGAAGGAGGGCGCGCCAGCGGTTGGGGTAGACGTAGCAGATGAGGCCGCGGACGTGGGGCAGAGGCTCGTGGGCGAGGAGGAGGGACATGATCTGGCCGCTCATGGAGCGTCCGCCGAGGAAGAAGGGGAGGTCGGGAGCGAGGGCCTGGGCGGCGGTGGTGGCGGCGCGGGTGGTGGCGAGGAGGGTTTGGAGGGGGTCGATGAGGTCTTCGCGGTAGCCGTCCTGGAGGCGGTGGCTGTAGGGGTAGTCGTAGCGGAGGGTGGCGATGCGGTGGTGGGCGAGGGCGGTGGCCATCCGATCCATTAATGGGGCGCGCATGGGGGTGCCGGCGCCGTGGCCGAAGAGCATGAGGGCGAGGGGGCCTTCGGGTTGGAGGAGGAGGGCGGGGAGGTGGGGGCCTGACGGCGTGTGGTTCGACTCGACCCGCCGTGGACTCTGGGGCGGCTCACCATGAACGGTAGAGAAGGTGGTTTGGGTGGTTTTCATTGGCGGTGGTGGCCGAGCGGGGTTCAGGCGGGGGTGACTTGGACTCGGAGGGTTTGGCCGACGGCGCGGAGGGCTTTGTGGACCTGGCCGATGTGGGAGCGGTGGTCGGGGTTGGCGAGTTTGCGGACGGCGGATTCGCTGATGCCGAGGCGGCGGGCGAGTTCGACCTTGGTGATTCGTTGGTCGCACATGGCCGAGTAGAGGGCGAGTTTGGCCGCAACGACGGTGGGGACGGGAACGAGCGGCTGACCAGGCAGGGGCTGGCCAGGTTCCGGGATATCCCGCTTCTGGTGGACGTAGCCGGCGAGGGCGGTGGCGAGGGCATCCTCGGCCAGTGACAGGGTCTCAGTCGGGTTTGCGCCACCGGTGATGGCTTCCGGAACGTCGGGGAAGGTGGCGATGAAGCTGCCATCGTCATCGTGCGCAAGGTCGCAGGGGTAGGCGTAGATCATGGTTCAGAAGTCCTTTCTATTGATGTTCAACTGCCGCAGCATGGCGGCCAGCAGGTGCCTGGACAGTTCGCCTTGCTTGACGGTGGTGAATCGAGAACCGACGTGGAGTCGTCCGTGGCTTCCTTTGCCGCGGGCCGGATCGAAGTGGAAGTCCTGACCCGTGCTGCGAGCGTATCTCCGTGCCCGCCTGATGAATTCGCGGCTGGTCACTGCGGCAGAATCGCACCTTTGAGTGCGATTCTGCAAGGGTGACGGGAGGTGGTTCGACACGGTGCTCCGAGGACTCCGCACCGGCTCACCACGAACGGGGGGACTAGAATCCGGCGACGTTGAGTGTCGGGGTGTGTTGTGGGGATTCCGCGGCGGGGGTTGGGGCGGTTTGGG
>DAOUJT010000165.1:0-5839 GCA_034422315.1 Chloroflexota bacterium | reverse complement strand
CCCCGCACCGCCGGCGAGCCTGGAATCTCCCGGTCGTTGATCGAGTTCGACCGCATGTAGTGCGTGGCGTAGCCGCGCCGCCGCGTGTCCGTCTCGTTCGGCCCGCTGGCGTGATACGTCAGGCTGTGGTGAAAGCTCACGCTGCCGGGCCGCAGCGGCACCGGCACCGTGGGGTAGTCCCCGCCGAACTGCCCTTCGATCGTCGGCCGCGACGTCGGCGGAATGATCGCCCAGCGGTGACTCCCCGGAACCATCCACAGGCAGCCGTTTTCAATCGTCACGTTGTCGATCGCCGCCCAGGCCGATATCAGGTCCATCGGGAAGATGTTCTTGAACGACGCCGAGTCCTGGTGCCACTCCTTCGCCGACCCGTGCCGCGGCGGCTTCATGAAGAGTTGGTCGCCGTACAGGGTGATGTCGTCCGTGTCCATCAAGTCGGCAATTACGTCCACGATCTTGGGGTTCCGCGCATGCGCCCGCAGGACCTCGTCCTCCGGAACGATGTGCGCCAGCTTGCGCGTCGCCATCACGCGGTTGTCGACTTTGTCCTCTTCCTCGCGAAACGGCTGTTCCAGTTGAATCGTGCCCTCGACGATGTGTTCCGCCTTGCCCGACGCGATCAGGTCCGCCCGCTCGGCCAGGACCGCGATCTCGTCGGCGTCCAGCAGGTCATGGACGACCGTGAACCCGTCGCGCAGGAACTGATCAACTTGCGATTGCGTAAGCGTCCGGAGCGTGCTGACGGCCATGTCAAGCCTCCAAGCCGGCGAAAGGAACCAACGGTTCAGTACCGAAAGAATATACGACCCGCGCCTCCAGCGCCGGGTCTATCGGCCTGCTCAACCGCCCATCGAGCGTCCCGTTTCCATCTCCCACTTCGCCTTCGCCGCTGGCCACTCGTCATCAAGCAAGGTCATGTGCACGGCGTCCACCCAGCGGTCGTCCACCTTGTAGCTGCGCCGAATCACGCCATCCAACTGAAAGCCGGTCTTTTCGTAGGAGCGAATGGCGCGTCGATTGGCCGGCTCGGGGCCGATGGTGACCCGGTTCACGCCTTTCGATTCGAACAGATACTGCAGCAGCGTCCGCACGGCCTCGGTTCCCAGCCCCCGGTTACGGTCTCCGGGCTCTCCGATGAGGATGTCGATTCCCGCCGACCAGCGTTCGTTCAGGTAGGGGTGGTAGTACTGGATCTCGCCCACCGGGCGGCCCTGGTCTTCGATGATGAAGCGCCAGCTCGGCGCGTCCTCCGCTACCAGGTAGATGTCGTGCGCCTGCGCCAGGGACTCCGGTGGCCGGCTATAGAACTCCTGTACACCCGGGTCGGTCAGCCAGCGCATGAGCATCGGCAGGTCGTCGGGTGTCAACGGCCGAAGGCGAAGTCGCGGTCCTTGAATCGGCTCGTGGTCCGTCGGATCGGGCAGCTCGACCACTCGGGCCATGCGACGTCCTGGCGCGTGGACTCGGGGATGATTCGCTCCACCATACGCGGCCCATTGCGGCCCGAACGGGTACATAGGCGCACGGACGATCACGCCAATCATCTGGGCTACAGTCCAAGCCCTGATGCCCCAGCCGGACGCTCAGCCTGCCTCCCCTCCGCCCTGGACGATCCGTCCCGCGACGGTGGACGACGCCGAGGCCATCGAGACGCTGCGCGTGGGCGTCTGGAAACGCGTGAATCGCGGCCTGCTGCCGGACGACTATCTCGACTGGCTCACCGTTACCCCGGAACACGTCGGGCAGTTCCGGGAAGCTCTGGGGAACCCAACGTCCTGGCGCTTCATCGTGGCCGAGTCGAACGGCCAACTCATCGGCTACGGCGGTGTCGGCCCGGTCAACGACTACGACTTCCCACCCGCAAGCCCCGGTGCCGGCGAACTGCGCACCCTCAACGTGGCCATGGCCTGGCAGCGCCGCGGCGTCGGTCGCGCCCTGCTGGACCATCTCACCGACGCCTTGCGGAATCTGGGCCACGAATCGGCCATCCTCTGGACCTTCCGCGACAACCCGGCCGCGCACAGCTTCTACGAAGCCAACGGCTGGACGTACGATCGACACGGCGAGTTCGATCTCCACGGTCCCGAACCTATGTCTGCGCCTGCGGTGCGCTATGTCCGCCGGCTGGATGGTGTGCCGTGAGCCGCGCGCACAATTCCGCTGCAAAAAAGCCCTTCTTCCGCGCCTGGGTTGCCTTTGGCCTGGCGCTGCTGTGCGGCTTGGCCTCCTGCGGCGAACCCACCGCCGACTCGCCGCTGTCGGCGGCCTGCACGACCGGCGAGCGGGTACTGAACGTCGGGTTTTACGCCTTCTTCGAGCCCGTCAGCTACACCGCCGACCCCGATCCCAACGCCGCCGGGTTTCGGGAACATCGTGGGTACGAGGCGGACCTGCTGACCGCCCTGGAATCGCTTGACGGCACCGGTCTCAGCTTTGCCCGCTACCCCATCCAACCCTGGGACGACATCTGGCTCTCTCCCGTACGCGACGACACCGATATGGTCGGCGGCGGCATCACCATCCTGGACTCGCGCACCCGTGACGCTGCTGGTCACCAGGTCGTGCGCTTCACCTCGGGGCACATCGTCTTTCGTCAGTCGCTGCTCGTCCGGGCGGGTGAGGCCGATCGCTTCCCCGACCATGACCACTTGACAAGCCAGCATCGAGTCGGCGCGCTGGTCGGTACCACGGGAGAAGCGCGCCTGTTGGAACTGACGGGACTGGTTGACTCGGCTGGGGTGTTGGCTGCTGGGACTCGGGTGCATACACGGTCAGGCATAGTGATTGCGGACGGCAGTGCGGCCTACACCATTACTGCGGCCGACGTTTCGCCAGACCTGAAGGGACGTCAGCGCCTGGAGCCGCCGGTGCAGGACATGCCGCAAGTCGTCTACTTGGGCGAAGAGACGGGGGAAGTGGAATTGCTCCAGGCGCTGCGCGCCGGCCGCATTGACGCGCTGGCCCGCGGTGAAATTGGCAATCGGGACGCGGTTCACGCCTCGGGCGGAGACTTCGAGATCGCGGCCCTGGACGCCGACGTGGAGCACGGCGGCTTCGCCCTGGCTGCGGAGGCGGTTGAATTGGCCGCCTGTATCGACGCCAAGATCAATTGGCTGACCGACAACCAGCGCATCGGCTACGCCCAGTGGCGCAACGACCCCACCGTGTTTCTGCGCCGCGCTGAAACCTGGCCATCCTGAACTGCCCGCCGGGAGCGAATGGCAATGACCACTAGGCCCGCGCCGTCCTGGACCGTGCGGCCCGCGACCGTTGCCGACGCCGAGGGGATCGAGACCGTCCGCATCACAACCTGGAAGGCCTGCTTCCGGGGGATCGTCTCGGACGCCTTTCTCGACGGGCTGACCGTCACGTCGTCTCGAATCCAGCAATACAGAAAGCGAATCAAGGACACCAACCGCTCAGCACTCGTCGTGGCGTCCAGCGGCGCCGAGATCATCGGGATGGGCGTCGCCGAACCCTGCGACGACATGGAGCTCAATGCCGGTGTCGGTGAAGTGCGTGCGCTCTACGTGCTCCCCGCCTGGCAGGGATGCAGCGTGGGTCGGGCATTGCTGGCAGGCCTGACGGACGCTCTGCGCGCTCGCGGCTATCGCGCCGCGGTCCTCTGGACCCTGCGCGACCGTCAGCCGACCCGCAGGTTCTACGAGGCCAACGGTTGGGCGTTCGACGGAACCGAAGACACCTTCGACTGGCATGGTCTCGTCCACGTAGTCCGCTATGTCCGGGACCTGACCGCTTCCTCGTGAACCACCCCCGCTGCCCCTGGGCCGGCGACGACCCGCTGATGCAGGCCTACCACGACCAGGAATGGGGCGTCCCTCTCCACGACGACCGCGCTCTCTTCGAACTCCTCACCCTCGAAGGTGCCCAGGCCGGCCTGTCCTGGCGCACCGTCCTGCACCGCCGTCAGGGCTACCGTGAGGGTGTTCGACAACTTCGACATCCGGCGAATCGCCGCCTACACCCCCGCCGACATCGAAGCCCGCCGCGCCGAGCCCCGAATCATCCGCAACCGCGCCAAGATCCAGTCCACCGTCGGCAACGCCCGGGCGGCGCTGCGAGCCATCGACCAACTCGGCTCGCTGGACACGCTCATTTGGTCCTTCGTGGACGGCCGCCCGCAACGCAACGCCTTCCGCACGCTGGACGACATCCCCGCCGAAACCGACGTTTCCCGTGCCATGAGCCGCGAGCTCAAACGCCGTGGCTTCAAGTTCGTCGGCCCCACCATCTGCTACGCCTTCATGCAAGCCGCCGGCCTGGTCAACGACCACCTCGTCACCTGTTACCGCTACAACGAGGTTTGAAAGGGAACCGCCCGCAATCCCGGTTGTACGCTCTGATATGACGAGGCTGCACACCCAGCGCCTGTGCAGGTCAAAGGAATCGTGGCCATGAACACCGAACCACTCTTCAAAGCGGCCCGCCCGTACCAGGACGATGTTCTGGCGCTCCCGGTGGAGGACTTGGACCAAGCCTCCCAGTGGTACGCGAATGCCCTCGGCCTCACCGAAGTGGAACGCCGCGACGATCCCGTCCCAGCCGTCATCATGCAGCGCGACGGCGTCCAAATCGGCTTCGCCGTCAACGGCGGCGACGCCAGCAACGACGGCGCCGCCATCCTCGTCACCGACATTAAGCGCGCCCGCCGCGAACTTGAAGCCAGCGGTCTCACCCCCGGCGAATCACGCATCGACGACCACAGCGGCCAGAAGATGAGCGTCTTCTTCCTCATCGCCCCCGACGGCCTCTGCTACTACTTCCACCAACCCATCGACTAGACAGAGTCAGTCCCGCGCTGCCGCACTGATTACCGGTAGGCGAATCGGAAGGTCGGCTACCGCTCGCCTGCCATCGCTCGCGGCCTCGCTACAAACGACCCCTCATTCACCTCAACCGCCCCAACCGGTATCGGCTGATCCGCCGCCACTGCCTCCCGCACCCGCGCCCCGTACGACAGCCCAAGCGGCAATGCACCTTCTGCCTCCAGTGTCTCGGCCCGGTCAATCAGCCCGTACACCAGCCGCCCACCCGAACCGTCCAGCCTGTCCCCCGGCCGCAGGTCGCGCTTGGCATACGCCAGCACCTCGGAGGTCGGCGTCTCCTTTGGCATCCCCGACGACGCCCTCAGCAGCGCCGCCTGCGCGATGCTCAGCGGCGTCTCGATCCCGCACAAGTGGTACTCGCGAAACAACGCCATCCGCCGCCCATCGGCCGACACCCGCGTTCCGTGGATCCGCATGTCTTCCCGGATGTGCCCGTCCGCCGAGGTCACCACCGCCCATACCCCGTCCGCGATGTTCTCGGCTAGCTCCGACTCCCCGTCCGGCCCCACGCCGTTCGCCAGGTCCACCACTCCGTCGCCGTCCAGTAGTCCGCCGGCCTCTGTAGGTGCAAACAGATCCGCCAACTCGTTCAGCCCCGCCGACGGCTCGTGCATCCCGCGTCGGTCGGGCGGCAGGCCCGTCATGTTCGACACGGCGCACATTTCGATCTGCGCCTTCGACCCGTCGCGGAACGAGTTGTACATCTGCGCGTTCAGCCGCAGCCGCTCCGTCGCCTCGTTGTCGTAGCCCAGCCGCGCCAGCGCTCGCTCGGGATCCCCATGCCGGTCCGCCGGGTACCGGCGCGTGCCGCGTCCAACCGCCACGACTTCCAGGCCCAGCGCCACGGCCCAGTCGTACAGCTCCATGATCGCCACCGGTTGATCGCCCGCCGCCAGCGTGTACACCACGCCCTGCCGCCGCGCCTCGCGCGCCAGCGCCCATCCGCAACTCACGTCAGCCTCGACCGTCACCATCACCACGTGCTGGCCGCT
>DAOUJT010000164.1:0-16739 GCA_034422315.1 Chloroflexota bacterium | reverse complement strand
GCAGCATCTGGGTCTCGGCATGGGCGACCGGGTCGCCGTCGAGCGGTCGATCCTCCAGCGCGCGGTAGAGGTGCGCCGCGCCTTCGGCCAACGCCTGGGGTGAGGTGCCGCTTGACTCCAGGGCGAGACGACCCAGCAAGTGGTTCGCCCGTCCGACCACGGTCCGGTCCTCGTCCGAGGCTTCCAGGGCTCGATTGGCGGCGGCAGCAGCGCGGCGCAGATTGTCGGCTCGGTCGCCGTCGGTGCGCGCGGCCAGAGCTTCGGCCAGGGCCACTTGCAGCGAGGCGTAGGCCACGGGTTCAGCGTCGCGGTTAATGGCGTCGAGGCCGGCCTCGAACGCCTCGATGGCTTCGCGGACGTTGGCCGTCCGGTCGCCGGCGGCGGAGGCCAGCAGCGCCGTGCCCAGCGACAGGTTGACGCGGGCGAATTCGGTCGGGAACTGGGCGCGAGGCCAGGCCGACAGCGCGTGGCGGCTGAGTTCGATCGCGCGGTCAACGCGCGCCTGGGTGCGGGCCGGACCCTCGACCATGACTCGCGGCGCTTCGATCAGGGCCGGCGCGACCAGCGCGGGGGTGCTTACCCGTGGCGCCAGGGCGATGGCGGCCTCGAAGTGCGCCAACGCCGCTGCACAGGCCGCCTCGTCGCCACTGGGAAGCCGGCCGGCCCACAGCCGGCCGAATCCCAGCCTGAGTTCCGCATGGCGGTCAGGCTGCGCGTCGGCCGAAACTTCAGCGAGGGCCAGGTCAAACGCTTGCTGGGCCTGGTCGAAGCGGAACGGATCCAGCGCCGCCAGCTCCACCTGCGTCAGGGCGGCTTCCGCGAGGGCCGCGGATCGAAGGTCGCCACGCGCGCCCGCGTTGGCCACGTCCGCCGCGCGAGTGAATGCCGCGACGGCCGCCTCCAGCTGGCTCTGCCGACTGCCTTCCAACTGCACGCGCCGCGTCTGCCCCAGCGCCAGCAGGAACCCCGCGTGGTCGGCCGGGTGTGTTTCGGGCGACACCGCGTCCAGCACCGACTCGTAGATGGCCACCGCTTGCGCTCGAGCCTGCGCCTCAGGCGTGGCCGCCAAGACTGCGGCCACATTGGCTCGGGCGCGTGCGTGCTCCAGCGGCGAAACATCGGGCGATAGGGCTTCCAATACCGTCTCGAAACACCAGC
Organism: Chloroflexota bacterium; assembly: GCA_034422315.1. Taxonomy (GTDB): domain Bacteria; phylum Chloroflexota; class UBA11872; order UBA11872; family UBA11872; genus UBA11872. The sequence continues at coordinate 15,581 of DAOUJT010000164.1, read as the reverse complement.
GCGCCGTCTCCAGCTGGCCGCCGGCCCAGTTGGCCAGGCCCAGACCGTGGAAGGCGCGCGCGAAGGCTTCCGGGAACTCGTCGCGGTTGAAGACGACGATGGCCTTTTGATAGCAGTCGATCGCCTCGTCCAGCACGTCCGGGTCGCCCAGGCGCGCCCGCAGGTTCAGCGTGTCGGCCAGGTCGAGGTGTAGCGCGCCGAATTCCACCGGGAGGGCCGCCAGGTCGAAGGTGGCGGCCGCCTCGACCAGCAGGTCGGTGGCGGCGCGCAGTTCCATGATGTCGGTGCTGTCGCGCAGCTTGCGCGCCTGCTCAATTTTGCGCCGTGCCGCCGCCAGGCTGGCCACGTCGGGCACGCGCGACTCAAGTTCCATGACCGGCGCGCTCGTCTGGGTGGTCGCGGCCCTAGTCGCCGCCGGCCATCAGCTTGTCCAGGTTGGCCAGCGCCTGCTCGAAATCGGCCTTCATCCGGCCGCGGTTGGTGAATGACTTGATCAGGCCCAGCGGGCCGCCGCCGGACCACGTGCCGGTGAGCGTGATTTCCGTGTTCGCGGCGCTGGGACGCAGATCGATCGTCGTCCGCACGTTGTGGAGGGAGCCGACGTCGCGGCCATCCCGGACCTCGCGAGCAATCCGCCAGGCGACGCGCCGCGAGTTATCCCAGGCCACGACGCGGTGATGAACTTCAAGGCCGTCATCCATTCGGGCTACGTGTTCACGGCCGGAGGCCTTGGGCGGTCCGCCGGTGTGCTCGATGGAGGTGACGCCGGGCAGCCATTCGGGCATCCGGTCGAAGTCGGACAACACATGCCACACGAGTTCCTGGGAACCCGATACCACTTGGCGGGCAACGACTTTGGCCATCTAGGGAGATCCTCTCGACCGCGCGGCCGTGCCGAAGGCGGCCGCTGGAGCGGGGCTGGAGGGCCAGTGTGCGACCTGAGATGCGCTGGCCGCAAGGCGCACACCCGGTGCTAGGCTTGAGTTCAGCCCGTGCCTGCACGCCCGGCCCCCGTCGTCTAGAGGCCTAGGACACCACCCTTTCAAGGTGGAGACAGGGATTCGACTTCCCTCGGGGGTACCAGAGCGCCCCGCGCCGTTTAGCAATCCCCGCTGTTGGGGATCACGCAGATGAACTTGAGGCGGCCCTCGCCCGTGTTGCGGAACTGGTGCATGGCGTCGGGCGGGACGTAGACGGCTTCACCGGCCGCAAACGACTCGGCGCCGGTGGCCGTCTTCAGTTCGCCCGCCCCTTCCACGATGAACACTTCGTGCTCCCAGGGATGCTGGTGATAGGGCGTGGCGCCCGCCGGCGCGACGTCGAACAGCCGCATGGCGAAGTTGGGCGGCGACACCTGGCTGGCCACCAGGTCGTGCTTGATAACGGTTCCCACGCCTTCCGGCGAAACATCCAGCGTTGGCGCGTCGTCCGGCGCCACCACAAACGGCTTCTCAACAGTACGAACCGCCATGGGGCTTCTCCGTTGATCTGAACGCGTTCAGCATACGACGACGACCCTCCGGGACCGTTGGTGGAGCGCGATCCGAGATCCGGCCAGGCTCGGGGGCCAACTGCTGGCGGCCGGTCCTAGATGCGTCCACAATTGGCCGATGGCTGCGCGGGCGGAGCACATGACCTCGGCGCGACTCAGGCAGGCGCTGGAGCGGATTGACGAGTTCAACAGCGCCGACCCGCATGAGATTCAGGTTCGCGGAGAAGCCCGACCCAAGGAGTTGACGCACGCGGCCATGGTGTCGGCCTGGATCGAGCGGCTGCGTCCCGATGCGGACGACGCGCTGCGTATCGCGGCGCACGGCCACCACGTGCGGCGCTGGACCATCCCGCGCCGCGAGTATCCGCAGGGGCGCCGCGGTTATTTGCGGTGGCGGCAGGCCCTGCAGGAACTGCATGCCGCCACGCTGGGCGAGGTGATGACAGAGGCCGGCTACGAGGCGGCCGCCATCGAACGCGCGCAGGACCTGGTGCGCAAGAAGAACCTGCGGCGCGACCCGGACGTCCAGATCCTGGAAGACGCCTTGTGCCTGGTGTTCCTGGAAACGCAGTTAGGGGACTTCCGCGCCCGTCAGCAGGATGATCGCGTGTCCGAGATCCTGCGGAAGACGTGGGACAAGATGTCGGCTGAAGCCCGTGTGCTGGCGATCGACCTGGATTTAGCGCCTGACGATCGCCGGTTTCTGCAGCGCGTCCTCCAGCTTGGCGACGCCGCTTGAAGGAGACGCCGCGCTCATTTGGGCACGGGCCATAGCAGAAGGGCCGATTGCTCCGTTATGGTGAATAGGCAAGTGGTTCGGAGATTGATGCGCGGTGGCGGGCAATCCTGACGAGGTTCAGCGACTGATCTTTGCCGTCGTCCATCGGGACGACGCCGAGGGTGTGACCCGGGTACTTGTGGAGTCCGGCTATCGCGCGACCCGAATCGACGCCCAGGGCGGCTTCCTGCGCCGAGGGAACGCCGTGTTCATGGTGGGTGTCGGGGCCGAACAGGTCGACGATGTGATCGAGAAGATCCGTGGGGCGTCGCCGCACGCCTCCGGGCAATCCAAGAGCGGATCGACGTACGGCATCGTGTTCGTGGTGCGCGTGGACGCGTTCGCCCGCCTGTGAGCGCCTGGCAGATGGAAACGCGTGATGCCTGAGTCCCTGGCCTACGACCGGATGGTGCTGTGCGTCGTCCAGGACGATGACGCGGGCGAATACTCCAACGCGCTGCGCGAGGCGGGGGTTTCCCATACCCGCGTGGCCAGCGCCGGCGGCTTTCTGCAGGCCACCAACGCCGTGTTCGTTGTGGCGCTGGAGGCCGCGCGCCTGGACGAACTCAAAGAGATCACCGCCCGCACCTGCATCACGCGCACCGAACTGGTGACGCTGCCCTGGACGGGCGAGATCGACCTGTCGCTCCCCGTTGAGGTTGAAGTAGGCGGAGCGGCGATGTTCGTGCTGGAGCTGGAGCAAGCCGAGCGGCTGTAGTCCCCCGGCGTCAGGCTGGATCCCGGCCGGCCTCCGACCACCAGCGTTGCAGGTCGGCCGCGGTGGGCGATCCGTCGTACGCCGCAACCCGCGTCCCGAACGTCCACGAATCGCCGTCCGCGATGGTCAGCGGTTCGTACATCGTGGGGTTGAGCAGGCTGGTTCCGTAGAAGCGGGCGAACGTGGGCACCGGCGCCGAGGCCGGGTGTGCCATCAGCGCGGCCCCGCAGGCATGTCCCCCGATGTCGCCGCGGACATCGACCCAGCGGACCGGATTGCCATTGATCGCGTCGGCGCCCGCTCGACCTTCGGAGTCGCGCATCACTCCGCCGTCATCCTGGTCCAGGGCGTCGATCAGGCGGCAGCCCGCCCACGAATGGTTGTCGATCTCGAGTTGCAGGCTGCCGTGGGACGCGCGCAGCGTGGAGACCATGTCCAGTACGTGGGCGTTGTCGATGCGGCGCACCACATGGGTACGGGTTTCGGTGGCCATCACTGTGCCGCGCCGGTCGCGCCATTCGAGGCTGAGGTCGATGCGCGCGTTGTCTGCGTCGGCGTCGGACGTGACCTGGATCGGCACGATCCAGCCGGCGTCGACGAGGTCGTGGAAGAAGTTGACACCGTTGACCTTGGCGTGCCCGATCCAGACGCCTTTATGGTGCGGAAAGTTATGCGCGCCCATTTCCGTAACGGGAAACCCGGCCGGGGTGTACAACGGATGCACGCACGGGCGCATCAGGAACAGGTCCTTGTCCGCGCCGCCCAGGTTGAGCGCCATGACCGTGCGATGGCCGTCAAGCACCCGATAGCGGTTGAAAAAGCGCGGTTCCTGGAACTGAATCTGCATGGGCGGTCCTGACGAGTGGCGGTGAGACGGCGGGGCCGGACGTGGCGGCTGCCTTGACCAGATTCCGCCTCGCTCGCTAGTCTGCCCTACTTTCTCGCCCTCGAAGTGGCGGGGTACGACTTGCGTGCCTTGCGGGTACGAGTCGCGGTCTCGCCGGACGAGGGCTGTGTTGGGAGGGAGCGGTCGCAGGAAATGATTACTCGAAGACAGTTGCTTCGAAGGGGCGGAACCGCCGCCCTGGGGATTTCCGGCGCGGTAGCGCTGGCTGCCTGCGGCGAGACGCAAGTCGTCACCAAGGAAGTCCCTGTCGACCGGGTTGTGGTCAAAGAGGTTGAGGTCGAGAAGATCGTCACTCAGCAGGTCGAAAAGCTCGTAACGCAGGAAGTCGAACGGGTCGTCCGCGAGGAAGTTCCGGTCGAGAAGGTCGTTGAGGTTGAGAAGGTCGTCGAAGTTCCGGTTGAGAAGGTCGTCGAGAAGGTCGTGACCAAGGAAGTCCAGAAGGTCGTCGAGAAGGTCGTCCAGGTCGAGAGGATGGCCGAGCGCCCGAGCGCGGTCATTCGGCTGGCCAACGACCACTCGTCCGGCGCACGCGGCGCGGCGATGAACTGGGCGCTGGAGAAGTTCCACCAGCAGTTCCCGCACATCGTCATCAAGTTCGAGCCGCAGGACCACCTGTACGTGGACTCGTTCTCGATCCACATCGCGGCCGGCACACAGGCCGAACTGGCGCTGCTGGACGGCGGGTTCTTCAACACCTGGGTGCACCGGGGCGGTTTCGCGCGCATTGACGGCGCGCTGAACAAGCATCCCGACTGGGACCCCACCAAGTGGTATGCCCCACCGGACGAAATGACGGTGGGTCAGTTCGACGACGACCGTGTTTCCCGCCCGGCCCCGCACACCACGGGCTACGGCGGAGTCGCCCAGTTCGGGATGCCCTACCAGGGCAACATCAACGGGAAGATCTTCAACTTCACGCTGCTGGAGGAGTTGGGTATCCCAATGCCGGTGGAGGGCTCGTTCCACCTGGAGCGCGAAGCCTGGGACCTGTACATGCAAGCCTCAGACCCGGAGGCAGGCACATGGGGTCTGCGGATGGCATCCAATGCCTGGATCGTCTGGGGCAGCTGGGCGCGCGCCTTGCAGAACAGCGGGAATCACATGTACCGCGCCCCCGACCAGTTGCACTGGGACATCTTCAACGACGGTGGTGACCGGGGCTTCGCCTACGCGGTCAACAGCGTGCAGACGGACGCCGTAGCGCCGCCGTTCGACCAGCTCCAGCAGATCGCCGGGGAATTCGGCGACCCGTTCTCGGCTGGCAAGATGGCCACCTACTGGACCGGCGGCGGCGTCGGCGGCACCATCCCGCGCATCAAGGACCGCTTCTCCTGGGGTCTCGGGCCCATCGAGGAGGGCGACCGCGGCGGCGCGCCGCATCACTTCACCAATCAGGGCCAGTACTGCACGGCAACGGCCGAGCGGAACGGCCTGGTCGAGGAGTGCGCCGAGACCCTGCTGTACTTCGCGGGTCCGGAGGTCCAGGGCCGCATCGCGATCGACCGCGGCTCGCTGCCCATGCTCAAGACGGTGATCGAGTCCGACGAGTTCAAGGCCGGGCCGCCCGAAAACCACGGGTACTACAAGACCTGGATGGACAAGACGGACCATCACCACTGGCAGAACGGCCACCCCAACTGGTGGGAGTGGTACGAGTCCTTCCGCGCTGCCGACCCGCCCTTCATCGGCGACATGTCGATCGAAGAGGGGATGCAGCACATCATCAACACCTCCGACCGTGTTCTCGAAAACACCAAGGAGGAGTACGACGAATGGAAGGCTTGGATCGACGCGCTGCCGCCGTCGGCCTAAGCACCAGACGCTCGTCCGCTATAGCGGGCGAGAGACCGTCGGCCCGGCACACGCCGGGCCGACGGCTCGTTAACGGCCTGATTCGCTGGCGACGCCCGCCGGGTCAAGCCAGCCGCTGCGACAGACTCGGAGGAGTTTGAATGTCTCGCTGCGGCTTGACCTGCCGGTGCCTGGCGCCGGGGCACAGGTGATTGGATCCCGGCCACCTCCCGAAGGCCGGCCCTGGCTGCGCTCGGCACGATCTCCGAGATTGCGTCAATCCGAAACTGAGACTCCTCCTGACCAGAAGACATTGGCCAACGTCAGGCACGTCGGCGCCAAATCCTTGACCGCAAGTCTTCGCTGGTTAGTCTGCGTACGCGGGTGCGATGGAAGACGCAGGCGCCGAGTCGCGCGTCTTCACGGACATTGTGGTGGGCTGGGGCAATGAGAGTTGCAGGCGGAGCGCGAACGGCGGGCGCAATGACCCGCAGACAGCTGCTTCGCATGGGCGCCGCCGTGCTGGGTATTCCCGGCGCCGTTGCGCTGGCAGCTTGCGGTGACAAGCAAGTAGTGACCCAGGAAGTTCCGGTCGAGAGGCTCGTCGTCAAAGAGGTAGAGGTCGACAGGGTGGTGACGCAGCGAGTCGAGAAGGTGGTGAATCAGGAGGTCGAGAAAATCGTCAGGCACGAAGTCGCGGTCGAGAAGGTCGTCGAAAACGTCGTGACGAAGGAAGTCGAGACGACTGTCGAGGACGATGCGATGCCGCAACGCCCTCCTGTGGTGCTCCGACTAGCCAACGACCACACGTCCGGCGCACGCGGCGCCACCATGATCTGGGCCCTGAAGACATTTCATCAACAGTTTCCCCACATCGCCATCAAATTCGAGCCGTCGGATTACCTGTACGCGGAGACGTTCTCCACTCTCATTGAGGCGGGGGACCAGCCCGAACTGGCGCTGCTGGACGGCGGGTTCCTGAACACGTGGGTTCATCGCGGCGGCTTTGCCCGCATTGACGACGCACTGAACAAGCATCCCGACTGGGAACCCACCAAGTGGTACGCGCCGCCAGACGAAATGTCCGTCGGCCAGTTCGACGATGACCGCGCCGCCCGCCCGGCGCCACACACCAGGGGCTATCAGGGCGTCATGTTCGGGCTGCCCTACCAGGGCAACATCAACGGGGTCATATATAACTTCACGCTGCTGGAGCAAAAGGGCATTCCCATGCCGCTTGAGGGTTCCTACCACCTGGAGCGCGAAGCGGCGGACCTCTTTGCCCAGGCCACCGATCCCGAAACCGGGACATACGGCCTGCGGATGCATCCAAACGCCTGGCTCATCTGGGGAAGTTGGGCGCGAGCGATGCAGAACACCGGCAACCACATGTACCGCGCTCCGGACCAGTTGCGCTGGGACATCTTCAACGATGGAGGCGACCGCGGCTTTGCGTTGGCCGTGGACACGATTCGCAGTGGCGTAGCGATGCCGCTGGACCAGATAGCCTCGGTGGCCGGTGAAGCCGGGAGCCCGTTTGCGGCTGGAAAGCAGGCGCGGCATTGGACGGCCGGAGGCCTTGGAAACTCCATCCGGCATATCGAGGACCAATTCGCATGGGGCCTCGGTCCGGTTGAAGAAGGCGACCGCGGTCCGTTTCCTCACCACTTCACCAACCAGGGCCACTACTGCACCGCCACGGCCGAGCGCAACGGTCTGGTGGAGGAGTGCACCGAGACCCTGCTGTTCTTTGCCGGTCCCCAGGTCCAGGGCCGCATCGCGATGGACCGCGGCTCGCTGCCGATGCTGAAGTCGGCGATCCAGGCCGACGCGTTCAAGGCCGGGCCGCCCCAAAACCACGGGTACTACAGAACCTGGATGAACAAGACGGACCACCACCACTGGCAGACCGGTCACCCCAACTGGTGGGAGTGGTACGAGTCCTTCCGTGCGGCTGCCCCGCCCTTCAGCGGCGACATGTCAATCGAAGCCGGCATGCAGCGCATCATTTACACCTCCAACCGTGTCCTCGCCGACACCAGGCGGGCGTACGACTCCTGGAAATCCTGGATCGAGGCCCTGCCGCCTCCGTCCCACCCGCTAGACGCTCGTCCTCCACGCGGCTGAAGACCCGTGGGCCCGGCGTACGCCGGACCGACGGGTCGTTTTAGACCCCGACCCGCGAGTTGCCGGACGTTGGTTCGCCATCGCGCTGCGATAGGCTCCGATTGCCGACGCGGCTCGGGGCGCGTTTCACCGGTTGACGGTTCGCGTCCTGGACGGCCCTCAGGGAGCACACCGGCATGAGCTTCAAAGTCGGGATCATTGGGCATACCGGGCATGGCAACTATGGGCACTATCTCGACATGGCGTTTGTCGGGGTGGAGGGCGCCGATATCGCGGCGCTGGCCGATCCGGACGACGAGGGTCGGGCCGAGACTGCCGAGAAGACCGGGGCGCGCACGGCTTACGCGGACTACCGCGAGATGCTGGACGTTGAGAAGCCGGACATTGCCGTGGTGGCTTCGCGCGAGGTCGGCGATCACCGCGGCCTGGTTATCGACGCCGCAAATGCGGGCGCGAACGTCTATCTCGAAAAACCCGTGGCCACCGCGCCGGAGGACGTGGACGCGATGCAGACGGCCTGCGACGAGTCGTCCGTCATGTGCGTGGTCGCGCATCCCTGGCGCGGGCATCCGCCGATCCAGCGGGTGGCAATTCCGCTGGTCCAGTCAGGCCGCATCGGCGAGCCGCGCCTGGTGCGCGTGTTCGGCAAGGACGGCGAGCGCGGCGGCGACGAGATGTTCCTGGACCTGTACCCGCACTTCTTCGACTTCCTGTGGCAGCTCTTCGGCGCTCCGCTCTGGTGCAGCGCCCACCTGACCCAGGACGGCCGCACGTGCGAGCAGTCCGATTTGAGGCCCGGCTGGGAGGGCATGGGGCTGGTGGCCGGCAACGGCCTCAAGGCCTATTACTGCTTCGAGGGCGGCGTGGCGGCCGATTTCGAGTCCTACCAGGGCGACGGCGCCTCGGACCCCTATCGCGTCGACATCTACGGCACCGAGGGCACGATCTCGCTACCGGGGCCGATGGGACGCGGTCCCGACATCTACTTGCATCCAAGGGCCAACCCGGAACTGATCGACGACGACGGCTGGGAGGTCGTTCCCGCCGAGCCGCCGCCGGACCGCCACAAGTGGCTGCGGGCGCACCGGCGCATGGCCCGCTCGATGATGGACATGCTGGAGGGCAAGGCGCCGGAGTGGGACCTGGTGCAACTGCCCAACGCCAGGCTCTACCTGGAAATGGCCATGCTGGCCCACGCCTCGCACATGCAGGGGGCGCGGGTGGGATTGCCGCTGCCCGACGGCAAGAATCCCTTCGATCACTGGACGGCGTAGGCAGCGAATTGGGGAAGGCATCGCGCCCGCGTTTGCGATGATGCCGCTCGAACCGGTCGGCGGCCCGCGCGGCACCCGCCTGGCGCGCTGATCTCTCGCAGGGGGTGGAGAAATGTCAGCCAGCGATCTCCCGGCCTTTCGCATTGGGGTAGTTGGATGCGGCGGGATCAGTTCCCGCCACGGTCGCGCCGGCCTGGAGTCCGAGAAGCTCCAGCTCGTCGCCTGCTGCGACATTCGCGAGTCGGTCGCTCGCGAATGGGCCGAGACCTACGACTGCGAAGCCTGGTACACGGACTACGAACAGATGATTCGCGACCAGGACCTGGACGGGGTGGTCCTGGCCACCTGGCCCAACCAGCACCGGGAACAGGTCGAGCGCTGCCTCAACGCCGGCGCCCGCAACATCCTCAGCGAGAAGTCGCTGACCGCGAACGGCCAGGAGGCGTTGGAGCTGGCGCAACTGGTCGAGTCGGCCGGCGCGTACCTGATGGAAGGCTTCATGTACCGCCACCACCCGTTCGTGGCTGAGCTGGAGCGCCAGGTGGCGGCGGGAACCATCGGCCGGATCGACTCCGTCAGCGCCAAGTTCAGCATCTTCGATTACGAAGAGGAGAGCGCCGACGATCCGAACCGGAACTGGCGGCGTGATCCCGAGCGTCTGGGCGGCTCGCCCTGGGATATCACCTGCTACGCCATCAACGCGGTCAACCACTTTGCGTCGATGGGGGCGGGCGGACGTGGCACTGGCCAGGGGTCCAACCCCGATGGCACGCTCGGTTCCGACGCGAAGAGCCTTGTGGCCGCTCGGCCGAGCCGCGTGTGGTCGGTTGGGAGCATGAGCGAGGTCTACGGCACCCTGAACCGCCAGTTCGGACTGATCAAGTACGACAGCGGCTGCGTGGGTTACGTGGAAGGCAGCCGCCAGTCGCATCTCAGCGAAGAACTGCACATTGCCGGCAGCGAAGGCCGCCTGGGCATCCGCCGAGCCTGGCGACCCCAGGCCGAGCCGGTCATCCAGCACTACTACGGCGCCGACGAGGTCCGGGAGATCCCGGTCTCCAGTGTCGAGATGTATCGGCGGCAAATGGAGAACTTCGCCGACGTGGCCCAGGGCGTCGCCGAGCCGGTCATGCCGCTGATCCAGACGGTGGTGAACATGTACACCATCGAGGCGACCGTCACCAGCCAGATGGAAGACCGCCTCGTGGACCTCGAACTCCCGGCCAGCCTCTTCGAAGAGTCGACATAGCAGGCCCATCCGGCCGTACGGCCGCGGGCTCGGCGATTGGCCGCGGTGCGTGCCTGGGTGCCAATATGACGCGCCCATGAGCGCCCACGTCACAACCGAACGCGAAGCCACCGAGCTGTTGAGCCGGCTGGTCGCCACGCCCAGTGTCACGCCCGACGTCGAGGGCGGCACCGGCGAAGCGGCAATGGGCGACCTTGTCGAGGAATTCGCCCGCTCCATCGGCGCACAGATCACCCGCCAGGAAGTCTTCCCCGGGCGAGAGAACGTGATTTGCACCATCGCCGCCGACGCGCCCGGCCCGCACCTGATGCTGGAAGCGCACATGGACACCGTGGCGCTGGGGCCCATGACCAACGGTCACGAGCCGTACATGGACGACCAGGGCCAACTGCACGGCCGCGGTTCCTGCGATACCAAGGGCTCGCTGGCGGCCATGCTGCTGGCGCTCAAGTGGGCCGCGGATGACTCCGATCCCAAGGGTCCGCTCAGCGTCGCCGCGGCGGTGGACGAGGAAACCGGCAGCGCCGGAGCCAAGGCACTGCCGCACTCGGGAGTCAAGGTGGATGGCGCCATCGTCGGGGAGCCGACGAGCTTGGAGGTGGTTCGCTCGCACCGCGGCGGCCGCTACTGGCCCCTGATCACTCACGGCACCGCGGTTCACAGTTCGACGCCCGAGCTTGGCGACAACGCCATCCTGCGCATGGCCGACGTGCTGCACGTGCTCCGCGAGGAATACGGCCGGCGGTTGTCCGGGCGCACGCACCCGCTGGTCGGCAACTCGTCGTTCTCGGTCGGCATCATCAAGGCCGGAACCTCCTTCAACATGGTTCCCGACCGCTGCGAGGCCATCATCGAGCGGCGGCAGATCCCGGGCGAGTCCGTAGACGACGTTGAAGCGGAACTCGCGGAGGTCCTGGACATCGCGCGCCGCCGCCACCCCGACGTGCGCGTGGAGGTGCAGGCGCCGTTTGTGTTCGGGGACGTGCTGGACACGCCGGCCGACGCCCCGATCGTGCAGGTGCTGCGGGACGCCGTGACGGACGTATGCGGTGAGGCGAACGTGATCGGCGTGTCCTACGGATCCGACGCCGCCACGCTGGCCGCCGCCGGCATCCCCAGCGTGCTGTGCGGACCGGGCGACATCGCCTACGCGCACAGCGCCGACGAGTTCGTGCCGATGGCGGAAGTCGTGCAGGCGGCCGAAATCTACGCGCGCGCCTGGAAGCGCTTCGCCGCCGCCTGATGCCGCCCACGGCCGCCGGCGGGCGTCCGAACATCTTCCTGGTCATCACCGACCAGCAGCGCTACGACACGATTGCCGCGCTCGGGCACCCGCACGTCGACACACCGAACCTCGACCGGCTGGTTCGCGAGGGTGTCAGCTTCGACGAGTGCCACGTCACCGCCGCCTCCTGTGTCCCCGCTCGCGCCAGCCTGTTCAACGGGCTCTACCCGCATACCACGGGGGTTCTACGCAACGGCTGCGAGTGGCGACGGTCATGGGTGGAGCAGTTGGCGGCCTCGGGCTACCACTGCGTCAACGTCGGCAAGATGCACACCGTCCCCTTCGAGACGCCGCTGGGCTTCCACGAGCGCTACGTCGTCGAGAACAAGGACCGGTTCCTGGACGGCCGCTACTACTTCGACGAGTGGGACAAGGCGCTGGCGGCGCGCGGTCTCGTCAAGCAGCAGCGCGAGTTGTACCGGCAACGGCCCGACTACCGCGAGGCCATGGGCGCCTTCACCTGGGACCTGCCCGCCGACATGCACAGCGACAACTTCGTGGGCGGCCTGGCGCGCTGGTGGCTGGACACTTACCCCACCACCCAACCGCTGTTCCTGGAAGTTGGGTTTCCGGGCCCGCATCCGCCGTACGACCCGACGCCCGAGGCGCTGGCGCCGTACCTGGACCGCGACCTGCCGATCCAGCCGGTCTCACAGGCCGATCTGGACGGCCAGCCCGAAGCGATGCGCGTCATGCGCGAGCACAACACGGAGGTCGATCACGACTCCGTGATCCACATCGTCGATCCACCGCTGGAGTCGCGGCGCCGCCAGCGGGCCCACTACCTGGCCAACGTAACGATGATCGACACGCAGGTGGGCGAACTCATGGACGCCCTGGAACGCAACGGCTACGCCGACGACTGCGTGGTCATTTTCACGTCCGACCACGGCGACTGCCTGGGCGACCACGGCCACATCCAGAAGTGGACCATGTACGACGCGGTGACCCGCGTGCCCTGCATCGTTTGGTCGCCAAAGCGGTTTGGCGGCGGCCGGCGCATCGACGACCTGGTCCAGTGGTTCGACCTGGGCCCGACCATCCTGGAACTCGCCGGCTGCGAGCCGGACCCCAACATGGAGGCCCGCTCACTTCTCCCAGCCCTTGAAGGCGGCAACCCGCCGCACCGGGACTACGTCTTCACCGAACAAGGCCGCGACGACGGCAACGGCCTCCACGTGGACCTGGTGACGGCCGTGCGTAGCCGGACCTGGAAGCTGGTGCACTTGCTGGGCGAGGACGAGGGGCAGCTCTTTGATCTGAAGAACGACCCGCACGAGGAACGCAACCTCTGGAACGAAACCGCTGCCGAGCAGATCCGCAGTGAAATGCTGGATGCTCTGCGCGACTGGCGCCTGAGCAGCGGGGTCGCCACCGCAAATTGGGCGGCCGGTGCGCGTTAGCCCTTAAACGCGTCGAGAGGGGCGTCGGGAGTTATCCCGCCAGCCCCTCTCGAACTCCTTACCTTCAACTTCGACTGCAAGCGGCCAGCCTGACGGCTGACGAGATTCACGTTATAGCTTCATCTTCCCTAACCTGCTGACATTGTATCCCTTGGCCGTAGCCGGGACAACGCCGACGGAATCGACGCTACCCGCCTTCCAGGAACCGTTCGCGCTCATCGACCGACTCCAGGAGTTCAGCAAACAGCGCGTGTCCCTGACGAGCAAGCCGGACGACTTGGCCAAACCGTTCAGGGATTGTCATCTCGGCCAGTCGCCCCTTGATGTGGTCCACGCGCTCCTGGTCCTCCGGTCCGAGGAATTCGGAGAGACGGTCAATGTTGTCGGCCAGGTAGTTGGCGGTCGTTAACGTCTGACCGTGGATTCGCCGCAGGGCGTGGTGCTTACGCGGGTCGACTCGCAGTTGAACGGCCCCAAGCCGAAACACCATTCCGCCATAGCCGTCTTCGAGCATGTACGACTCGAACTCCGCGAGCACTTGCTGGAAATGTATGAGCGTCCGTCGCGAGTCAAACCATGCGGCCCGAAAGCGGTCGCGATGAGTTCGCTCCTGAAACTGGCGTGTCCTGCGGGTCTCAAGGAACGCGGCGCCGCCCGCCACCACGCCCATGATTCCTAGTGCGATCGCAAAGGGATCGGGGTCAATCAGTTCCTCGTCGTTGGCGAGGAGAGTTGTCGGTTCCTGACGCATGACGTGGGCGGGTCCTCTGAAGCCGGGTGCCTGACACGCTACAACGCCCGTGCCCCGTTCGACGGTAGGAATGGCTACGAATAGGCTCAGGGAGCCCTGAGTCCACTGGTCCCCGATGCAGACGCCCAACTTGCCCATCACCATCCGCGGCTACGAGCCCGGCGACAACGCCCGCATCCGCGAGTTGACCCTGGAAGGCTTTGACGGCGTCAGCATCGACCAGAACGCCGACGCCCTGCTGGGCCTGGACACGGAGCCGCTGTGGGAGACGCGCAAGTGGGCGGGGGTGAAGGCCGAGCTGGAAGCCTCCCCATCCGACCACTTCGTGGCTGAGCTGGACGGCGAGGTGATCGGCTACATCACCACCAATCCGCAGCCCAGCGCCGGCATCGGCCAGATCCCCAACATGGCCGTGGACGCGCGCTACCGGCGGCGGGGCGTGGCCTCGCGGCTGATCGAGCACGCGCTGGAGCACCTGCGGTCATGCGGCATGCGCGTGGCCAAGATTGAGACGCTGGTGCAGAACGCCCAGGGCCAGACCCTCTACCCGCGGTTCGGCTTCCGGGAAGTCGCCCGCCAGATCCACTACGTGCGCCGACTGGACGACGCCTGAGCTGGGGGGTACGGCTACCGCCAGTCGAACAGGCAGCCCACCAGCGACGGCTCGAAGTCGAACAGCAGGTCGTAGATCTCCTTGAAGTCGCCGCCCTTCACGCGGTGCGTGATCAGCGGGTCCAGGGTGATCCGGCCCGCCACGGCCAGCCGCAACGCGACCGCGATGTCGCGGCGCGGCGACCAGTGCACCGGCAGCGCGTTGAGGAACGGGTTGTCGCCCGCGTCGGGCTGACGGATCGAGTCGTGCGCGCCGATGATCGTCAGCCCCTTCTTGTGCACGTCGCGGTAGAAGTTCACCTGCTCGGTCGATCCGCGGGTGCTGCCCAGGATCACCACCCGCGCCAGGTGGCCGGCCAGGATGAAGGCGTCATTTATGGGGGCCGGGAAGCCGGTGGACTCGATCACCACCTGCGGTCCGCCGGTGTAGCCTTCGGCCAGCGCGGCGCGTTCGTCCTCGGAGGTTGGGTCCATGGACTCAAGCCAGGGCACGGCTTCCGCCATTTCGCGCCGTGAGGGATCCAGGTCGGCCACCAGCACGCGCCCCGCGCCCGCCACGTAGGCGAACTGCGCCGCCAGTTGCCCGATCAGCCCGCCGCCGATCACCAGCACGGTCTCGCCCATCTCGACCCGCGCCTTGCGCACCGCCTGCATGCTGATCCGCAGCATGGTGTGAAAGGCGGCCTCCTGGTCGGGCACGTCGTCGTCCACCAGGAATACGTCGCGCATGGGGGCCAGGTCGGCCGTGGCGTGCCGGCCGCGGGTCAGCACGCGCGTGCCCGGCGCCAGGTCCACGCCCGCGCCGGCGGCGACAACCTCGCCCACGGCGCTGTAGCCCACGTTGCGCGGCCAGATCTGGGCCGGCGTGTTGGGCAGCGCCAGCAACGAGGCCCGCTCGGTGCCGGGCGACATGGCCGTGACGTGGTGGCGTACCAGGACTTCGCCGGGGCCCGGATCGCCTAGCTCAATCGTCTCCATCTGAATCGTCTCGACCGAGTGACTGACCAGGACTTGCGCTTGCATGCGACCGGCCGCCTTGGGCTGCCATCCGAGCACGGGCAGCCTGCCACAGCCGCTCGGGGCGCGTACGATGCAGGCTCCCGGCGCGTACCTGGAGCATTCATGCAGATCACCAAAGTCGAACCGCTGTTCCTGGACCAATACCTGCTGGTGCAGGTGCACACCGACAACGGG
>DAOUJT010000163.1:0-16362 GCA_034422315.1 Chloroflexota bacterium | reverse complement strand
GTGGGTCCGCCGAGCACGATGAGCGCCAGCAGCACCAGCAGGGCGGTGAGCGAGGTGTTGAGCGAGCGGGTGAGGCTCTGGTTGGCGCTGAAGTTGACGGTCTGCTCGAAGCTGGGGCGCTGCGCGTCGGCCAACCGCAGGTGGCGTTGCCGGTTCTCACGGATGCGGTCGAACACGACGATGGTGTCGTTTACGGAGAAGCCGATGACCGTGAGGATGGCCGTTACGAAGAGCGCGTCGACCTGAACTCCGGCGAAGTGGCCGAGCAGGGCGAAGAGACCGAGCAGGAAGAGGGCGTCGTGCAGGAGCGCGCCGATGGCGGCCAGGCCGAGCACGATTGGTCGTTCCATGCGGCGGAAGGCCCACATGACGTAGAGCAGGATGAGCGCGGAGGCCACGGCCACGCCGATGGCCGCCGCGCGGGTTAGTTCGGCCCCGACCACCGGACCGATGGTGGAGAAGCCGAGTTCCTGGCCGGGCCCTACGCGCTGGAAGATGGAGGCGACCAGCGCGTTCTTAGCCTCAACCTCCAGAGGCGGCGTGCGCACCAGGGCCCCGCGGTCGTCCGTGAGTTGGACGGTTGCGCCCGGGTACCCGCTGTCAACAGCGACGGCCTGCACGGCCTGCTGGGTGATTTCCTGGTCGAAGCGCAACTGGACGAGTGAACCGCCGGTGAAGTCGATCCCCGGTCTGAGGCCGCCCGTGAGCAGGGCGATGACGCCGGGTAGCAGCAACGTCAGCGACAGCAGATACCACCAGCCACGACGGGACGTGATGGCAAACATCAGGTTTCGGAACCCGCGGGAGCGCCGGCGCCGAAGAAACGCGGCCGGGTGAGGACCGGCCAGGTGATGGTCAGGCGGAGGAGGTTCCGGCTGACGGTTATGGCGCTGAACATGCTGACGGCCACGCCGATGGCCAGGGTGACGGCGAAGCCGCGCACGCCGCCGCTGCCAAAGCCGAAGAGCACGGCGCAGATGATGAGGGTAGAGATGTTGGAGTCGCGGATGGACGGCCAGGCGCGGTTGAAGCCCGATTCGACGGCGCCGCGGATGGCACGGCCCGAGCGGAGTTCTTCGCGGGTGCGCTCAAATATCAGGATGTTGGCGTCGACCGCCACGCCGACAGACAGGATGAATCCAGCCAGCCCGGACAGCGTAAGGGTGACCGGAATGAGCTTGAACACGGCGAAAACTACGGAAGCGTAAACAACGAGGGCCGCCGCGGCCACGATGCCCGGCACGCGATAGAAGGCGACCATAAATACCAGCACGAGCAGTGCGCCAACCACGCCGGCTCGCAGGCTTAGCTGCAGGGACTCCTGCCCAAGGGTCGGGCGGACGCTGAGCGTCTCGACCACTTCCAGCGGGACGGGCAGGGCGCCGTAGCGAAGCTGGATGGCGACATTGCGGGCCTCGTCGGCTGTAAAGGAGCCGCGGATGACGCCGCTGTCGCGGATGGCGGCCTCGATGCGCGCCGAACTGATGACCACGTCGTCCACGGTGATGGTCAGGACTTCGTTGAGGTGGCTGGCGGTGTAGGTCTGGAAGCGGTTGGCGGCGTCGGGCTGGAGGTCGAACTCGATCATGGGCGCGCCAAGTGAATCGAAGCCGACGCGGGCGTCGCGCAGGTCGCGACCGCGGAGCACCGTCTGGGAGGGGTCGGCCGGAAGCAGGGTTCCCTCGTCGATGAACTCGAAGCCGGTGTTGACGACCAGGAGCTGGCCGGTCTGACGAAAGACACGGATAGCTTCCTCCGGATCATCGACGCCGGGGAGTTCGACGATCAGGCGGCTATCGCCCTCGATCTGGATCAGCGGCTCGGCCACGCCAAGGGCGTTGACCCGGTTCTCGATGATGCGCTTGACGGCGTCCATGTCGCCGTCCTGCAACTGCTGGTCAGGCGGCGGACTCGCCTGAAAGCGAACGTGCAGGCCGCCCTGCAGATCCAGGCCCTGGTGGAAGCGCAGGTCGGACAGATCGCGGCCGGCTATTTCGACCGGCAGCCCGGGCGTGCCGGGCAGTGTGACGTAGAGGGCGAAGCCGAAGATGACGGCGATGAAGGCAAGCGTGGCCCATTGACGTCTGCGCACGGACTTAGCGATCTCCCGGAAAACCAGCGCTGATCATACGCCGTGGCGTCCGGGAGGCTGGCCCTGGGTGTTCGGGACGCGGCGATGCGGGCCGAGCGACGGGGGTGAAGGGGGAACTGTCTCTCGCCAGCCCGATCCCCATAGGGGATCGGGCTGGCGAGAGACAGTTTGGCGCGGATTTTTGAATCGCGTTGGCAGCGTTGGCGTGGGGGAGAGGCCGCCGCGGGCCAAGTTCAGGTGAGCGGCGGGACGCGGTACGCGGGAGGACATGGGGCGCGAGGCAACGGTCTGCGGCTGGCGGGAAACAGGGGGCGTGGTGATCAAGAAACAAGGGGTCGGCTGGGCGGCGGAGCAGGTGACGGAGGGCATGAAAGGTGGCGCGTGGGGATGGTGTGAGCGATTGTATACTTGTTGAGAACAGATGGCAAGGCTGTGCAGGGGCTGGCGTACGCTTCTTGGGGTGTCGGGACGGGGCATCGGGCGGACCGCGATCAGGGTAGACACCTGTTCAGTGGAATTGGGCGAATGTGTTCAGTTTCGCGCCCAATGTGTCCAGTTTTCGGGTGAATGTGTCCAGTTTCGAGCCGGATGTGTCCAGTTTTCGGCTCAATGTGTCCAGTTTTCGGGCGCATGTGTCCACCCCGTCGCCGCTTTGCCGAGGGTGTTGGGGCGGGGGTGCTTGGGGAGGCGCACCGCGACGGGGAAGGCTGCCAACGGCGAAGAGGCGCAAGGGCGCGGGGCAGTCTCACCAGGCATGGGGACAGAAGAGGCCGGTTAGAAACCGGCCCGTGCGCAGGACGAAGAGAGGGAGGTTGGGAGGATTTGGTCAAGGTGGGTTGCCAGGGGGGCTCGGGTGCGCTTCCTCGGTTGGTTGCCGCTGGGTCCCGGCCGCGGACGCCGGGATGGCGGAGGGGGGCGGCGTGGTCGTTTCGGGGTCGCGGGGGTATCAGTCGGCATGGGGTTGGGCGGTGACGTAGTGGGCGCTGCCGAGGTTGCGGACGAGGCCTTTGACTTCCATGACGGCGAGCAGGGCGGAGACGCGGAAGGCGGGCAGCGCGGCCAGGCGCACGAGTTCGTCGATGTGCATGGGGTCGGTGGTGAGATGGCGGAGGACGGTGCGCTCCTCGGCGGTGGGTTTGACGAGTTGGGGCATTGCCAGTTGCTCGGGGCTGACGGCGATTTGCAAGGCTTCGAGGACGTCCTCGGCGGAGGTGACGGCGCGGGCCTCGCCACGGTTGATGAGTCGGTTGGTTCCGCGGCTGGCGGCGGCGAAGACGCTGCCGGGGACGGCCAGGATTTCGCGGTTCTGTTCGATGGCGTAGCGGGCGGTATGCAGGGCGCCGCTCTCGAGCGGGGCCTCGACGACGATGGTGGCGAGGGAGAGGCCGCTGATGATGCGGTTGCGCTGGGGGAAGTTCTCGGGGAGGCCGCGAACCCCGACCGGATACTCAGTGACGATGGCGCCGCGCTCGAGAATGCGAGGGACGAGGCGGCGGTTGGCGCGGGGGTAGATCTCGTGCAGGCCGGTGCCCCAAACGGCGACGGTTGCGCCCTCGGCTTCCAGTACGGCGCGGTGGGCTTCGCCGTCGACGCCGGCGGCCATGCCGCTGACGACGCAGATGCCCGCGCGGGCCAGGGTTCCGGCCAATTGGGCGGTGACTTGCTTGCCGTAGGCGGTCATGCGGCGGGTGCCGACGATGGCGACGGTGCGCTGGTAGTCGGCGCAGGCCAGATCCCCCTTGACATAAATCAGCGGTGGCGGGTCGGGGATCTCACGTAGCTGAGTGGGATAGGCGGGGTCGTGCCAGGCGATGGCGCGGCCGTCGTGTTTGGCCAATAGCTCCAGAGCGGCGTCCGCTGGTCTCTCTTGTCGTGCGTCAGCGACGCCCTGGGCAACAGCGGGCGACGCGCCCGCAGCCCGGAGGCTGGCGGGGCTGGCGCTCCAGGCGAGGTTGAGGTCGCCGAAAGCACGGATGAGGTTCCACAACGTGGCCGACCCAAGTCCGGGAACCGAACTCAGCGCCACCCACGCGGCCAGGTCTTCCGGCGTGCGCCCCGAGGGCGCAGGTAAGCGGTCGGCCGCGAAATGGGATTCGCGGCTGGCCATGGTGAATCTTAGCGTCGGAGAAGAGGCCGGTGAGAAACCGGCCCGTACGCAGGAGGGGGCGAGGGCGGTCAGGCGGCCGGTTCGGCCAGCAGGTTGATGATGAGGCGGATCATCAGGTCTTTGCCGGCCTTTGCGCTCTCGGCGATCAGCAGGGTTAGGGCCGTCAATGCCTGGGGATTGAGCCGGTGTTCCACGCCCTCTTGCGCCAGATATAGCAGGAATAACAAGGAACCGATGCGCTTGTTGCCATCGGTGAACGGGTGGTCTTTGACGAGGAAGTAGAGCAGATGGGCCGCTTTAGCCTCGCGGGAGTGATAGAGCGGCTGGCCGAACATGGTCTGGTCGACGTTGCCGAGGATGGCTTCCAAGGCGTCGCCCCGCGGATTGCCGAAAAGATCGGTTGCTTCGCCGCGCGCCGTGAGTTCGCGCTTGAACTCGGCGATGGCTCCAACGGCGCGGTCATGGCGCAGCACGCCACGCGCCGGCCGGGCGCCGGGCGGCGCGGCGAGTTGGTCTTCGTCGTATTCAAGCAGCAGGCGCCAGGTGTCGGCGTAGCCGGCGATGAGGTCCAGAACCTCTCGCCCGGTGCTATCGACCAGCGCCTGGTTGCGCAGTGTGTCGGCCAGCAGATTCAAGGTGTCGCGGGCTTCCTGGAGTCCGCGTTCGGCGAGGCGCTGCTGGTTGAGGGTGAAGCCGCGGACCAGGTGGTCGCGGAGGGTGCGGGTAGCCCACTGGCGAAAGCGCACGCCGCGCCGGGAATTGACCCGGTAGCCGACGGAGATGATGGCGTCCAGGTTGTAGTGTCTGATGCGCCGTCTGACTTGGCGTGCGCCTTCGGTCCGAACTATTAAGAAATCCTTAACAGTTGCCTCGGCGTCCAACTCATCGGCGGCAAACACATTGCGCAGATGCATGAAGACGTTCGCGGGCGTAGTGGCGAATATCTCCGCCATCCCCCGCCGGGACAGCCAGACGGTTTCATGATCCAGGTGGACGTCTACTCGGGCCGCGCCACCGTCGGTCTCGTAGACGACGATCTGGCCGCCAGGCGCCGGCGCGAGCGCTTCGCTGCTCATCGCATTGATCTCGGATCGAACCTGTCCAGCGTAGCGCGGGCGTCCTACAGCCCTCGGTCGGCGAGGCGGCCCTGATTGAGGGTGAAGCTGCGGACTAAGTGCTCGCGCAGGGTGCGAGACGCCCACTGGGGAACGCGCACGGCGTGACGGGAGTTGACGCGGTAGCCGAGGGAGATGATGGCATCCAGGTTGTCGTGCGTTGGGTCCGGCGGACTTGACGGCTGCCTGCGGTCTGAACTGCCGAGGATTCCTCGGTAGTTGGATCTCGCGGGCTACGCTCGACGAGACGGCGCTCGTTCGAATTGCCGCCGCGGACCAAGCGATCGCGCGGCGTGCGGTTTGCCTATTGGCCAGACCAAGTTCGGGCAGCGACGTGGCTCAAGAGCCGACAGAGGCTCTGACGTACAAACCGAGATGGGCGATGTCGCGGGAGATAGCTCAACCGCCCTCAGCTTGAACTCGTGCAAATTTTGCACACGTTGCCAGAGTTCAGCGGCGGCAGGGCACCTTGCGCCGGAATCTGATCCCGAGACCGATCGCGACGACGGGTTCAAGTTGCTATGAGCGAGGTGTTGTCTGACTCGGTGAGCCCGAAGGTCGAACTGCTAAGGAATCCTTAGGAGTTGCTTGCCCTGTTGGGCATCGACGCGCCCGAGGCCGTGGCTGGGCGGCTCAGGCGGCGAGGTGCGCAGCCGTGAGGGACGCCACGTTGGCGCGAATCTTGCGGGCGAGGGTGCAAATGCGCTGCATGAGTTCGGCCCGCGAGCCGTGCAGGTCCAGGACCGCGACCTCGATGCGCTTGTTGGCGTGCGAGATGTCGTAGACGGCGGGGATGACGCGGTCCTGTTCGTCATAGGCGTAGATCAAGAGCGCGCCGGGCAGGCCGGCGGCGACGGCGTAGGCGAGGGCCTGGTAGATATCGTGGTTTTGGGCGCCGTGGGCGGTGGTGCGCTTGTACTTGGCGTCGCCGACGAAGAGGCAGCGGTTGTCTTGCCACCAGGAGAGGTCGGGCTTCAGTTTGATATCCCCGTCTGCGTCCAGCCGGAGTTCGCGGCCGCGTGCTTCCTGCGGAAAGGTGTATTCGGTCAGTCCGAGCGCTTCGCGCAGGCCGACGACGACGAAGTCTTCGAAGACCTGGTTCATGTCGATCAGGAACGAGGCGGATTCGACCTTGCCGGCCGCGAGTTCGACAGCGCCCGACTTGAGGATGAGTCGCGCCAGGGCCAGGGCGGGCCGGTAGTGGGTGTTGAGCGGGTTGATGGGAATGTCGGGGATCTCGTTCGAGCGGTATTCGACGTCCGACACGTTGGCGAAGACGGCGCGCATGACACCGAGCAGGCGGCGGGTGTGGCGGGAGCGGTGCGGCAGCCAGGCCAGCCGGCGCACGGCGGCCTTGAGGAGGCGGTTGGCCGGGATGTCGGGCGTGAATTCGTCGTAGCGGACTTCGATGGGGACCGCGATGCCGAAGCGCCGGCGCAACTGCTCCTCGATGCGGATGCGTCCACGGACGACGTTCAGCGTTTCTTCCTGGGTCTCATAGCCCTGGAGCAGACCGCGCCCGGTGGCCTGCCGGACGGCGGCGTGGAATAGCTGGACCATGGCTTCGACCAGGTCGGGTGATTGATCGATGTCCGCGAGGTCGGGCTTGAGCTGGAAGGCGTCGAGGGCGTATGAGGCCAGGAAAAGGACGCGGTGGATGGGGAGCTTAGGACGGATTTCGACGGTGAGATCGGGAAGGCTGACGACGCCTATCTGGGAGCTAGGTCTCAGAGTCCAGGTGTTGTTCCGGGACGTTGGCGACACGTCGACCGAGCGCACGGTGCGCAGGAGCGTGTCAAGTTGCTGGGACGTGAGACGGACGTCTTCGCGCGGTTGGTGCTCAGTCAGAACCAGGCGCGGCATCGCTGTCGTCCTGAGCGCCGTCGTTGGAGTCGGGAACTTGCGGCTGTAGCTCCGCGCGGAGCCTGGCGAGGTCAAACGCCGCGATCTGTTCGGTCTGTCCGAAGAGCTGTTCTTCGACGGTCGGAAGGATCGAGTGTTTCCAGATCAACCCGAGCCACTCTTCGTCAAGGTCCCCGTGCATGAAGTAGCTGGGGCCTATGGCTATCTGGCGGTCGGGGAGCTTGCGATTGGCCAAGTCAACCAGGTCGGCGACCCACAGCATGTCGGGTTTTTCCTGCCTGAGCCAGCTGCGCAGAAGATCCTTGACGGGCCGCTCATGCGGTGAGAACTCGACGAAGTGGAAGCGGCGGCGGAGGGCGGCGTCCACCAGGGCGATGGAGCGGTCGGCGGTGTTCATGGTGGCGATGAACCATAGATTCTTGGGGAGCGCGAATTGTTTCTCGGAGTATTGGAGCGATATCTCGCGGTCACGGTATTCGAGCAGGAAGTAGAGTTCGCCGAAGACGCGGGCGACGTTGCCGCGGTTGATTTCGTCGATGATCAGGACATGGGTTGCGTGGGGATTGGCGCGCGCTTTGTCGGCGATGCGCTTGAGGGGGCCTTCGCGGAGTTGGAATCCCGGCTGGCCGTTCCGGTCGGCGGGGCGGAAGCCCTCGACGAAGTCCTCGTAGGCGTAGGAGGGGTGGAACTGGACGAGGTCGGTTGAGCCTTCGGCATCGGCGAAGTGGCGGGCGAGTTCCTGGGCGACGAAGGTCTTGCCGGTGCCGGGCGGGCCGTAGAAGACGACTTGTCGTTTGTCCTGGAGCAGGCGTTGGATATTGTGGAGGTGATCGGCGTCCCAGAGGAGGCGGGCGGCGAGGTCATCAAGCGTCTCGGCCGCCACCGTAATCGAGAAGGTCTGCTCGGCGCTGGCGCCGTCTTCGTCGATTGCGGTGTAGGTATAGGTCGTGGCTGCCTGGGCCGCCGTTGGAGTTCCGATAAGGGTGCGGGTGTTGGGATCGAATGTGAGTCCGGCAGGGGGTGGTGGGGACAGCGTGTAGGCGAGGATTCCGGCACCGCCGCTAGCCTCGGGCAGGCTGAGGGGCGGAATCCGGCTATTCTGCGAATATTGCTGTCCTGCGATGGTGGCGGCCAGTCTCAGAGGTGGCGGCGCAATGTGTTCGCGGTATCGTTGGAAGACTCGGTGTTCGGTTGCGGGAAGAGACTCCTGGTACCAGCCTGAATATGCAACCGCCCAGAGAACCGACTGTGCATCCAGTCGGTCCCGCAAGTGCAACTGGTGTTTCTTTGTTTCGTCCAGCAATCTGTCAAGAAAGGACAGGGCGTGCTGATACACGGAAGCCTCTGAAGCCGATGACGTAGGCTGCGGAAAATCCGTCAACTTGTATCCCGATTCAAAGACCGAAACCCTGTATACAGGGTATGTCTGTGGGTCAATGGCCATGGCAAGAAACGAAGCGATATTTACGCGTGTATGCTTGCCGCTCAGATAATTCGTGGGAACCTGCTCCAGAAAGACACGGACTGCTTCAGCGGCACGCTCGTTGTCTGCCCAAGACTCTCTGCCACGCCACAGACCCCGCAATGCCTTGCCCGCTTCGTCGTGATGTTTGGCGCACCAGTCGAGGAACTTCCCGTGTGCCTGCCATGCCGTCAGGTTATTGGGTTTTCCGAATGCACGCCGCAGGAGTTTCAGCCAGTCATCAGAGTCTGACTCAAGAGCTTGCATAGCTTGCTTGATATTGCGAGCAACTTCCACTTTGTAGTCCCGTTCAAATTTATCGAAATCCGGATATTCGACGAAGCTCCTGGCCCAGAAAGCAAGCCGCCGCCATGCTGGCATGCCAGCATCCCATAGGCGACCTATTTTCGGGGCATAAAAGTCAAAACCCTCGTCGTATCTTTGGTTAAGACGATCTCTGATTGTGAGCAAATCCCGATCAACGTCGCCAAATGGGGCATCAAGCAGATCAGAGAATGTGTCTCGTATCAGCTCGCGATCGCCGCCTGCCACGATCGGCTCAAATGTATCCGGACAAACAAGATGCAGCAAAGCATCTCTTTGTGGCGCAGATCCTTTGATTGTGAGCGAACGCAGTTCTTTCTTCAGCATCCACGGATTTCGAAGCGATTCCTCACGGTGGCCTAACGGTTGCTGTTTCCAGTGTCTTGAAAAGTCGGCGATGAACTGTACTTGCGCATGCTTGAATGCGTTAAACGCAACTCCAGGACGGAGGATTCCAGAGTCGAGCACTTTGTCGAGTTCACTGGGAATGGACAAATCTGAGTCAGCCCAGCCAAGAACTTTGTCTATGCCAGTTCGTTTCGTTTGGCCGCTTATTGCGAAGGATCCTGCGATCAGGTAGTGAACATAAAGGACTTCGGCGGCGAGTTGGATCGTGGCGGACGGTGCTCCAGCGAGTTGCCGCTCAAACTTCTCGGTGAAGCTATTCCCCGGAACTTCGGGCTGCTCTACGAAGCGGTGATGGAAGTCGTTGAGGTTGTGCTGCGACCAGATGGACTGGCCGGGTGTGAAGAGTGAATCGTCCTTGCGCAGTGCGGCGTCGACCCATCGCTGGGCGGCGTCGTAGACCGCATCGCATCCTTGGCGCCTGGCCATTGTGATCCGCCCTCACTGTTGGCGCGGGCATGATACGTCTGCTAGTCAGTCGGCTGCCTCGGGTTTCGGGTAGATGCGCGGGGCCGGAAGAAGCGCGGCTAGGGTTTTTGCCAGCGCATGAGGGTGAATTCGGGGATGCGGTACCAGTCTTCGAAGCGGGGGTTGTTGCGAAGGCTGTCGTCGGGTGGGACGGGTTCGAGGAAGCGGCGGAGGATGAGGTTCGCTGATAGGTAGGCGTGCATGTAGGCGCTGAGGGGACGGTGCCAGTTGACGACCTTGTGGCCGCGCCAGTTGAGGGTGATGGGTCGCTCGTCGACGTATTGGTCAACGGGTTTGTAGAGGCGGCGGCCGTCGAGGGCGCGCTTCCAGCCGGGGGAGGCGGTGATGAAGCCGAGGTTGGCGGCGACGAGTTGGCCACCGGGCTTGAGGACGCGGGCGGCTTCGGCGATGGCCGTGCGGAAGTCGGGGACATCGACCCAGACGACGTAGCTGATGACGGTATCGACGGTGGATGAGGCGATGGGCAGGGTGGTGGCGGGGGATCTGACGACGGCACCGCGGCCGGACGAGCGATGTCGGGCGGCCTGGACCATGGGCCACAAGAGGTCGAGGGCAATGGTGCGGGCGCCGCGCCGTGCGAGCATACGGCTGAAGCGGCCTTCGCCGGCGCCGACATCAAGTACGAGCTTGCCGCAAACGTCACCGCACTCCTCCAGCATGACGTCGTCGAGGAGCATGGTGCGGCTGGGGTCGCCTTCGTCGACGAAGCGGATGTACTCGGAGGCGAAGGCTTGCCAGCCGGTGGGGTCGTTATCTCCGGGCATCTACGTGTGATCGGGCGAAAAGGGCGGTCATTATGCACGAGTGGTGCAGGCTGGCGATCGTCGGCGCAGAGCGAGAAGTCGATGAGCGCTTTGGCCGGAATCCGTCTGGCATTCACCGTTATCGAATTGTGGCTATACTAGCTATATGAAAAGCGCCAGTGTAAGCGAGGCCAAGAACGGGCTGAGTGCGCTGCTGGATGAGGTCCGTCGCGGTGAGACGGTACTTATTACTCACCACGGCAAGCCAGTGGCGAGGCTCGAGCCGTACCAGTCATTGGGATTGGCGGATGATGAGGCGGCCGCGGCACTGGTGAGGCGAGGAGTTGTCAGTCCACCGAGGGCTCGACTTGACGTGGATCGATTCCTGGCCAGGCCCCTCCCGCAGGTTGGCGAGGGTTTGAGCGCCAGCCAGATCGTGGTGGCGGAGAGAAGCGAAGGCCTCTGAACTATTGGGACTCCTCGGCTCTCGTCGCTCTCCTGGTGAAGGAAACGACAAGCGCTGAGCGGCAAGCGTTGCTCCGGCAGGATGGCCGCATTGTTACCTGGTGGGGCAGCCTAGTGGAGTGCGCATCGGCGCTTAGCCGGCTCCGTCGCGAGGGTCGCCTTGATGCCGGCACGCTCAGCCAATCCCATGAGTCCTTGCAGAACCTCAGCGACGTGTGGCTGGAAGTGCCGCCGACGGAACGTGTACGTCGACGGGCATTGCGGCTTCTACGGGTGCATGCTCTTCGAGGCGCCGACGCCCTGCAGTTGGCCGCAGCCCTGACGGCTGCCGAGGAAGACCCGGCGAGCCTTGAGTTTGTCAGCAATGACATCCGGCTTGCGACCGCAGCGGAGCGGGAGGGATTCCAGGTCCTTTGAAGGGGCCTGACCCAGCGATTGATCGTAGCGGGCGCCCGTCGTACCGGCGGGTCATTGGCTAGAAGTCCAGCTTGCGTAGGAGCACTTCGTCGACTGTTGGCTGGGAGAGCGTGGCCGCTGCGGTGATTGGCACCTGTCCGTAGCGTTCCCATGGTGAAACGCCTAGGCTCACTGCATTCCTGCGTGTGAGTCACGTCGGGGCGGGAGCCGATGCCTGTTTTCCCTGTGGTCGATGCCGCTGGTTCGCCGTATGAGGTGGGGCGGGTGCATGGGGCGGCGGTGGCGGGGATGGTTGGGGCGGAGGTTGAGGCTCGGCTTGGTGGGCTGGATCGGGATTCGGCGTTTCGGCATGTGGCGGGCCTGAAGGCGTTTGTGGATCGATGGGCGCCGCATTTGCTGGATGAGGTGCGGGGGATTGCGGACGGGGCGGGGATCGACCAGCGGGCGGCGCTGTGGTTGCAGTGGGGGATGCGGGCGCCGGAGGCGTGTACGGCGTTTGCGGTGGGGCCGGAGTTTACGGGCGACGGGACCGTGTATGCGGGGCAGACGAAGGACACGGGGCCTGGCGCGAATGAGCGCTCGATCGTGCTGAAGGTTCGACCCACGGGACGACCGGCGGTTCTGAGCTTCAGCTACGCGGGGCACCTGGCGCAGATTGGGATCAGCTCGACCGGTGTGTCGCTGTGGGGGATGTCGCTCTATATCGACAATCCCGGCGGTGGCGGCGGCCCGTTGCTCAAACGAATGTTGCTGGAATGCGACAGCGTAGCCGCGATGCGCGAACTGGCCGGGGCGATTTCGGACGACAGCACTGGCGCGTTTGGGTTCAGCGACGCCGCAGGGAACGTGGGTGTGCTGGAGCAATTGCCGGGCCGGCAGATCTGGCTGGACGGCGGGCGTGACTCGATTGGGCACGCGAACATGATCGTTTCGCCGGAGCCGGCGGATCGGGCGCTGGATTGCTATCCGACGCGGTGTCCCAGCGCGGGAGCGCGGCACCGGCGGGTGAACGCAGCGCTGGCTGAACGGCGGGGCGGGTTCGACGTGGCGGCCGGTTTTTCCATCCTGTCGGACCAGTCGGACCACCCGAAGTCGATCTGCCGGGAGACGACGGAGGTGGACGGCATCCTGACGAACTCGGCGATCGTGGCGGAACCGCTAGAGGGGCGGTTGCACGCGACGTATGGGCCGCCGACCAAAGCGGCGCCGCAGACGGTGTGCTTGAACTAGGCGGACACTCCGGCCGTTGGTGTGACCGGGCGGCAAGGCTCTTGTCGATTGTC
Organism: Chloroflexota bacterium; assembly: GCA_034422315.1. Lineage (GTDB taxonomy): Bacteria > Chloroflexota > UBA11872 > UBA11872 > UBA11872 > UBA11872. The sequence goes on along the minus strand of DAOUJT010000163.1, from coordinate 3,597 downwards.
CGGCCTTCGGCGTTCCGCTATGTGTCGACTCGTCGAGCCCAGGGCGTTTCGGCGATGCCGCAAAGTGCGCCGCTCGGCAATGAAAAGCGAGCTGTGGTTTGGCCCCATGGCTCGACTTTCGGACCGTGGAGGAGCTGGATGTCACGCCCCTCGAGGGTCTGAGAGGCTGACGGAACGTCGTCGACTTCGAACTCGATGGTGAGGCCCGGGGCGACTCGGTCAACGGCGCTTCTGTCGCCAAACGTGGCCTCGGCGGCGGCCTCGCGGCTCCAGAGGCCGAAGTGGATAACGCCCGAGATCTTGACTGACGCGTAGTCGGCGGATCCCGAGGTGTCGACTTCCAGGCCTAGGTCGTGGCGGTAGAAGCTGACTGCGGCCTCCAGGTCGTCCACGATTTCCGCGATCCCGGCGAGGTGTCTGATCATTTCGAGGATCTTTCGAGGTTGCTTGCCGAGGGTCGGCGAGGTTGAGCATAGGGTGAAGCCGTTCTGCTGATCGCGCCGCCGGGGTTTGGTGAGATCTGGAGTCGGCGATTAGCGCTCAGTATTCGGCAGTGGGTGGTCGATGGCCCGGCGGAACTCGCGGAGAACCGTTTTCCGCCGCTCGGCGAGGCCTGCGCGCTCAGCTTCGGTCAGCGGCCGGTGGGCATCAAGGGTGACGGTGTCGCTGTGGTCGGCGGGGTAGGGCGGGCTGGTGATGAAGAGGACGCGGGCACGTGTGTCTTCGGCAGCGGCGAATTGGAGTGATTGGCCGGGGAGGGTGATGACGGACTCGCCTGCGGCGGCCTGAATTTCGCGGGTTTCGCCGGTTTGTGGGTTGTGGGTGATGGCGCGGATGCGGCCGGAGAGGACGTAGGTGACCTGCTCGAGGGTGAGGTGGGCGTGGATACCGTAGGTGTGGCCGGGCTGGATGTCGCCCTCGGCCAGAGCGAGGTGGGCGCAGGGGGTGATGTCGATGGGGTAGACGACGATGCCGTCGGGGGCGGTGACGGGTGGGCCGGCTGAGCGGGCGGCCTGTGTATCGAGGTTTTCGGACTCCTGAGGCGACTGACGGCCACGACCCTGGCCGCTAGTGTCATGCATTTCAGCGTTAGTCCAAGGGTTCGATCTTGCCGAGCGGTTCTAAGCGCCTGGCGCGTGTCCATGCAACGCGCAGCTCGTCCTGGTGGCGAATGGCCCACTCGATGACGAGCCCCTGTGCACGCGGGGGGAGGCGACCCGAGAGAACGGCCAACGTCTCGATTCCAATTACCGCCTGGTCGCCGCCGTAGTCCGCGTGAAAGTGCGGCGGCCCGTGATCATTGAAGTACATGCGAATAACGATTCCGTAGAAGCGGCAGAGTTCAGGCATTAACGCCGAGGCTTCGGAGGCCTTCTAGAACTTCTTCGGCCGGAACACCGGTGAGTTGCAGGTAGAGAGCATCGGGGCAGAGTTCGAGTTCGGTTCCCCAGGCGATGCCTCCGGCTGGCGCGATGTGCACGTCTTCGAAGCAGCGCCGGTCATTCCAGGCCGCAAAGACACCGCGGCCAGCCAGAGATGACAGGTCAACAACCCCGCTGGCACCGTCCTCGTAGCGAATCCAAATTCGAAAGCCGTCGCGAGGTTTGACCTCGACTGGTCGAATCATTCTCGACCGGCCCCTGCCTTTCCCGACGTCCTCATACGCCGTTCACGTCGACGACAAAGCGTCTAGTGGGACTCCTCGGCTACGGGGACGCCTTCGAGGAGGCCGGCTTCGTGCATTTTTTCCCAGGCGGTGAGGAAGGTGGCGTTCCATTCGTCGGTGAGGGGGTTGTGGAGCATGTCGCGGAAGACTTCCCAGAAGACGATGATGCCGTCGGCGCCGGCCTGGAGGGCGGCGTTGGCGACATCGACCGAGCGCACCAGGGCGGCGGTGATGTAGGGCCGCTGCTCCCAGCCGGCGAACATGTCCGCGCACTCGCGCACGTGCCAGACGGGGTCCACGCCGACACCCTTGTAGGGCTCGCAGAAGGGCAGGATGTGGGTGGCGCCAGCCTGGGCGACCACAGCGGCCTGCGTCAGGCTGAATGTCGTCGTGCAGAAGGTCTCGACGCCCTCGGCGGCCAGGGTGGAAAAGGCCTCCAGGCCCTGGGTGGCGCAGGGGATCTTGATGACGATCTGGTCGGACATCCGGGTGAAGACGTGGGCCACGTCCAGGAGTTCGGCGGTGGTGTGGCCGTCAATCTCGACGACGACCTGCTTGTCGGTGATGTCGAGGTAGCGCTGCACGACTTCGGTGATCTGCCCGTATTTCTGGGTCATGTCGTCCAGGACGACGGTGTTGGTGACAATGCCGTAGCCGCCGCGGGGCAGCCAGACCTTGAGGTCTTCGGGGTCGCCGGCCAGCCAGATGGCGGGGCCGCGTTCGGTCAGGCGGGCCTGGGTTACGGGGCCCAGGTCGGTCTCGACGCCGTTTGCCGTCACAGTCATAGCAGCCATTAGAGATGCCTCCCGTCAACCAGTTGCAGTCCCACGCCCAGGGTCTTGTCGGTGTCGAGGAACGAGATGCGCCAGTCGGAGGAACTGACGATCGGGGCGGTGCCGCCAATGCCGTGTTCGCCGCTGAGGGTGGCCAGCGTGTCGTCCATCGCATCGTCGCGGAAGGCGACGTGGTGAACGCTGGGGCCGTGTTCGTGCAAGTGGGCGGCGAAGTTGCTGACCTCGTCGTTGGTGGGGCAGATGATTTCGAGGTAGCTGTCGGTCTCGCCGATTTGCAAGGCGGCGTAGGCGTTGCCCTCTTCCTCCGACTCCCAGATCTTGAACGGGGTCATGCCGAGCTTTTCCTGGAACAGGGCCAGGGCGGCTTCGCGGTCGGGCACGACGTAGGCGATGTGGTGAACGGCGTCGAACATGGCGGCCTCCGGGGGCGGCCTGCAGATTTGGTGAGAGTGTACGCCCCTGGCGCGTAGGGGGTGTGGTTCGACTCGGCCCCTTCGACAAGCTCAGGGCAGGCTCTCCGAGGACTCCAGGCCGGCTCACCACGAACGGGGACTGGCTGTGGACGTGGCCGGGTTACTCGATGAAGGTGCGCCAGGGGTAGGAGGGTTCGGGGCCGTCGGGTTCGTCGTCGAGCGCGTCGAGGTTCAGGTCGTCAATGCCGAGGCCCGGCTTGTCGCTGAGGTGCATGTAGCCGTCCTGGATTTCCATGGCTTCGCCGGCGACGCGGCGGCGGAGGTCGGCTTCGGGGTAGGCGGTTTCCAGCACCTGAAAGTTGGGCGTGACGGCGGCGATCTGCATGGCCATGGCGGCCGAGATGGGCCCGCCGGAGTTATGCGGGGCGACCTGGACGTGGTAGGTCTCGGCAGCGGCGGCGATCTTGCGGACCTCGGTGATGCCGCCGGCGTGGGTGAGGTCGGGCTGGATGAAGGCGGCGCCCTGGCCTTCGAGGAGTTCGCGGTAGTCCTGGCGGCTGAAGAGCTTTTCGCCGCAGGCGATGGGTGTCGCCATGCGTGGGGCGAGGGCGCACATGGCCTTGGTGTTTTCGGCCGGGATGGGCTCTTCCAGCCAGACGGGGCGGGAGGGCGCGAGGGCCTGGGATGCTTCGATGGCGAGACGGGGGGTGAGGCGTTCGGCGCA
>DAOUJT010000162.1:0-15454 GCA_034422315.1 Chloroflexota bacterium | reverse complement strand
GGCAGCATGCCCCGGGTGGCCAGCCCGACGATAGTCATCGGAACCAGGATCCAGGCCAGGAACCCGAACACGAACCCTCGTACGAGCGCCGCGCCCGCGCTGTCGCGCACCGTTGGGACCACGGCCGCGAACGCCAATCCGCTCACCGCGCCGGTCGCAAGCACTCCCAGCCACAGCGAGGCAGAGGGGGCGTGATCGCCGACTCCGACAAAGTGGCCAAGCAGCCCTTGGTCCACCAGTGCCTTCCCGGTCAGCGCGGCGGCGACCACGCCAGCCAGGACGCCTCGCACCGCGCATCCAACCGTTGGCCGCTCAAAGGCCGACCGCCGCCAGACCAGGAGGGCCAGGCTGGTCGTCACTCCGTACTGCAGGTGCCCCAGCAGCATCGGAAAGGTCTCCTGCGCCGAGGTCAGGTCCCAGGCCAGCGCCTCGCGTCGGATCAGCAGCGGCGCCAGCGTCAGCGGTCCGATGATCCACCAGACCGCCCCGTAGATCAGGCCCCAGAACAGCAGGTCGCCCGCGCTGTGCTCCTGGCGGCGGATCAACGCCGCGAACCCAGCGCCGATGACCCCCGCCACGATCATGTGCACGACCCATCCGCCGACCGCCGTTGGCGGCAGTCGGACCAACGCGGCAATTGACTCGATCACTCCGAGGTGCCGCATCACCAGGCCGTACACCACCCCGCCGACCTGCCCGGCCACCGCGCCGGCCAAAAGCCAGGCCGCCAGGTCGTTTCTGCGCGTCATGACTTGCGCTCCGGGTCGTCGGATCCGAACCGGCCGTCAGCCGCCGTCGTCAGCACGATGTCGCGTGGGAACACCAGGTCCAGCGCCCAGTCCAGCGCCACTCGCGACTTGCGTTCCAGGCCCGGCAACTTGCTGAGATAGATCGTTCGCCACATAAACCAGGCCAAGAGCCCGGAGAATTTGTGTCCCCAGAGCTCCGCGGCTGCGGTTCGATGCCCCAGGCCCACCAGCGATCCGGTTGCCCGGTATCGGAACGGCTTCAGCGTCCGGCCATCGATGGTCGCCAGGATGTTCTGCGCCACCCACTTGCCCTGCCGCAACGCGTGCTGCGCCGTCGGTGGGCAGGGCCGATCCTCGTTGGTGAGATCGGGAATCTGCGCCCCGTCGCCCACGGCCCACAGCCCCGGCACGTCTGCAGCCGCCAGCGTTGCGTCCACAACAACCTGTCCGGCCCGGTTCTTCTCGGTGCCCGTGGTCTTCAGCAAAGGGTTCGGCTGATTCCCGGCCGTCCACACAAAGGTCTCGCACGCGATCGTCGTCCCGTCGTCCAGCGTGACCGAACCTTCGGCCGCTGCCGCTACCCGGCGCCCGAGTCGAAACTCGATCCCCCGCGCGCTGAGCTTCTCCAGCGCGTACGCGCCCAGTTCCGCGCTAAGTTCCGGCAGGATGCGGTCGCGCGAATGCACTAGCACAAACCGCGCGTCACCCGGTCGCAGACGCTGGTAGTAGCGGCGAACGCTCGACACCAGGTCGAACAGCTCGGCAATCGTCTCCGCGCCGGCAAACCCGCCGCCTGCGACGACAAACGTCAACAGCCGCTGTCGGACCTCCACGTCCGTCTCATGGTCGGCGCGCTCCAACTGCGATAGGACCCGGTGCCGCAGGCCCACCGCGTCTTCCAGCGTCTTCAGCGTGATCGCGTGCTCGGCCAGTCCCGGCAGGCCGTAGAAGTTCGGCACCGACCCCATCGCCAGCACCAGGTGGTCGTAGGGAACCGTCTGCGGCTCGGCCGACCGGCGGCTGTGCACAAGCACCTGGCGCTTTTCGGTGTCGATCCGTTCTACGTCGCCGTGAATGAAGGTGGTGAAGGGGCACGCCGCCCGAATCGGGGCCGCGATGTGCTGCGCTTCCAGCGCGCTCGAAGCCACCTCCGCCAGCATCGGCGTAAACAGCAGGAAGTTGCTCTGGCTGACCAGCGTGACGTCCAGGTCCCGCCGTCGCTGGGTCATGCGCTCCAGCGTCTGTGCCGCGCTCATCCCGCCGAAGCCGCCGCCCAGCACCACGATCCGCTGCCCGCGATCCTCCGCGCGCTCGCCAGGCCGGGCCAGCATGGCGCCGCCGCCCCACCGGTCCACGGCCCAGTACAGGCCGCCGATGGTCAGCGCCCCGTACAGCATGTGCCCCATCAGGCTGGGAAACCCGGCCGACGCCACGGCGATGGACCAGTCGGGAATCTGCCCTTCCGCCAGCGGTCGAATCGTCAGCGGCCCCAGGATCCAGCCCAGCAGCCCGAACGTGACACCCAGCGTGATCTGCGCCGCGTAGCTGCCGGGCTCGTGCCGGTACTGCGTGCCAGCGACAGCGCCGATCAGCGTTGCTAGCACCAGGTGCACAACCAGCCCGGCGCCGGAGGTCGACACTCCCGCCAGACCGCTCACCTCCACGCGCATCTGCTCGGCCTGCATCGCCAGCGCGAACACGACCCCGGCCAGCAACCCGGCCAACCCGCCAAACAGGACTTCGCGACGGGCCAGGACGGCTAAGAACCGCACCGCGTGCCTCCCGCTGCGAGTTTCATCCGATTGTGGCAGCGCCGGGCGGACGCTGACGAATCCCGTCCCGTTGCCCGTTCTTCATGCCGCAGTGGCCGGCCGCGTGCGGTCTGTTAGCCCGTTGACGGACGCCTCGTCGGCGTCGCACGCTCGAACCATGCTGCGAATGCACTCGTATGTGCTCGGGCTTGTTCTGCTGGCGCTGGCCGTCGTTGTGGCGCTCACGGTGGCGGGCGTGATTCCGGCGCAACGGTCGTCCGTCCTCGGCGCACTGCTCGCCGACGACTCCACGACGTCCCCATCGGCCCCCGCGCCAACCGTCACGCCCATCGACCGCCCCATCTCGTTCGACGGCCTGCGACCCGGCCAGACCGAGGCCTTCGGACTGCGCGAGGGCCTGGTCGTCGTGAATGCCCTCTACGACGGGACGGTCGGACCTTTCAGCGCATCCCTTCTCTCGTTGGACAATCCTCAGGCCGACCCCATTGCGCCGGTCAGCATCATCCCGCCGCTCAGTCGTCAGGGTGGAGCCTCCGACCAGATCGCCACGGCTGGCAGATACGTGCTCAATGTTGAACTCGCCGAGGGCGAGTGGGTTGTCACCATCGCCCAGCCGGGCGACGCGGGCGGTGCGGGCTAAGGGGTCCGGCAGCCCTGCCAGATGACCGCTGGCCTCCCTTATTTCTATACTGAACTGCCGCACCCGGACGGATCGAGGCCGGTTATGGATCCCAGTTGTCTCCAATACGCCCTGACCGACGACGAGCGCGAATCGTTCGAGCGCGACGGCTTCCTGGTCGTCGAGGACGCCGTTCCCGACGATCTGCGGGAATCTCTGATCGAGACCATCGACGACCTGATGGAAAGCGGCGTCCTGGAAGAAGGCCGCACCGACAAGACCATCACCCAGCGCATCAACAAGCTGGGCTTCGTGCATCTCGACCGCTCGTTCTTCGACATGGTGGCCCACGAACGCCTGCTGCCTAAGGTCTGGGGCATCCTCGGCTGGAACGTCTACCTCTACCACACCCATCTGGCCGTCACCGGCAGGGAACCCGGCGCCTACGACCCGTCCGCCCGCGCCTGGGGCTGGCACCAGGACTCCGGCCAGATGAACCGGGACATGGAAACCAACCCGCGCCCCCGAATTTCACTCAAGGTCGGCTACTTCCTCACCGACGTCAGCAACGAGGGCATGGGCAACTTCTGGGTCGTTCCGGGCAGCCAACTGTCCAATACCCTGCCCGAACCTGCCGAAGGCGACGTCCAGCCCGAAGGTGCCATCCCCGTCAAGGTCAAGGCCGGCACGGCCGTCATCTTTGACCGTCGCATCTGGCACGCCGCCACGCCCAATTTCTCGGATGTGACCCGACGAGTCCTCTTCTACGGCTACGGCTACCGCTGGATCCGCACCCGCGACGACATGGAGTACCCGCAGGACTGGTACGACGACTCGCACCCCATCCTCAAGCAGATGATGGGCCACTCCACCAACGAGTTCGGCCGTTCGTCACCCTCCGACGCCGACGTCCCCCTCAAGGTCTGGCTCGAAGAGCACGAGCAGATCGAGAAGGAGAAAGCCCTCGTCGGCTAGAGGCGCGGCATTCCCTCACAGTTGAAATAGCCCGCCTCGTCGTCAGCCCGCCTCACCGCGGGACGGCGACCTGAGCGCGTGCGTGTCGACACGGGCCAGCCCCCGCCGCGCCGTCGTGATCCCTCGCCGGTTCACGAAGCGAGCGGTGCTTGCCTGTCGTATGCGGACAGTGTACAATATGCCTGATGTCTTCGCAACCGAGTTCTCGAATGTCCGCTGCCGCGCCCGCTGAACCGCGCCTCCGTTCCCTCGCCAGGACGCGCCGTTCCTCGGTGGCCCCGTCGTTTCGTCGTCTTCAGCCGCAGTCCGGCCTGCGGTCCTCGGCCCGCCTCGGACCCGCCAAAATGCACCCCGCCGCGCCTCAAGAGTTTTTTGGAAAAAACTCTTATTCGCGCGAGGGCGCCGTTTTCGCCGCGATTCGACGCCCGTTCCGCCGCCCCTCAGACCATGGCCTGGTCGGCCAGGTCCAGCGCCTCGTCCACCACCGCCAGACCCTCGCGCAGTTCCTCCGCCGTGATGGTCAGCGGCGGGTTCACCATCACCCAGTTCCAGCGCGTCATCGTCACCACGCCCCGCTGCAGCATGTAGGCGAACATCTCCTTCATGACGCCGTAGTTCTCGAACGCCGGATCGATCTGCGGCACCAGCGGTTCCCGCGTCTCGCGGTCGCGCACCAGTTCCAGCGCCGAGAACAGCCCCAGGCTGCGCGCCTCGCCAATACTCGGGTGGCGAGCCGACATGGCCGCATATTCGTCCTTCAGCAGCTCGCCCATTTCCACCACACGTTCCGGGATTCCCTCATCGCGGTAGGCCTGGATCGTGGCCAGCGCCGCCGCGCACCCCAGCGTGTGCGCCCCATAGGTCAGCCCGGCCCACAGCGGGTTGTCCTCGAAATGGTGCGCGATTTCGTCCGTGACAACCACGGCGCCCAGGGGGACCGTTCCCGACGTCAGACCCTTCGAAACGGTCATGATGTCGGGCTCCACGCCCCAGTGCTCCACGGCGAACCAGCGCCCGGTGCGGCAGAAGCCGCTCATCACCTCGTCGGCGATCAACAGTACGCCGTACTCGTCGCAGATCTCGCGCACGCGCTGCAGGTAGCCGTCCGGCGGCACGATCACGCCGTTGGCGCCCGCGATCGGTTCCAGGATCACGGCCGCCACGTGATTCGGGCCTTCGAGCCGGATCACCTCGGCAATGTCGTCGGCGCATCGCCGCGCACAGTTCACGTCGCAGTGGGGGCCGTCAGAGCAGAACCGGCAGCGGTACGGGTACGGATCAGCGGCCCGCACGATGCCGGGAATGCCCGGCTCGGTGGCCCAACGCCGCGCCTCGCCAGTCAGCGAGAGCGCGCCGTAGGTGGAGCCGTGGTAGGAGCGGCGCCGTGCCACGATCTTCTGCCGGCCCGTCGCCAGTCGCGCGATCTTGACCGCGTGATCGGTTGCCTCGGCTCCGCCCAGGGTGAAGAAGCTCTTGCACAGCGATCCCGGCGTGATTTCGGCCAGCTCGCGCCCCAACTCGCCGCGCGGCTGCGAAGCGAAGCGCGGGTTCACGTAACACAGCTTGTCGGCCTGCGCCTTGATGGCCTCCACCACCGCCGGGTGCTGGTGCCCGATGTTGACGTTCATCAACTGGGCGTTCAGGTCCAGGAGCCGACGCCCGTCGTGGTCGTACAGATACGACCCCTCGGCGCGCTCCACCGCAACCGGATTCACCGCGCCCTGCGCCGCCCAGTCGAAGAAGGTGTATTCCCGGTTCAGATCAGCAATTTCGGCGGCCGTAGGTGGGGCGCTTATTGTCATGGTCATGGCGGCGACTCCAGGAATGGTGAGGGCGTCGGACGTTCTCGAACGCTCAGCCTACTGGATGGGGACCTTCAGATGCTCTTGCCAAGCGCGGTTCGACACCTGGGACCTCAGTGTGCGAGTGGTGAAATCCGATGACACGACGCATACCGGCGACTTAGTCTGCCCGTGCCGCGTCATCACAAGTGATTGACCCCGATGCCGTCTAGCTGCAACGCCGCCAGCGATTCGGACTTGGGCGCTTCCGCGCCTACCGATGACAGGTTGACCGCCCGGGTCGAAGTCAATCCTTCAATCCAGCGCCTAGTGATCGTCAGCGATCTGCACGGCTACAAGGAGCCGCTGGACGCCCTGGACCACTGGCTCGACCAACAGACCGCGCCCTTTCTCGTATTTGTCAACGGCGACATTTTTGAAGGCGGGATTGACGGCCGATTCGCGCTCGAATGGACGATGCGCCGCGCCACCGGGCGCACGACCCGTGGCAACCACGACAGCGCGATCTTCGATTACCTCAAGGCCGAGCCGCCTGAAGTCGAACGCGCACCCGACGACACCGAACTTGGCGCTTACCGGGAGATGACGCCCGACCAGCTCGAGTTCGTGAGTGCCCTGCCCGACATCCTGGACGTGCGCTGGCGCGGCTACTCGCTGCGTCTCATGCATGGCCACTTCAATCTGCGTACGCAAGCGCCCACCAACTGGCGGCTTCGGCCTGCTGAGTTGTCGGAAGTCTTCGCCGACCGCGCCGTTGACCTCACCGTGATCGGGCACACCCACTACCCGTTTATCAGCCAGGGCGCCGCCGGTGCATTGGCCAACCCCGGTACTGTCGCGGCACCGCTGTTCCGCTACCGCGACCACAGGGGTCGCGAGATCGACCGGCGCGTCGACGACCCAAACCTCTCGGTCAACGACAGCCGGCCCTCATTCCTCACGATCACCGACGCGGACGGCCAACTCCAACCCAAGATTGAACGCTTCGACTACGACCGCGAACGTCTCCTTCGCCGCCACGCCGCTCGCGACGGTCTGCGAATGCCTCTCAACGTCCGCCGCGCCTGGATCATGGAGGCCCGGGCGCCCTGACCGCCGAGCCGCCGGCGGTTGACCTAGTTGCGGAACGCCGGCTTGTCGGCCTGACCCGGTCGTAGGTAGCCCCAGCGCCGGATCTTCTCCCAGCTCTCTTTCGGCGTGCCCTTCATGTACTCGGTCACCATCCAGTCGCCGTAGTCGTTCACCGGTATGCGGCCCAGCACGGCTTCCAGCTCCAGGTAGTACTCCCGCGCCCGGTCGTTCTCGCTCTCAAACAGGTTCACCTGTTCGGTCGGGTCGTCCGCCAGGTTGTACATCATGTCGCGGCCGTCACTGGTCCATATGTACTTCCACTCGTCGCGGTAGTAGGCCCGCTGGGCACGGAAGAACCGGCGCAACTCGAAGGCCCGACCCTGGCGCGTCACGCGCTCCAGCATGTTCACCGGAAACGCAAATTCGCACAGCGCATAGCCGCGGGCGTCCCCGTCGCGAGCGCGCAGCAGGCTGTGACTGCTCTCGCCCAGCCACTCGAGCTGAGGCTCGGCGCCGATCAGGTCGTAAATCGTGGCGACCACGTCATGGGTCTGCGTAAGCACTGATACGCGCGAGCCCGCCTCGAACGCCGCCGGATAGCGCACGATCAGCGGCACGTGGGCCACGGCTTCGAACACCGTCAACTGGTGGTTCCAGTACGGCGGGTGCTCCTCGATCACGTCGCCGTGGTCCGATGTCACCACCACCATCGTGTCGTCCAGCGTCCCGGCGTCCCGCAGGTAGCTGACCACCCGACCAATCAGGTCGTCCACGTAGGCGGCTTCGCCGTCCATCAGCGCGTACAGCTTGTCCCGCACATCGTCAGGCATCCCGTCCATCCGCGAGGGATCGGCAAAGCCGCCCTGCGCCCGGTTGAGTTCGCGGGCCTCTTCGCGGCTGACGTCCGGCGCCCAGCGCGAGTGCCAGGGCTCCGGCGCGATGTACGCCGTGTGGGTGTCGTTGATGTTCACGAACATGAAGAACGGTCGCTCGTCCTCCTCGTGCCCGCGCAGCCAGTCCAGCATCTGCCGCACCACCTGCGCGCCGCCCTTGTCCTGGTCGGCTGCGCCCAGCGGCGGCAGCACGTAGCTCCAGTCCATGAAGCCGCGATGCAAGGCCGACGAGGCGCTCATATAGGCGTTGTTGGAAATGCCGACCGTCGCGTACCCCAGCTCGGTCAGCTCCTCGCCGATCGTGGGGTACTCCTCGCTCAGCCGTTCGTACCGGCCGTCGGCGCCGTGCGTGCTGGCGTAGTGGCCGGTCATCATCGAGGCGTGGGAGGGCAGGCACCACGGCGCGGACGTGATATTGCGTTCGAACACGGCGCCCTCGGCAGCTAGCTGATCCAGGACCGGCGTCACCCCTCTGGGGTCGCCGTAGGCTCCGATGTTGTGGGGCCGCTGCGAGTCCATGACGATCCAAAGGATGTTCGGGCGACTGGCCATGCGTGCGCCCTCCAAGCGGGGTAACGCGCGGGAGTTTAGCGGAGCGAACACTCCCTCTCGCACCGACGCACGAACAGATGTCTGGCGGCCCCGAGCCACAGACGCCTCACAACCGCGCGCCGCGTGAAGTTGGGAAAGCTGCGCCTGGGCGGACAACGTGACACACTCGCCGCGTAAGCAGTTAGGGCTTCCGGGTCGGAGTAGGCGTCGTGGAATACCGCAATCTCGGTAGAACTGGTGTCAAGGTCAGTCCGCTCTGTATCGGTTGCTGGAACTTTGGGCACGCCACGGACCGCGAGACATCGCTGTCGATCATCGATCACGCGTTGGACGCCGGGGTCAACTTTATCGACACGGCCAATATGTACGGTCGCGGGACGAGCGAGACGATCGTGGGTGAGGCGCTGCGGGAACCGAGCCGGCGTCAGCGGACGGTGCTAGCGACGAAGGTCCACTTTGCGATGGACGACGAGGACCCCAACGCGCAGGGCAACAGCCGCCGCCACGTCCTGGAGCAGTGCGAGGCGTCGCTGCGGCGCTTGCAGACGGACTACATCGACCTGTATCAGATCCACCGTCCGTCGTCGGACGTTCCGCCGGACGAGACGCTGCGGGCGCTCGACGATCTGGTGCAAAGCGGCAAGGTGCGCTACATCGGCACCAGCACGTGGCCGGCCTGGCAGGTGGTGGAGTCGCTGTGGGTGGCCGAGAAGCTGAGTCTGAACCGGCCGATCTGCGAGCAGCCGCCGTATCACCTGCTGGACCGACGGATCGAGCGCGAACTGGTGCCGATGGCACAGACGTATGGCATCGGCATCATTCCGTGGGCGCCGCTGGCCAGCGGGTTCTTGACCGGGATCTACCAGCGCGACACGGCCGCGCCGTCGGGCACGCGGTTCGAGAGGAATCCGGAGACCCAAGAGCAGCGAAACCTGCACAGCGAAGCGGCGTTTGCGGTGCTGGATGAGGTCGCCGCCATCGCCGGCGAGAAGGGATGCAGTCCCGGCCAACTGGCTTTGGCCTGGAACATGGGTCAGCCGGGAATAACCGCGCCGATCGTTGGACCGCGGACCCTGGAGCATTGGAAGGGCAACCTGGGAGCCCTCGAGGTTTCGGTTACCGACGCCGACTGCAAGCGGCTGGACGTTGTCGCGCCGCCCGGAGGCATGATTGCGCCCTATTACGAGGCCCAGTGGGGACCGCGCACGTATCGGTAGCCCACGGAAGGACGTAGCGATGCGGGTGCATGCGAGCCTGAGCGGTGGACCGTTTGCCGAAACGAGCCTGACGGACCTGGAGCCGGAGCCGGCGTTTCCCAGGGCCGAGTACCAGGAGCGATTGGTGCGCGCGCAGGCGGCGATGGACGCCCAGGGGCTGGACGCGCTGGTGGTGATGAACTCGGCGAGCGTGTTCTATCTTTCCGGCTATCAGACATTCGCGGTGGATGGCGGCGCGTGCCTGGTTGTGCCACTGGAGGGCGAGCCGGCGCTGGCGATGGATCCGCCGGAGTTCGGCGGGGCGATGCTGGGCGTGTGGTTCGACGACCTGCACGGGTACCCGCCACAAGTCGAGCGGCCGGCGTATGCGGCGCAGATGCTCGGCGAGTACGGCGTGACGCGCGGGCGAATCGGACTTGACGGCGCCGTCTGGGGTGCGACAACGGCGTTCTACGCCGGGCTGGCACACGCGTTACCGCTGGCGGAGCTTATCGACGCGACCGACCTGCTGATCGAGCTGAAGCGACGCAAGTCGTCGGCTGAGATCGAGCACATCCGCGGCGCGGCGGTGGCTACCCAGGCGGCGGTGGCGGCCGCGACCTCGACCGCGGCGGTCGGCGTAGCTGATGGTGAGGTCGCTGGGGCGGCGTTCGCGGCCATGGCGCGGGCCGGCAGCGAGTACCCATGCCTGTCGCCGATCGTCACCAGCGGCCCGCGCTCGGGGATGCTGCACACCACGCACAAGCGCCACACCATCCGATCGGGTGACAACGTGCTGCTGGAGATCGGGGGTTGCGTCCAGCGCTACACGGCGCCGCAGATGCGCACGCTGACCATTGGTTCGCCTTCGACGGAGGTGCGCGGGGCCGCCGACGCGTGCCTTGCCGCCCTGAATGCCGTCCTGGAGGCCATGGGACCGGGCGTGGCCGCGAGCGACGCGGCGGAGGCGGGCTGGCGCGAGCTGAAGGCCGCGGGCGATGACCTGGTGTTTCATGGGACGTTCGGCTACGGCATCGGGGCGGGATTCCCACCGAACTGGGCCGACGGTTCCGGCTTCATTCGAAGCGACGCGGACAGCGTGCTGGAGCCGGGCATGGTGTTTCACCACCCGGTCGCTGTGCGGCGGCTTGGCGAATTTGGGGTGGCATTCAGCGAGACGAGCGTGATCACTGAGGATGGCTGCGAAGTCTTGACGCACGGGCCGCGCGAACTGATCGAGCGGTAGCGTCCGTGGACACATGTCGGGTCGGCATTGTGTGGCCGGAACCGGTGCAGGACGGGCACCGGGCGGAACTGGAGCGGTTTTTCGGGCCCGATCTCGCGCTGGACATTGAGCCGGTGAGGATCGAACCGGAGCCGGAACAGAACATCACGCTGGCGCTGGTGGAGGGTCTGGCGCGGGACCCCGAGAACGGACGCGCGGCGCGGCGGCTGGCCGCGCGCGGGGCACAGGCCGTGGCGTATGGGTGTACTTCAGGCAGCTACGTGCTGGGTCCCGCCGGGGATGCGGCAATCAGTGACCAGATGGAGGCTGAATCCGGCGTGCCCGCGACGACTACCTCGTCCGCCGTCGTGGAAGCCCTGCGAACGCTGGGAGCAGAGTCGGTTGCGGTGCTTTCGCCGCATATCGACGCCCTAAACGAACGGCTGTCGGCCTACCTGGAAGCCTCGGGGTTCCGGGTAGCTGCCATGGTTGGGTTGAACCTGCGTTGCGATATCGAAGCCGTGGAGCCGGCGGAGACGCGGGAGATCGTGGAGTCGCAAGTGGACAGGCCCGACGCCGACGCAGTGTTTATCAGCTGCACGGGGATGCGGACGGCGGAGGTCATCGGCATGATGGAAACGTCGCTGGGCAAGCCCGTAGTTACGGCGAACCAGGCGACGCTGTGGCGAGTTGGCCAGCTTGCGGGAGCCGGGATGAGCAGGCCTGAGCGAGGACGGCTGCTCGCAGCTTCGCCGGCGTAACCTCGGAGAGTCCTGCCGTCGGCCCTCGACAGATCTGCGGTGAAGAATCGTCGATGCTGTTCAACCGTACTTCCGGCGCCCAATCCGCATGTATCAACCCACCCCGGATGGGCGACCGGACTGAAGTCGAACGGTCGCTACTCTGCTGCCGTCTGGACGTTGTCCCAGCGGACTAGGCGACCAACGGTTCGATCTTGGGAATCGGCGCCCCCGTACACCACGGCTAATCCGGACGGCGGCGATGCCTGGGACAGCTGGCGCTGAACACGAAGCGCCCCACTGAACAGGCTTGAGTTTGGGGTCTGGGACGACTTGGCCTCGACCAGCGTCAGACGTGATGGGTGTTCAATGACCAGGTCGACTTCGGCGCCATCCCGATTCCGGTAGAAGTAAAGGCCCCGCGTTTCGCCGCGATTCAGGCGGTGCTTGACGATTTCGGAGACGACCCAAGTCTCAAATATGGCGCCACGCAGGGGGTGCGTGCGTAGCTGCTGCGGGGTGCGTATCCCGATAAGCCAGCAGGCGAGTCCGGTGTCGTAGAAGTGCAGCTTTGGTGTCTTGACGAGTCGCTTGCCAAGGTTCCGGTGATACGGCGGCAGACGGAAGACGAGGTAGCTGGCTTCCAGGATGCCGAGCCAGGCCTTGGCCGTCGGCTGGGTTACCCCGCAATCGCTCGCCAGCGACAGAAAGTTGACCAACTGTCCCGTGCGACCCGCGCACAACTCGACGAATCGCTGAAAGATTGTCAGGTCGCCGACCTGGCTGATGGTCCGCACGTCGCGTTCCACGTAGGTGGCTACATAGGAGCGGAGCCACTCCGACGGGTCGAGCCCCCTGTCGAAGATTCGTGGATAGCCACCGGCGAGCATGGCCGCCTCCAACGTTTCCGGATGCTGAGCGAAACGCACGATTTCGCGACGTGCGAGCGGCAGGAGGTGATGGACCGCTGTTCGCCCGGCCAGAGACTGGCTGACCGACTGGACCAGGGCCAGATTCTGCGAGCCGGTGAGAATCCAGCGGCCTGGTCGTGGATCGGCGTCGATGATTCCCTGCAGGTAGGCGGGGAGATCGGGAGCCCGCTGCACTTCGTCGATGATGGCGCCATCGGGATACCGGGCCAGGAAACCCCGGGGGTCCTCGGTTGCGAACGCCCGTGTGTCCAGCGCCTCCAGGCTGACGTACCTGTGTTCGGGAAACACGGTCCGCGCAAGGGTGGTCTTGCCGCTCTGGCGAGGCCCTGTCAGCGTGATGGACGGCGACTTCTGCGCGGCCTGCAGCAGTCGGGGAGCGAGGTCGCGCGGGATGGTCATGTACAGATACTAGTGCCGAAACTCGGCTAATTCAAAGTCTGATTTTGAATTAGCCGAGTTTCGTTGCCTTTCCGGGACCGCGGAGCGATCCGAGGGCCTGGAGTCGGGGGCAGGTCAGTCGGTCGGGTTGGCGTCCTCCGTGGTGAATCGGAATGAGTAGAGTTCGGCGTTGCGGAGGGTGAAGCGGAGGCGGCGGTAGGGGGCGCCGGGGCGACGGGGGTCGAGGACGCCGGGGTTGCCGTGGGGGACCGTGGCACTGCCGTTCCAGGTGACGATGTGGTCCAGGGCGTCACCGGTGAAGGCGTCGCAGTCGGCTTCGGTTGCGCCGGTGAGTGGTCGGTCTTGCGCGTCGGTGACTTCCACGCGCAGATAGCCCCCGGGGCGGCAGCGGGCGTTGATGCGCAGGCGGTCGCCGGGGGCGACCACGGGCTCGGTGACGATGAGGCCTTCGCGTTCGCGGCCGGCATCCAGCGACACGAAGCCGTCCGGCCGCATGCGGGCCAGGCCCAGGGCGTAGCCGACGTTGCTCATGTCGTTGACTTCGGGCAGGTGGTCCCAGGCGGTGGATCCGGCGTATTGCTCGGGCGGGCCGGCGAACCACCAGTCGTGATGGTTGCGCGAGCCGCCGTAGTAGACGCGCAGCTCACCGTCTTTCGCCACCGGCGCGCTGGACACGTTGACCATGAACTGATCCCAAGCCCCGGACGGACCGGGTTTCAGCCACGGACGACCCGGCCAGACGCGTCGCCAGGTTCGCCCGTCGCGGCTGTGGGTCAGTTCCACGTGCATGGTGTTGCTGACCATGTTGAACACGCCCATGAATCCGAGCCATTGGGCGCCAACGCGGTAGAGCGACATGCCGTAGAAGGACGTATCGAGATTGTCGATGTCGGGATCGGGGGCCAGCACAAGTCGGGGCCGGGTCCAGTGGTGAAAGTCGGCGCTTTCCATCATGAAGACGCGGCGGCGATTCCGACCGCCCGGCTGGTCCGTGGCTACGTCATATGTGGGCGTGCCGCCGGTTGGTCCCAGAGGCGGCAGGCGCAGCGGGTCGGGCGCGCCGACCATGAATGGGTGACGGGTAATGGCGAGATATGCGCGGGATTCAGGATCGACGGCCACGATGGCCGTGTCATCCAGTCGCGCGCGCTCGGCGCCAACCACCGGAGGCTCGTCCAGCGGTGTCCAGTGGATGCCATCGGGCGAGACGCCGTGGCGAACAACGCCTCCGCCGACTTCTTCCTCCGTGGGTGGCACGTGGAAGTACAGGGCCTTGAAGCGACGCGAGTCGTCGCTTTCCCAGGGGTCGCGCAGCAGGCCCATCGAGTGCGGCGAGCCGTCGACTTCCGATCCCATCACGATGTTGGTGTCTTCACCGTCGTGGCTGAACACGCCCATGGGTGGCTTGGTAAAGGTCTCGCCGTCGTCGGAATGCGCGTAGAGGTAGCGCATGCGGGCGTTGGCCCAGGCGTGAATAGTGCCGCCCTCGCCGCGGGCCAGCTTGTCGCGGTCCAGCCACCAGTCCTCGTACATGCAGTGGGTGCGCCCGGTGTCTACGTCGTGCCAGGCCTGCCAGCCGTTGAACGAGAAGTAGGTGACGTGCTCCCAGGGCCGGTCGGCCTGGATGACGGGGTTGGCCGGCGACTTGCGGGGACGGTGGACTGTACGCGTGATATCCGCGACGGCGCTGACGACGCCGTTGTCAAAGAAGTACTGCGGCGCATCGCCGATGACGAGTTCGGTCGGGTCCAGGCGAGGCATGGGCAATTTCTTTGCGGGGTGGCGACCAGGCGCGTCACCATAGCGGGCGCGCGAGGATTTGTAAGCGCCGGAACGGTTAGAGACCATCGAGCCGTGTCCACGCTGGCTCATCTCAGTCGCAACGGAAACGCGCGCCAGCGCCGAAAGGGGAATCGGTGTGACGGATGACAGCCGGCCGCTGATCGGGCTCATGCTCGGCGACAGCTGCGGCATCGGGCCCGAGGTCGCTGTGAAGGCCATGGCCTCCGGCGCTGTCGGCGATCGTGCTCGAGTCGCGATCGTCGGCGACGTGCGCGTCCTCGAGCAAGGCATGCGGGACACCGGCCTGAGATTCGACTACGAGGTCTACGAGACGCTAGAGGAAGTGACCTGGCCTCGCCGCACCGTTCCCGTCGTTGACCTCGGCAACGTGGATCTAAGCCAGTTCGTGAGAGGCCAGGTCTCGCCCGAGTCCGGCCGAGTCTGCGGCGAGACGCTGAAGTGCATGATCGGTCTCGCGTTGGCGGGAGACCTTGACGCCATCTGCTACGCCTCGCTGAATAAGGCCGCCCTGCACCGGGGAGGCTGGCAGTTTCCGGACGAGGCCCACATGTTCGCCGACTTCGCCGGGTACGACGGTCTCTTCGGAGAGATGAACGTCATTCCTGAGTTCAGCACGTTCAGGGTCACTTCACACGTCGCGCTGCGCGACGCGGTCGACCTGATCACGCCGGACCGCGTGACGGCCGTGGTGCGCCTGGCCGACCGAACGCTGCGAAGCATGCGGCA
>DAOUJT010000161.1:0-14683 GCA_034422315.1 Chloroflexota bacterium | reverse complement strand
GTGTCGCCGAAGATCATGGCGATGCGGTCGAGGCCCATGGCGATGCCGCCGTGGGGCGGGGCGCCGTATTGGAAGGCCTGGAGCATGTGGCCGATCTGTTCCTGGATGCTGTCCTCGTCGAAGCCCATGACCTGGTAGATGCGGTGCAGGTCCTTGGCGCGGTGGGCGCGGATGGAGCCGCCGCCGATCTCGTGGCCGTTGCAGACGAGGTCGTACTGCTTGGCGGTTGCTTTGGCGGGGTCGGTGTAGAGCAGGTCGAAGGAGTCATCGGCGGGGGAGCAGAAGGGGTTGTGGGAGAAGGTGAGACCGCCGGTTTCCTCGTTGGGTTCGAAGAGCGGGAAGTCGATGATCCAGCCGAAGGCCAGGACGTCGGGGTCGATCAGGTCCAGCTTCTCGCCCAGGGCCAGGCGTAGCTCGCCGAGGGCGGCGTTGGCGGTCTCGACCTTGTCGGCGACCAGGCAGACCAGGTCGCCCTGCTCGGCGCCGGCGGCGCCGGCCAGGGCGCGCAAGCCGTCGTCGCCAAAGAAGCGGGCCAGGGGCGAGCGCAGGGTCCCGTCGCTGTTGAGGGCGACGGTGGCGAGTCCGGCCGCGCCGTGGGTCTTGACCACGTCCTGCAGCCTGTCGACTTCGCGGCGGGTGAAGGCGGCGGAGCCCGGAGCGACGACAGCCTTGATGACGCCGCCGTTCTCTACGACCTGATCGAATACCCGGAAGCCGTGGCCGGTGGCGGCGTCGCTGACGTCCACCAGTTCCAGGCCAAAGCGCAGGTCGGCCTTGTCGGTGCCGTAGCGGTCCATGGCGTCGGCGTAGGTGATGCGGGGGAAGGGTTCCTGCAAGAGCCGCTTGTCGGAGAGTTCGCGGGCCAGACGGAGGTAGAGGGTCTCGATGAGCTCGAGAATGTCCTCGCGCTCGACGAAGGCCATCTCGATGTCGAGTTGGGTGAACTCGGCGGTGCGGTCGGCGCGGAGGTCTTCGTCGCGGTAGCAGCGGGCCAGCTGGAAGTAGCGGTCCAATCCGGCCACCATCAGCAGCTGTTTGAGCTGCTGGGGCGACTGGGGGAGGGCGTAGGCCTGGCCGGGGTAGTGGCGGCTGGGGACGATGAAGTCGCGGGCGCCCTCGGGCGTGCTCTTGACCAGGGTGGGGGTTTCCAGTTCCAGGAAGTCGCGCTCCCAGAGGAACTCGCGCATGACGCGGGTGATGTTGAAGCGAAGTTCGGTGAGTTCGCGCATGCGCTGGCGCCGGAGGTCCAGGTAGCGGTGCGTGAGGCGAACCGACTCGTCGATGCCGCGGTCGGAGGTGATTTCGAATGGCGGGGGCTGGGAGGCGGCGAGGACTTCGACGCGTTGAACATCGCCGACTTCGATTTCGCCGGTGGCCAGGTCGGGGTTGGTGGTGCCGGCGGGGCGTTCGCGGACCTGGCCAGTGACGGCCAGGACGTACTCGGAGCGGGCGCGCGAGGCGGCCTCGTGGGCTTCGGCGTTGTCGTCGCGGTTGATGACGACCTGGGTGATGCCGTAGCGGTCGCGGAGGTCGATGAAGATCAGGCCGCCCTGATCACGGCGGCGGTTCACCCAGCCGTTGAGGACGACGGTGGAACCGGCGTCATCGCGCCGCAGCGCGCCGCAGGTATGGGTGCGACGTGACCAGGTGGATGCGGGTACGGCTGACATGGGGACCTCCGAATTGGCGAACGAGAGTGGCGGTGGCAATGACTGGGAGATGCGGCCGCGGGGGTGCGGCTAGGTATTCAGCGAGTTTGCGATCCGCTCGGCTTGGGCTCGCCAGAACTCGACCTGGCGGGCGCGCGGCGCGCCTTGCAGCGCCGAGGCCTCCTCGGCTTCCAACTGCTCGAGCTCGGTGTGCCGGCCGGTCATGAGCAGCCCCAGCTTCGTGAGGGCGTAGGCGTAGTCGGGGTGAAACTGGAGCATGTAGGCGAGGATGGAGCCGGACGTGCGTTCCATGCGGGCGACGGCGGCGGAATCCGAGAGGAGCCGGGCCAGGTTGGAGAGGGGGCGCTTCCAGCCGCCGCCGATGCGGATTTCGACCTCCATGGGGTCGAGCCCCTGGTTGGCGGCCATTTGGGCCCAGCGCTGCGCCAGCGTCTCAAGGTCGAGTCCTTCGATGGGCGGGGGGTGTTCAAGGGCCCGCGCCACGGCGGTCCAGTCGATCTGGACCTCAGGATACAGAACCTGGCATTCCTCCCTAACCTGCTGGGTGACGTGCGGAGTGTTGCCGAGGTAGGCGAGGTAGCGTCGCCGCGGTTCGTCCTCGGTAGGTTCCGCGACGAGCCAGGCCGCCTGGACGCGGCGGACGCTGCCGTCAGGATTGCGCTGTTCCTCCGGGTGCCATCGCACCGACGCGGGCATACCGACTCCAGGCCGCGGGGTTGCTGCCGCTAGTTCTTGCCTTGCGGGGCCATGATGATGCTCAAGACGCGGCCATCCTGCTCGCGGGTGATATCGCGTTCGATCACGCCGTAGGGTTCCAGGCTGGTCTTGACGCGTTCGAGGACGCGCAGGGCGACTTCGGGATGAGCCAGTTCGCGGCCGCGCATGCGGACCCAGGCTTTCACCTTGTTGCCCTCGCGGAGGAACTTCTCAAGACGCTTGATTTTGAACTGGATGTCGTGGTCGCCGGTGCGGGGGCCAAAGCGGACTTCCTTGACAGTGCCGGCTTTCTGGCGCCGCTTGTTTTCGGCCTTCCGCCGATTCTGCTCGTAGCGAAACTTGCCGTAGTCGAGAATCTTGGCGACCGGGGGCTGGGAGTTGGGGGCGATCTCAACGAGGTCAAGGCCGCGCTCGCGCGCCATCTCCAGCGCTATGGGCGTAGGGGTGATACCGATCTGTTCGCCGTTCTCGGCAATCAGGCGAACTTGACGAATACGAATCTGCTCATTGATTCGCGGACCGCGGGGCCGCGGCCGCTGGTCAGCGCGAGGTGATGGTGAACGCAGGGGCAACTCCCAGAACTGGTCGGCAACGAGCCAGTCGAATGATTCACGCTAGCATAGGGGTATGCGCGCGACAATGTATTTCGATCCATTAGTTCGCCAGGCCAAACCCCGCCCTCACCTGAGACGACCGCTCACCGGAACCCATGGCGCTCGCTGTTGACGTAGGGTCGGCCGCCCTCAGCGGCGGCATGACGCGGCAGGACAGCCCCCGGACCCACGCTCAGCGTGAGCCGGCGGATCGTCCCGGGCTTGGCGATCTGTATCTCCTGGTCCAGGGCGGGAGCGACCAGCAGGCGGCCTCGTTCGGCCAAGCCGTGGCCTCGCACTACTACTCGGACGAATCGGAGGGGATCGCCAGCGCGTTGGTGCAGAGCATGCGCCAAGCGGCCCAGAGCGTATCGATCGACATGGACCTGGCTGGTCCGGGCGAGACGCTGGGAGCGACCGGCGCGGTGCACGCGGGCGATCAGTTGTACCTGGCCCAGTTGCTGCCGAGCCAGGTGTTTGTGCTGCGTGACGGGGTTCTGAATGCGCTGCCGGCGGAGCCCCAGCCCACGAGTTTCCGTGATCCGGTTCCGGATCAGGACGTGGAGATCTTCCGGGTGGAGTTGGACCCGGACGACGTGGTGGTGCTGGCGTCAACAGAATTTCGTGGATCGCTGACGGAACGCGAGATTCAAGGGTTGCTACAGGGCCGCAGCGCGCAACGAGCCGCCCATGACCTGTGTTCGGTGATGGCCCAGCGGGGCGGCGCGACATGCGGCGTGATGGTGCTGGGCGTTGGCGCCGAGACGCCGGCGCCGGTGGCGGGGCCGGTGGCTGACGGCGCCTGGATGTCAGCCGGCCCGGCGGGCGCGATGCCCACCAACGGCCAAGCCAGCCGCGTACAGTCGCCGGCGGCGCCCGAGTCTGCCTGGGACGACGCCCCCGCTCTGCGGGAACGCCTGGGGGACATCCCGCCACAGCGCTCGCCGGTCCAGCGGATCGTCGGGCTGCCGTTCACGGTGCTGTTGATGATCCTGGTGCTGCCGGTGGTGGCGGTGCGCGGCCTGGTGCGCCTGGTGACGGGTCGGCCGGACCCGGTGCAACCGACGATGCCGCCGCCCACGCCGGCCCCGGCCTCGGCCGCGGTGGGCGAGGCGGGCGCGATGGAGGACGATTGGGCAAGTCTTCGCTCGTTGCGGTCGGCCGGACCTGGCGCTGGCGAGCGTTCCAGGTCGACGCCGCCACAGGCGACGCCAGCCCTCAGCGCCGTTGGTGAGCCGCTGCGGGGCGGCCAAGACGCGTTTCGATACCGGCCGCGGCGATCGCTGCCGGGCCCGGGAACGCTGCTGTTCGGGATCTCGCTGGTGCTGCTGGTGGTCATGGGCGCCGTGTTGTTCCTGCGCAACAGCGAGTCTGCGCCCGGTTCGCTGGATGCCGGATCGACTGAGGACGCGCAGGCGGGTCAAGTAGGCAGTGCCGTTGAAGCCACGCAGTCGCCAGCCGTGGGCGCTGAGCTTGCCGCGACGCTGTTTACCGACGCCGAAACCCGCTACCGCGAAGCGCTGGATCGGGATCCCGACGAGAATCGCGCGGCCACGCTGCTGGTGCTTCGGGATGCCAAGGACCTGGCGAATCAGGCCCTGACGGCGGACGTGGAGCGCACGCTGGCGCCCGATATCAACCGGCTGCTCAGTCAGATCGGCCGCGAAGAGGATCGACTCAACCGGGTCCGAACGGTGGTGACCAGCGCCACCATCGGCGACTTTGACAGCGCAGGGGTGGGCAGCGCGGCCGAACAGATGGACGTGCGGGTCGACGCCAAGTACGTGATCGATGCCACCACGAGTCGCGTGGTGTCCTTCGAGACGGCGAGACAAGGCGCCACGGTGCTGCGCAAGGGCGACGTGGTGAGCAGTATCACGGTCCAGGACCCGATCGCGGTGGTGAATCGAGCCCTGAGCGTGCTGGTGCTGGACAGCCGCTACAACCTGGTGAGCCTGCAACCGGACCAGAATCCGCGGCTGTTGCGGATCACAGGAACCGAAACGTGGCGGACGCCAGTGGCGTTTGACAACTTCAACAACAATTTCTACGTCTTGGATCCAGGCGCCAATGCGATCCACAAGTACCAGGCGACGGCGGGTGGGTACGAAGTCGCGCCAAGCTCATACGTTTTGGCGACTGCCGAAATTGACCTGAGCCGCGCCATCGACATGGCGATTGACGGCGACATCTTCGTGCTGATGTCCGACGCGTCGGTGATGCGGTTGCGGGGCGGGCAGCGCGAGGCGTTTGAGATCAGCGGCTTGGACGGAGACTCGCTGAAGGCTACGCGCATCTTCACCGAGGTCGATACGGACAGCCTCTACCTTGTCGATTCGGCTAACAAGCGGATTGTGGAGGTCGACAAGCGGGAGGAAACCGCCGGCGAGTTTGTGCGGCAGTTCAAATACGCCGGGTCGGACGATTTCTTTGCGGACATCCGGTCGATTTGGGTGAGCGAGATCGACGGGAAGCTGATCGTGCTGGGTAGGGATTCGGTTCGGCAGTTTGTGTTGCCGACAATTCAGGACGAGGCGTAGGCGCCGGATCTGTCGCTGCTCGCGGCTGGGAGGGGCGGGTTCTTCGTCGCAGCCGCTGAAACACTGGAGCGGGGAACGGGAATCGAACCCGCGTTTTAGGCTTGGGAAGCCCATGTTGTACCACTCAACTATCCCCGCCGGCCGCCGCTGCGCGCGGCGCCACTAATGTGACGGGGCTGGCGCGGGGCGTCAATTCGCCGTTGCGACTGGAGAGCCGTCCGGGGTTGGTCGGCTATATTGCCGCACCTTCCCGGACTGCCACTCCCGGGGCCCGCGGCCTCGGCTGAGAAACCGCATGCAAGACATTCGCACGGTCGCGAACCGGATCATCGACAACGTGGCCACCGTCATCGTGGGCAAGCGCGATGCCATTGAGCTTGTGGTGGTGGCGATGCTCTCGGACGGGCATATCCTGATTGAGGACGTGCCGGGCGTGGGCAAGACCACGCTGGCCAAGGCCATCGCCCGCTCAGTTGGGCTGAGCTTCAAGCGGGTGCAGTTCACGCCGGACCTGCTGCCCAGCGACGTGACGGGAGTGACGATCTTCAATCAGAAGACCAGCGAGTTCGAGTTTCGTGAAGGTCCGGTGATGGCCCAGATCGTGCTGGCGGACGAAGTAAACCGAGCCACGCCCAAGACGCAGTCGGCGCTGCTGGAGGCGATGGAGGAGCGCCAGATCACAGTGGATGGGACGACTTACACGCTGCCGGAGCCGTTCCTGGTGCTGGCGACTCAGAATCCGATTGAGTACGAGGGCACGTTTCCGCTGCCGGAGGCGCAGTTGGACCGGTTTCTGATGCGGGTCAACCTGGGCTATCCGGAGCGTCAGGACGAGTTGCAAGTGCTGGCGACGCGGCAACGTGAGCAGCCGATCGACGACATCCAGCAAGTGGTGACGCTGGAGGAGGTCTTTGCGGCGCAGGAAGCGGTGAAGGACGTGTACGTGGATCCGCTGGTATCGAGCTACATCGTGGACATCAGCCGCGCGACGCGCGAGCACAACGACGTGTACCTGGGCGCCAGCCCGCGGGGCAGCCTGGGGCTGTTTCGCGCCGGGCAGGCGATGGCGGCGATCGGCGGGCGCGACTACGTGGTTCCGGACGACGTGAAGCGGCTGGCGGAGTCGGTGCTGTCGCACCGGGTGATCGTGAGTCCGGCCGCGCGCATTCGCAGCGTGGACACGCGCGCCATCGTGGCGGGGATTCTCGACTTCGTTCCGGTGCCGGGCGCGTCAGCCGCCTGACCGATGGCGGGCGAGATCCAGGAAATTGCCCTGGTCGCCCGCCGCGTCGAGCCGTGGGACTGGTGCGGGGTGGCCGCGACGGAAGTTGGCCTGGTGAGCGCCACGCTGGCGCATGCCTCGGAGGCGGCCTGCGTGGATGAGCTGCGGGCGGCGTCGACGGCGGCGCGCAACCGTTCGCGCGGGGCCCAGCGACTGCATACGCGACGCCTGGCCGAGCCGTCGAGCGCCGCGTCGGGCTGGAGCGCCCACCAGATTGCGGGGAACGGACTGGAGCAGCTGTGGGAATACCTGGTATCCGGACGGCAACGCTTGGAGATTCCGCTGGACCGGCGTGCGGGCACGGAGTTCCAGCAGCGAACCTGGGACGTGCTGCGCGGGATTCCTTTCGGGGAAGTTCAGAGCTATAGCTGGGTTGCCGGCGCGTTGGAGCAGCCGCGAGCGACGCGTGCGGTGGGTACGGCGATTGGGGCGAACGAACTGCTGGTGTTTATTCCCTGCCACCGGGTCGTGGCCGCTCGCGGCCTGGGAGGCTATTCGCGGGGGCTGGACGTGAAGCGACGGTTGCTGGCACATGAGCGCTCGTGGCCGCGGACGGCGCCGCTGTTCGTGGGTTGAGTCGGGGGGCCCTCCGCCGACTGAATGACGGTTAGGACAGTTCGGTAGCGTCAAGCCCGATATCGACGGCGCGGGCGGAGTGGGTGAGCGAGCCGACTGAGATGTCGTCCACGCCGGTTTCGGCGTAGGCGCGGACGTTGCCCAGGTTGACGAGGCCGCTGACCTCCAAGCGGGCGCGCCCCGCTGTTCGATTCACGGCTGTCTGAACCTGGGCCGGCGTCATGTTGTCCAACAGGACAAACTCCGCGCCGGCGGCCAGGGCTTCGTCGAGTTGGTCAAGCGTGTCCACCTCAATCTGAACACGGACGCCGTTGCGGTTGGCCGACAGCGCGGCGTGGAGGGCGGTGGCCACGCCGCCAGCCGCGGCGATGTGGTTGTCCTTGATCAGGACGGCGTCGAAGAGGCCGAAGCGGTGGTTGACGCCACCGCCCATGGCGACGGCGTACTTGTCGAGCGCGCGGAGGCCGGGGACGGTTTTGCGGGTGTCGAGGATGCATGCGCCAGTTCCGGCGACCGCGTCGACGAATGTGCGGGTGAGCGTGGCGATGCCGCTGAGGCGCTGGAGGAAGTTGAGGGCGGTGCGTTCGCCGGTGAGGGCCAGGCGGGCATTAGTCCCGATGAATCCCGCAACTTCGCCGGGCTGGAGTTGGGCGCCTTCACGGGCAGCATCGTCGAGGGCTTCGGGATCGCCGAGTTGGCGGTAGACCTCATGAACGACGGGCAGGCCGGCCAGCGTGAGCGGTTCGCGGGCGGTGAGGGCGGCGCGGAAGCGTGCGTGCTCCGGGACGACGGCCTGGCTGGTGAGATCGCCGGAGCCGATGTCTTCGGCCAGGGCGAGGGTGACTATCCGGGCGATGGCTTCCTGGGGCGGCGCGGGGGACTTCATGCGGCGCCCGTAACGCCGCGGAAGCGGATGCGCAGGTTGGCGTAGTCGACGTCGCAGGGCCAGACGCCGTTGTAGCGGTAGAGCTGGCAGCGCAGGACGCCCAGGTCATCGATGTGGACGCAGGCCTGAAATCCCTCCGGGTAGGTCATGCTGATGTACTGGCCACGCGCGCCGTCGGTCTGGGCGCTGATGTCGTAGTCGCCGTCCACGGGCGGTTCCACGTACCAGTCGCCTTTCGGCAAGGTAATGGCGCCCGGCTGGAGAAAGGCTTCAGGATCGCTGGCGCGGGCTTGCATCTGGGTTACGTGAGAAGGGCGCTCATGCTTGGTGAAAGCGTACCCCGGAGAGATTCTGGGCGCCGGGTTGTTGACCTGGGTGCGTCGATTTTCGGCGTGCGGGCGCGACGACACGGGCGCGGCCAGGATAGTTCTGGCAAAGTACGCCGCAGGCGGCAGCGCCGTGCGGGCCTGCCCTGGAGGCGGATGCACCGCCGTTGACTTGAGAGGAAGGGGCAGGGATGGCGTTTGATCCAGCGCCGTACGCCGAGTTTCGGCAAACCGTTATTGGCGCCGCAAGCCGCGTCATCCTGGGTAAGGAAGCGGAGATCGAGCGCATCCTGGTGGCGCTGTTGTGCCGCGGGCACGTGTTGCTGGATGATGTTCCAGGCACCGGGAAGACGATGCTGGCCAGGTCGATTGCGATTTCGCTAGGCGGTGAATTCCGGCGCATCCAGTTCACACCCGACCTGCTGCCGAACGACGTGACGGGGGTGTCGGTCTACAACCAGAGGTCCGGCGAGTTCGAGTTTCGGGCCGGGCCGGTGTTCGCGAACGTGCTGCTGGCCGACGAGATCAATAGGGCGACGCCGCGGACGCAATCAGCGTTGCTGGAGGCGATGAGCGAAACGCAGGTGAGCGTGGACGGGGTGACGCGCCCGCTGCCGACGCCGTTCATCGTGCTGGCCACGCAGAACCCGGTGGAGTTCGAGGGCACGTTCCCACTGCCGGAAGCGCAGTTGGACCGCTTCATGATGCGGCTGTCGCTGGGCTATCCGACGTTCGACGACGAGCGAAACGTGCTGGGTGGGCAGCGGCATGGGCACCCGATCGATGATCTGGAACAGGTGTCTGACCTGCGAACGCTGGCCGACTTGCAGCGGGGCGTTGGGGATGTGCACGTGGACGACACGGTGATTGAGTTTCTGTTGCGGCTGGTGCGAGCGACCCGCGACCGGCCGGAAGTGGCGCTGGGGGCTAGCCCGCGCGGGTCGCTGGCTCTGCATCGGGCCGCGCAGGCGCTGGCGGCCATTCGCGGTCGTAGCTTCGTGCTGCCCGACGACGTGAAGGAGTTGGCGCCCTCAATCCTGGCCCACCGCGTGCTGGTTTCGGCGGAGCACTCGCTGCGTGGGGTGACCTCGGATGCCCTGGTGCGCTCGCTGATGGAATCGACTGAACTGCGCCTCGTTGACGAGGGCGACGGCGAGAGCTGATTTCCAGCGGCGGCTGACCGATGACTTGGGAGTTCGCCAGCCTGCCCGGACCCGCCGCGGCGGATTTGACCGTCAGCCAGGTCGCCTCAGCGAGCCCAGGACGAATGAGCGTGCGCCGTGCCTAGCCTGATCATTTTGACGGTGGTGCTGCTAGGGGCGGCGTTCTTTACGCGACTTCCCTTTCTGTTCCTGGCTTCGTATCTGCTGATTGCGGTGCTGGTGCTGACGCACCTGTGGGTCTGGCGGATGCGGCGGGGGTTGCAGGTACGGCGGGAGTTTGCGCCGCGGGTGTTCCAGGACGAGACAGTTGCGGTCACCATTCACATCGAGAACAGGTCACTGCTGCCAGTGCCGTGGCTGAGTGTGCGGGAGGCGCTGCCGACGCGGATCGCGACGTATGACGCCCTTCGGCAGGTCGTGCGGCTGCGGCCTAAAGGGTCGACGACGATCGAGTACACGCTGCCGGCTACGCATCGTGGGTACCACCGGCTGGGGCCGTTGCAGGTTCGGTTTGGCGACGTGTTCGGGCTTGCCAGCCAGGACCTGCTGATCGACACGGCGGAGTTCGTGATCGTGTACCCGCAGGTGGTGTCGATCGAGGCGTTCCAGGTGGAGTCGAATACGCCGTTTGGGGACATGCGGTCGCACCAACGGATCTATCACGATCCGATCCGGGTGGTGGGCTCGCGCGACTATGAACCGGGGGACTCGCAGCGGCTGATCAACTGGAAGGCAACGGCGGCGGTCGGGCGCCTGATGGTGCGGAACCTGGAGCCGGCCGTAAGCCACGAAGTGCAGATCCTGGTGGACCTGGACCACGCGAGCTATAGCCGCATGTGGCGCGGGCCCGCCTCGGAGATGGCGGTGACGGCGGCGGCCTCGCTGGCGACGTTCATGCTGGAGAACCGGCAGAGCGTGGGGATCGTAGTCAATGGGCTGGACCCGATCTACCTGGGCGGGGTACGAGGCGGGTCGCACGAGGAAATGCGAGAGCGGATGTCCGGACGAGTTCCGCATGTTCCCATCGGACGAGGGCGCGGGCACCTGATGTCATGCCTGGACCTGCTGGCGCGCGTTGAACTGCTGGCCGGGGAGCATGCGGCGCAGGCGGTGACTACGGCGGGTCGGTCGATGCCGTGGGGGGCGACGCTGATCGTGCTGACGGGACTCCGGTCGAACGAGTTGTTGGCGAGTTTGGTGGCGCAACGCAAACTGGGCCACCGAGTGATCGTCGTATTTACCGATGGGTCGGCGGCGACGTTGGCCGCGGGGGCAGCGCGGGCCGCAGGTCTGACGGCGTTTGCGATTACGGACAAGGAACACGTGCGTGTCTGGCGAGACGACCGAGCGGCCGTTTAGCCGGACGATCCTGGGCGCGATCGCCACCCTTTGCTTCGGGCTGTTCGGCGCAGGGCTGACGCTGTGGATGCAGACGATCACGGTGGGGGCGGACCGGGCGTACGTGTTCCTGGTGATCATGACGCTGGTGTTCGTGGTGTCGATGATCGTGGCGGCGTATGGGGGGCGGCACTCGGCTGGGAGCTATAGCTGGAAGCACTGGGCGGCGTTGGTCATTCCCATTCTGCTGCTGGTTCGGGTTACAGCGTTCTTTGGGCAGGCGCCGGATGCTCGAGACGGCGTGCTGGGGATCGTGGGCGGGTTGCTGGACCTGACGGCGTTGATGCTGATCACGATCCTGGCGCTGACCTGGATGGCCGGAATGCGGGTACTGCGGAACATCGAGTTGCTGCATCCGCAGCGCTCGGAGATTCCGCCCTCGAAGCGGTCGCCGCAGTACTACGAGTGGCTGAACGACCGGGGGCGGTACGTGGACCGGTCGGCGGCGATTGGGGAGTTGACCCAGCTGGCGGCCACGGCGGGCGGAATCCTGGTTGGGCTGACGGCGTTCAACGTGGCGGTGGGCTCGGAGACGCAGCAGGCGGGCGTGGTGCAGACGGCGCTGATCATCATGGTGCTGTACTACGTGAGCGTGCTGCTGCTGCTGAGCTACGCGAACCTGGTGCGGCGGACTTCGCAGTGGTCGCTTGAACTGGCGGCGCAGGCGCCGGGTCTGACGGGGACGTGGATCCGGTCGGCCATCGTGCTGCTGGTGGTGGCGCTGGTGGTGGCGTTGCTGATTCCGGCGGCGGACACGGACCTGTTTGCGGGGTTCGGGCTGCTGATCCTGGACGGAATGCTGTGGGTGGCCCGGATCGTGCTGGCCTTTGGCCTGCTGATCCTGAGCCTGATTGCCAGGCTGATCGAGCTGCTGCGGCCGGAGGGCGGCGGCTTCACTGAACCGCTGCCGCCCGAGGAGTTGTTGCAGGCGGAGGGCGAGGGCATCGACTTCGGGCTGTTCATAGCCGCGATCATCGTGCTGATTGCGGGAGGGTTTTCGCTGTACTGGCTGTTTCGGGCGGTGCAGCGAAATTACCAGCGGGTGTCGGCGCAACGGGCCAGCCGGTCGCTGCTGACTCACCTGCTGTTGATTCTCCAGGCGCTGCTGGCGTCGATTCTGGGCCTGTTTGGATGGACGCGGACGGTGGCGCAGGCGGTGGGGGCGTCGGTGCGGGCGCTGGCCGGTCGACGTCGGGCGATGCAGGCGAACCTGGCGTCGATGCGGCGACGGGGCGCCGGGACGGTGCGGCAGCAACTGCACGAGATCTACGCCGAAACGGTGGACGAAGCCTCGGCCCGGGGGGTGTATCGGGGACCGTCGTCCACGCCCAGCGAGTACCGGGAGCGGCTGGCGGCGCGCTGTACGGGGGCGACGGCGGCGGTGGACGGGCTGACGGAGATGTACATGGCCGCCCGCTATGCGCCGGAGCTTGGACCGGACCACGGCGTGGAACAGGCGCGCCGCCTGCAGGCGGAGGTGGGCCGGGCCCTGCAGGCCCCGCCGGATGACTGAGGACCTGTTCGCGCACGCCGGGGCCGAGGCACGGAAGGCGGCGATGCCACTGGCGGCGCGGATGCGCCCGCGGACGCTGGATGAGTTCAGCGGGCACGCGGACCTGGTGGGACCCGGCGCGCCGCTGCGGATGGCGCTGGAACGCGACGAGATGTGGTCGGTGGTGCTGTGGGGCTCACCGGGGACGGGAAAGACGAGCCTGGCGCGGATTGCGGCGGCGATGACGGAGCGACGGTTCGTGGAATTGAGCGCGGTGTCGGCCACCGTGCGGGACGTGCGCGGGGTGATCGCGCAGGCGGCGAGCGAGCGGGACATGTACCGCAAGCGGACGCTGGTGTTCCTGGACGAGATCCATCGCTTCAACAAGGCGCAGCAGGACGTGTTGCTGCCGGCGGTGGAGGACGGGGTGATCGCGCTGTGGGGGGCGACGACGGAGAACCCGTATTTCGAGCTGAACGCGCCGCTGCTGTCGCGGATGCGGGTGCTGCGGTTGCAGCCGCTGGAGGCGGAGGACTTGCGGGCGATCGTGGAGCGGGCACTGGACTCGGCGGATGGGTTGGGAGCGGACGCACCGAGATTTGCGGCGGAGGCCGTGGAGCAGGCGGTGGCGGCGTCGGGCGGGGATGCGCGGGTGGCGCTGAACTGGATCGAGTCGGCGGCGGCGTTTGCGCGGGAGCGTGGGCTGGACCGCGTGACCGCCGATGTCGCGACGGAAGCGGCGCTGACGCGGCAGGTGCGGTATGACCGGGCGGCGGATGAGCATTACGACACGATTTCGGCGTACATCAAGAGCGTGCGCGGGTCGGACCCGGACGCGGCGCTGTTGTGGCTGGCGAAGATGCTGGAAGGGGGCGAGGCGCCGGAGTTCATTGCGCGGCGGATCGTGATCCTGGCCTCGGAGGACATTGGGAACGCGGATCCGCAGGCGCTGCCGCTGGCGATCGCGGCGGCCAACGCGGTGGAACGGCTGGGGCTGCCGGAAGCGCGCTATGCGCTGGCGCAGGCGACGATTTACCTGGCGGCGGCGCCGAAGAGCAATGCGGCGGGGCGGGCGCTGGGGGCGGCGGAGGAGGCGATTCGGCGAGGGGCGAATGTGGAGGTGCCGCTGCACCTGCGGGGGGCGGCGCATCCGGGGCTGGCGGAGGCGCACGGCCAGAGCGTGGGGTACCGGTATCCGCATGACTACCCGGGCAACTGGGTGGCGCAGGCGTACATGCCGGGGCGGCAGCGGTTCTATGACGGGCGGGGTGACGGCGAGGAGCGGGAGGTGTGGCGGCGGGTGGAGCGGCGTCGGCGGGGGGCTGAGGGGGCGTAGGGCGGCCGGGCGTGGGGGTGTGGCTCGGCGGGGTGAGATGGGGTGGCTGGGGGGCGCTGGAATGGGGGCCTCGCGCGCAATAAGAGTTTTTTCCAAAAAACTCTTGAGGTGATTCGGGGCGCTTTTTTGGCGGGGTCTTGGGGGTGGTGAGGGTGGACGATTTGGGGTGGGTGTGCGGCGAGACGGCGGGCGTGCGGGTCCGGGGAGTTCGGGACGGCGGGTAGGGGCGGTGGGTTGAGGGGGGCCGCCGGGGCAAGCGCAGGGAGAGCGGAATGAGGGTTGCGATGCGAGGGATTCGACTCGCCGGGAGGAGTTCAGGCTGGCCGTGACGAATGGCGGCACGAGCCGGGTGAGGCACAGCAGGAGTGGGAGCAGGGTCCGGAGGCCAAGTGGGTTGGGGATGGGTTGCGTGGTCATGGGTTCTAGTGTACACTTCCTGTATCCGAGGGGCAAGGCGAGATGTGATTGGTGGCTGGTGAGGAGTGGTGAGCAAAGTGGCCGCGGGGTGTGGAGAGTTGCGGATCAGAGGGGCGATTCGCCTCGTCGAACGGGATGGCCGGCGGCTGGTGGGTATGAGCGGAAGTGACGGGTGTTGCGGGCATTCGGACGGGGTGGCCGTGTGCGGGTGGCGCGGTGGTTGCTGCTGGGTCCCGGCCGGGGACGCCGGGATGACGAAGTTGGTGACCATGGTCATGACTATGGGA
>DAOUJT010000160.1:0-10977 GCA_034422315.1 Chloroflexota bacterium | reverse complement strand
TGGTCGGCCGGGAAGGTCTCCTTGGCGTTCAGTGAGGTTATGACCGGGATGTCGAGGGCTTCGGCCAGTTCGATCAGTTCGTCGCGCGCGCCGGAGGCGCGCACGCCGCCGCCGGCCACGATGACCGGTCGGGAAGCCTGCGCGAGTTCGGCCAGGGCCGCACGAACGCTGGCCGCGTCCGGCTCCGGACGGAATGGGGGCGTGCGGCGGAAGGGTTCTTCGACGATGACGTCGAGGTCGTCTTCGGAATTCATGATGTCGCCGCCGGTGATGCCCCAGAGGTCGAGGTGGGCGGGGCCCGGCGTGCCGGAGACGACTTCACGCAGGGCCTGACGCAGGAAGATGGGGAACTCCTCGAGCGAGGTCACCGGGGTGCTGAACTTGGTGACCGCCTCGAAGGGGGCCGAGTGGTCCACCTCCTGGTAGGCGTGGCGGTTCTGCATGATCTGCCGCAGGCGGCCGGTCAGGGCGATTACCGGCGAACAGGCCAGGTAGGCGTCCTGCAGGCCCGCGGCCAGGTTGAGGGCACCGACCGACTGGGCGCCGCAGACGCCGGCGCCGCCGCTGATGCGGGCGTAGCCGTCGGCCATGTAGGCCGCGCCCTTCTCGGTGTGGGCCATGACGGGCTCGACGCCGACGCGTTCGAGCTCGGGCATGGCCTCCGGCACGCTGACCGGCATAAAGAAGT
The DNA here is from genome assembly GCA_034422315.1 of Chloroflexota bacterium. Taxonomy (GTDB): domain Bacteria; phylum Chloroflexota; class UBA11872; order UBA11872; family UBA11872; genus UBA11872. The sequence goes on along the minus strand of DAOUJT010000160.1, from coordinate 10,289 downwards.
AGTGGGTCACGCCATAGGCGTGGAGGGTTTCGGCGAGGAAGCGCGCGCCGGTCATCGTGGGCATTGGATCCGCCTTCCCTGAGTCAACGCAGGTGTAAGCCGCGTGCGGCACGATCCTAGGCGAAACCCGTCGCGCGCGCCCGTCGAGCGGCCACTCCTGGCCAACAACGACGACTTGACAGGTGGGGCGTAAGTGTGTAGTGTTTAGGAAACATGACGCAGTTTGGCACGTTCGTCAACACGGCCCGGCGGAGCTTGCAAGAGCACGACCGCCGGTATTCGCTGCGGCAGGTGGCCAAGCGAATCGGGGTTGAGCCGGGGTATTTGAGCAAGATCGAGCGGGGCCAGGTTGCGCCGCCGTCCGAAGCCGCGACCGTGCGGCTGGCGAAGGAACTCGATGAGGATCCGGACGTGTTGCTGGCGTTGGGCGGCAAGGTTTCGAGTGACCTGCAGGAGGTTATTCGCAAGCGGCCGCGGTTGTTCGCCCAGTTGATCCGCGAACTGCGGTATGCGCCCGACCATGCCGTGCTGCGCATCGTGCGCGAGGTGCGGGACGGGGACTGGTAGCGCACGACATTCACAGCAATCAACGGAGTCAACAAGCAAACCGCCGCTTCCATCGAGATGAGTTGGAGCGGCTGCAAGGCAAGGAGAGCACGAGGGAATGATCACGCTTGAGAACGACCGCCTGGTAATCCGGTTCCCGGAGGTGCACAAGGACGCGCGCTGCGCCATCGAGTTTCAGCGGACGCTGCGAATTCCGGACGACGGCCTGGACTATCCGCTGCCGCCGGGGATGGGGAGTTTTCCACTGCGGCACCTGGACGACTACGCCCGGCGCATGCCGACGAATTGGCTGCGGCGCGGCGGGGTGCTGATGCCGATGCACCAGGCCGAGGCGATGTGGATCAACTTTGACTGCGGCGAGTACCCGTTTGCCGTGAAGATCGCGACGGGCAAGATCTGCGCACTGACAGGCGATGGCTGGATGAATCACCTGAACACGGATCCGCAGGACTACGCGGTGCTGCCGGAGCAGCCCTGGCTGGACGGGTATTGCGTAGCCCAGGGGATCGTTCGCCAGTTCGTGGCGATGCCGCTGGGGCAGGGCTACACGGTGGAGGAACAGCTGACGGGCGAGGCGGAGCATGGCGGCCTGCAGCTGATTGCGTATCCGATGAAGGCGGAGCGGTACGAGGAGCTAGTGGCTGAGCAAAGTCGCGAACCCGAGTTGGAAGGCCACGTTCTGTATTCGCCGGCGCCACTGGATTCAATGGGTCTCGCCCCCGGCGGTCGGATGCGGCAGGAGATCTATGACGATGACTACGGCCTGGACGCATGGGATCAGCGGCACGCCAGCCGCTGCTTTGTGACGATCGCCAACTCAGTGCAATGGATGGCGTTGACCGGGGAACGCCCGCCGACGCAGGCGCCGACGGCCAGTGCGTATGCGTCGGCCGGCCTGCCGTGGTTCGACTACTTTGGCGGCGACCTGACGGCTATTGCGGAGACCGACAAGCTGCGAGGGATTGCCAGCGTGGCGGAGATCGGCGCGGCGAACGGGGCGTCACCGTTGCCGGAGAACGAATCGGCGGACGTCGATCGCGTCATTTCGCTGCGGCGACCGGGGTCGAATCAGGTGCGGGAGATGTCTGCCGACGTGCCCACAACGTCGTAGTTGACGTGGGGATTGTTCTGGAATCAGCCGGTTGATCGGCTGGATTTCAGAGAGAACGCCGAAGGATCGGCTTCGATTGGCCGCCTTTCCCGCCGCTGGTATTCTCATGTCCGTGTAGGTTGTGCATCGGGCGCTGACGATTCGATGCGCCAATTGGGCGCTTCCGGGCACGGACTTGAGCCGATCGGGAAGCGCAACTGGGGGGGACAATGCTTCCACGCTCAATGACTCGCCGGCAGATGTTGCGCGCCGGTGGAGGCGTCGCGCTTGGCGTGGGCGGCGCCGCGATCCTGGCTGCCTGCGGCGAGACGCAGGTTGTCACGCAAGAGAAGATCGTGACGCAACAGGTTGAGAAGATCGTCCAGGTCGAGAAGGAAGTTCCGATAGAGAAGGTCGTCCAGAAGATCGTCACCAAGGAAGTCCCGGTCGAGCGGATCGTGACGGTCGTCATCGAGCAGCCGATCGGTAAGCCGCGCGTGCGTTTGCGAGGCACTGGGCCGCTCGGTACCGCAGAGACTGGCATTTTCGACAAGCTGCTGTCCGAGACGCAGATCGAGCTGGACCACGTTGAGCAGCCGTACGCGGCCACTTACCAGAGTCTGCTCATCAACCTGAGCCAGGGCGGATCGGCCTACGACATCGCCTCGATGGACGACCCGTGGATGCCGCAGTTCACGGAGTTCCTGGCCGACATCACGCCCCTATACCAGGGGTTTGGCTGGGTGTGGCCCGACCCGGACATGATCCCGGCGATCGTGGACCTGGGCGACTGGCCGCCGGGCAAGTACGGCCCGCGCGCGGTGCCGAACATCGGCAATATCCAGAGCTTTGCCTACCGGACCGACGTCATGGAGGATCTCGGCGTTGAGCCACCGAAGACCTGGGACGAGGTGGCCGAGTACTCGACCAAGATCACCGGCGACATGGCCCCTGACCTGTACGGGTACACCATCCGCGGGCAGCCGGGGAACCCGGCGATGACCAGCTTCCTGCCGATCATGCGCGGCTTTGGGCGCGACGTGATTGACGGCGACCTGAACCCGCAGGTGAACACGGAAGAGGGCCTGGCGGCGCTGGACATGGTGGTGACGCTGAAGAATCTCGCGCCCCCGGGCGTCGAGAACATCGGCCACCACGAGCTGGGCAAGCTGATCTACACGGGCCTGGCCGCCATGTCAGGCGACGTGTGGCCCGACCAGCTGCTGAAGATGTACACGCCGGACCTGTCCAAGGTCGTCGGCAAGATCGACGTGCTGCCGGAGCCGGCGCAGCCCGGCGCGGACCACGCCAACATGACGGGGGTGTGGCTGTTTGGTGTTCCCCAAGGCAGCGAGAACCACGAAGCGGCGGCGGAAGCGATCCACTGGCTCACCCAGGCGGAGAACCAGAAGGAGAACATGTACGCCAACAACTGGCCGCCGGTTCGCTTCAGCCTGATGGACGACCCCGGACTGCTGGCGGACTTCCCGTTCCTGGCGGGCATCAAGAACGCAGCCTCGGTGGCCGTGCCGCGCCCGCGGACGGAGCACTACTCCATCGTCGAGGAGATCGTGGGCCGGCACGTGTCGGCCGTGATCGCCGAGCAGGAGTCGGTGGGCGACGCCGCGCGACTGGCCGACGAGGAAGTCCGAGTGGCGCTGGAAGAGAAGGGCGCGTACTCATAGGGACGCTGAGTACCTCGATCGCCGGGATCGCGACGGCCTAGCGCCGCCCGATTTCCACGTGATCGCGGAACTGGTTACGCGACCAGGCACAGCCTTGGCGGCGCTCACCTTCGTGAGCGCCGCCGGGCCTTGTGCGTCCCGCACAACATTGCCGCCAACTTGCGGCCAGAATGACCGTGCTTAACGTCCTGCGCCGGCGGCGCGGCGACGACATCCAGGCCATCGCCAAGACTCCCTGGTGGGAGTTGCACCTCAAGTACTTCTTCATAGCGCCGTCCCTTGCGCTGCTGGCCGTGATGGCGGTCTTCCCGGCCATCATGAGTTGGCGCATGGCCTTTGCGCGGGTGACCTTCAAGCTTGGCGAGCTCGAGATCGAGCCAATCGGCTTCGCGAATTTCACGAAGGTGTTCAGCGACAACCTGATCATCGGCTCGACGATACGAACGGGCGTCTGGGTGCTTGTTGTCGTATCCGCGGAGATCGTGGTCGGCCTGATCATCGCGTTCCTGATGAGCAAGCTGCATTCGCGCGCGCGGATGGTCTTTACCGCGGCGCTGATCATTCCGTTGGTACTGCCGCCGGTGAGCGTGGGCGCGGGCTGGCTGGTGATGATGGACGTGAACTTCGGCGTGCTGAACTATCTGCTGAGCTTGGTGGGCATTGAGCAACAGCTCTGGCTGGCCGACGACCGCACGGCGCTGCCGTCGATCATGCTGATCGACATCTGGCAGTCCAGCATGTTCGTGTTCATCCTGATGTACGCGGGCATTCTCTCGCTGCCGCAAGATCCCTACGAAGCCGCCGCCATTGACGGCGCATCGCCCTGGCAGATCTTCCGCGACGTCACGGTTCCCTTGCTGCGACCCACGTTTGTGGTGGTGCTGCTGCTGCGAACGCTTGATGCGGCACGTATCGCCGACCGGATGCTGGTCATGACGCGGGGCGGTCCCGGATCATCGACCGAGACCGTGACGCTATCGATTTACAAATATGCCTTCACACATTTCAACTTTGGATATGCCTCGGCGTTGTCCGTCATGTTTCAGGTCGTATTGATTATCTTGGCGACGTTCTACATCCGACGCATCCTGCAATCTTAGGGGTGAGCTAACCATGGTTGGTGAACGCAGCGCGCCACTCGTCCTGAGCCGCCACGTGCTGATGCTCGGGGTGGTGCTGATGGTGCTGGCGCCGGTCTACTGGATGCTGATGATCGGGCTCAAGACCGAGTCGGAGTTCTCGCAGATCCCGCCGACGATCTGGCCGCAGGAGTTCACGCTGGAGTGGTTTGAGGCGGTGCTTGGCAAGCGCGGATTCGGCGAACAGATCATGAACAGCATCATCATCGCGGCGATCGCTACCTCAATCGCGATCACCGTGGGCAGCCTGGCCGCATACGGACTCTCCCGCTTTCAGCTGCCGTGGGGCCTGAACTACCACATCCTGTTTTTCATCCTGACGGTTCGGATGTTCCCGCAGACGGTGACCGTGGTTCCGCTGTTCATTTTCTTCACGCAGGTCGGCCTGATCGACACCCACATTGGCATGGGGCTGGTGCACTCGATGCTGGAGCTGCCGCTGGCGGTGTGGATGATGCTGGGGTTTTTCCGGGACATTCCGCGCGATCTTGAAGAAGCGGCGATGGTGGACGGTGACCACTGGCTGGGGGCGTTCCGCAAGGTGATCGTTCCGCTGGTCCGGCCCGGGCTGGCCGCGACCTCAATCCTGATCCTGATCGCGTCCTGGAACGAGTTTCTGTTTGCGTTGATCCTGACGCGAACGGAAGCGCAGACCCTGCCGATCGCGGTCGCGAATCAGATAACCCAGTTCGACATCCTGTACGGTCGCATGATGGCGGCCTCGGCCATCTCGATCATTCCGGTATTGATCTTCACGCTGCTGGTCCAGCGCAACCTGATCCGGGGCCTGACCCTCGGTGGAGTCTCGGGAGCATGAGCGACTCAACAACTCGAACGCGTTCGCTGCCCGTCACCTTCGAGAACGTATCGAAGCATTTCGGAAGCGTGATCGCGGTTGACGAAGTGGACCTGCACGTGCAGGAAGGCGAGTTCATGGTCCTGCTGGGGCCGTCGGGCTGCGGGAAGACGACGTCGCTGCGGATGATCGCCGGGCTGGAGATGGCGACGGCGGGGACGATCAAGATCGGCAACACCGTGGTCAACAAGGTGCCGCCGCGGGCGCGGAACGTGGCGATGGTGTTCCAGAGCTACGCGCTGTACCCGCACATGAAGGTGGCGGACAACATTGGCTACCCGCTGAAGATTCGCAAGACGCCCAAGGCGCGAATCGGCGAGCGCGTGAAGGAAGTTGCGGAACTGCTGCGGATCCCGGAACTGATGGAGCGCAAGCCGCGAGAGTTGAGCGGCGGCCAGCGGCAGCGGGTGGCGCTAGCGCGGGCGATCATCCGCGAGCCGAACGTGTTCCTATTCGATGAGCCGCTTTCGAATCTTGACGCCGAGTTGCGGCAGGAAATGCGCGGGGAGTTGAAGTATCTGCAACGGCAGTTGGGAACGACGGCCATCTACGTAACCCACGACCAAGCGGAAGCGCTGGCGATGGCCGACCGGATTACGGTCATGCGAGACGCCAAGGTGCTGCAAGTGGGTTCGCCGATGGACATTTATGACCGGCCGGCCAATGCATTCGTCGGACACTTTGTGGGTAGCCCCGGCATGAGCCTGGTTTCCGGAACGGTGACGAGCATCAACGGATGGGTTCGGGTGAACGGGAACGGCTTTTCCTGGGAAGTCGCCGGCGACGCCGCCACGGCTATCCTGCGCCGGCCCCGGGTCGACCGGCCCGCCATTGCGGGCGCGCGTCCGGAGGCGATGGAACTCTCGTTCATGGAGCAGCCGGACTACGCGAAGGCCACGATATTCGCGGTGGAGCCGATGGGCAGCGAAGTGCTGGTTGACGTGCTGCTTGACGAGGCGACGCGAATCAAGGCGCGGGCAGAAACATCGTTCGCCGGTCAGCCGGGCGAGGACATCTGGATACGCCCGAAGCCGGACCGAATCCGACTGTTCGACGGGGAAAGCCAGGAGGCTATCGAATAGCAGCGTGGGCGTGTCAGCGAGGTTCGCCTAGAGGGCATTTGCGATGACGAAGCTGCGCACGGGTCTGGTTGGCTGCGGGAGCATGGGCGGGGGCGTTCATGCACCGGGACTGGCCAGTCATCCGCAGATCGAGTTGAGCGCGATTGCCGACGTGACCCCACCGAACCTGGAGCGGGTGGGCGACGAACAGGGCATTCCGGCCGAGCGTCGATTCGCCGATGCCGAGGACCTGGTAGCGCTGCCGGATCTTGACCTAGTGGTGGTGGCGACGCCGCCGTGGTTGCGGAAGGCTCCAGTGTTGGCGGCGCTGAACTCTGGCAAGCATGTGCTTGCCGAGAAGCCGCTGGCCTCTGTGCCACAGGACGCCTGGGAGATGGTGGAAGCAGCCGAGCGCGGCGACTGCGTGCTGGCCATGATGCACAACTACCTGTTCTTTCCCGAGTTCGAGGCGGCGAAGGCGGCGATCGACCGCGGCGCGATCGGGGAGGTGCAGACCGTCAGCGCCAACCTGCTGTGCGTGCCGGACAACCCAGGGGCGGCGACCTTTCAGCCGGGCTGGCGGCGCGACCTGGGACGCGCAGGCGGCGGGATCCTGATGGACATGCTGCACCCGCTCTATGTGATGAGTTGGCTGGCGAGCGCGCCGGTGAGCGAGGTATCAGCGATGATTCGGCGAACCGGTGAAGGGCCACTGCCTGTCGACGACCTGGCGATGTGCCATCTTCGACTTGGCGACGTGTACGCCAGCCTGAACCTCGGCTGGGGCCTGGGGCCCGGTGGGATTGGCGTCGGAGGGACCGAGGGACGTCTTTGGCTGCGCTACGTGAACAACGGCACGACGCCGTTTGATCGGTTCCACTCGGCATTTACTTCCGACGGGATGACGACGCAACCGCTGGAAGTGGAAGGCGTCATCACCAACGCGGACTCGGCGCACGCGAGCGAGGACGAGCGACTGGCCTGGGCGTTTGACGGGTACAACATGCAGAACTCGTACCTGAACCTGGTCAGCGACGTGGTTGAGGCGGTGACGGAGGGGCGTGAGCCGCGGAGCACCGGCGAGGACGGGGCGCGAGCGGTGGATACGGTGCTGGCGTGCTATGCCTCGGCGGCGCGTCGGCAGCCGGTTGCCTTGCCGCTGGACTCAGCTGATCCGGTGTTCGGCGAGGGTGTGACGGCGCTGGCCTCGGCGTCGGTCGAGGGCTAGGCGCGCGGGGCGATTACGTCCTGCTGGTCCTGGAGGAGTAGCGGCTTCAGGAAGTCGACGCTCTTTTCCAGTCCTTCAAGTCGACCCATCCAGCGGTCTTCGTGCTCCATGCTCACAACACCATCGAAGCCGGTTTTGCGGAGGGCGCTGAAGAACTGACGCCACCAGAGTTCGCCGTGGCCGTAGCCGACGGTGCGGAAGGCCCATGAACGCTCGAATGATTGATCCCAGGGTCGGATCTCAAGCAAGCCATTGAGGGCGGCCTCGTTGGAATCGATGCCTGTGTCCTTGGCGTGGACGTGCCAGATGCAGCCGGCGAGACCCTGAACCACGACGGTGGGTTCCATGCCCTGGGGCCAGAGGTGACTGGGGTCAAGGTTGGCTCCGAGCGGGTCGCCGGCGATGTCGCGGAGTTGCAGGAGTGAGCGGGGGTTGTAGGCGACCATGCCGTGGTGCATTTCGATGGCGATTTTCATGCCGTGGTCGGCGGCGAAGCGGCCAGCTTCCGTCCAGAACGGGGTGACTTCCTCGGCCCATTGGCGGAGGCCGCATTCCACGTATTCGGCCGGCCAGGTGGCGGTGATCCAGTTGGGATAGGTTCCGCCGTCGGGCGCGCCGGGACAACCGCTCTGGGTAATGACGATGTCGAGCCCCAGATCGCTGGCAACCCGGATCGTGTCGTAGTAGACCTGCTGACAGTGCTCGCGGCGTTTGGGATGCGGGTCCAGCAGGTTGCCGGAGCAGTTGAGCGCGGAGAGCGACAGGCCGCGATCGGTAATGGCGCCCATGAAGTCGTCGCGCGCGGCCTGGCTTTGGACCAGCTCGTCGAGCTGGCAGTGGGGCGCGGCTGAGAAGTTGCCGGTGCCGATTTCGACGGCGTCGAGGCCAAGGCCGGCGGCGTAGTCGAGCGCCTCGGTGAGGGACATGTCGTTGAGGATGTCGGTGTAGAGGCCGAGCTTCATGGCGTATCTCTCCCGTTCGTCGGCGAGGTGTTATGGCGACGATGCAGCGTCATCGAAGACCGTGCGCATGGTCGGTCAAATGAGCGGGCGTTCGTTCTTGACCATTTCGGCATAGCGTTCGCGCGAGGCCTGGACGCCCTCGATGGTCGAGACCTCCGATACCGGAACGTCCCACCAGGACTCGTAGGTGGGCACGCCGTCATCGGCGCTGACGTCCACGGCGATGAGCGTTGAGCTGTCCGAGTCGCGCGCGTCTTCCAGGGCCTCCTGGAGGTCGTCGGCGGTGTCGGCGCGGATGACGTTCATGCCGAGGCCTTCGGCGTTGGCGGCCAAGTCGAGGGGGATGGTGTCGCCGTCCAGCTGGCCCGACGATCCGTTGCGATACCGGTACTGGGTACCCCAGCCATCGGCCCCGACGTCGGTGGAGAGCGCCCGGATGCTGCCCCAGCCGTGGTTGTCGAGCAGGACAACGTTGATCTTGATGCCCTCCTGCAGAGCGGTGACCAGTTCCTGCGCCATCATGAGGTACGAGCCGTCGCCGACCATGACGTAGACCTCGCGCTCGGGCGCGGCCATCTTGGCGCCGATACCGCCGGCGATCTCGTAGCCCATGCAGGAGTAGCCGTATTCCAGGTGGAATCCGCCGGGCTGGCTGGTGCGCCACAGTTTGTGGAGGTCGCCGGGCAGGCTGCCGGCGGCGCAAACCACCACGTCTTCGGGCCGGGTGAACTCGTTGACGACGCCCAAGACGTGGCCTTGCCGCAACGGAATCGCGTCGGTGGCGGCCCGCTGGTTTTCGGTTTCGGCGATCCAGGCGTCGCGCCAGGCGTCGGCTTGCCGGCCGAAAGACGCCGGGACGCGGTAGCCGGCGGTCGCCTCGGCCAGTTCCTCGAGCACGACCCGGGCGTCGCCCTGCAGGGGCAGCGCCGCGTGCTTGTAGGCGTCCAGTTCGGCGACGTTGATGTTGATGAAGCGAAGATCCGGGTTCTGGAATTGTGTCTTGGAAGCGGTGGTGAAGTCGGTGTAGCGGGTGCCGATCCCAATGATCAGGTCGGCGTCCCGTGCCACGAGGTTGGCGGCGGTGCCGCCGGAGAAGCCGACGGCGCCCAGCACCTGGGGATGGTCGTGGGGCAAGGCGCCCTTTCCGGCTTTGGTTTCGGAAACCGGGATGCCGGTGGCTTCGACGAAGGCCTGGAGTGTGGCCGACGCTTCGCTGTAGAGCACGCCGCCGCCGGCGATGATGAGCGGGCGCTGGCTTTCGCGGATCCAGGCGGCCGCCCGCCGAAGCAGTCCGGCGTCGGGGCGCGCGCGGGGGATGTCCCAGACGCGGGGCTCGAACAGGCGGTCGGGGTAGTCGTAGGCCTCGGTCTGCACGTCCTGCGGAAGGCAGAGCGTGACCGCGCCGGTGGAGGCAGGTGAGGTGAGGACACGCATCGTTTCCATAAGTGCCGGGACGAGCTGATCGGGCCGGTTGATGCGGTCCCAGTAGGTGGACACGGGACGGAAGCAGTCGTTGACCGAGACATCGTGGGACCAGGGGGCTTCCAGTTGCTGCAAGACGGGCGCGACCTTGCGGTTGGAGAAGATGTCGCCGGGCAGGAGCAGAACGGGGAGCCGGTTGATCGTGGCGGTGGCTGCGCCGGTGACCATGTTGGTGGCTCCGGGTCCAATGGATGAGGTGCAGGCCAGGGCGCCCAGGCG
>DAOUJT010000159.1:0-14589 GCA_034422315.1 Chloroflexota bacterium | reverse complement strand
GGTTCGACAGGCTCACCAGAGACGCTGGGTGGGGTTTGGCGGTTGGTTGCTACTGGGTCCCCGCCCCGGATCGCGTCCCCTGGATCGAGTCCAGGGCAGGCAGGGGCAGGCTCTCCGCCGGGATGACGGGGTGGGTCCCGGCCTGCGCGGGGATCAAAAAAGGTCGGGGTAGAGGTCGCGCCAGGTGGGGTTGGTTTGTTCGATGAGGCGGAGTTTCCAGGCGCGGCGCCAGTGTTTGAGGCGTTTTTCGCGCTGGATGGCTCGGGTCATGGTGGGATGGGTTTCGTGCCAGACGAGGCGGTGGACGCGGTGTTCGCGAGTGAAGGCGGAGCCGGTGTCGTTCTTGTGTCGCCGGACACGATTGCGCAGGTTGGAGGTGACGCCGATGTACAAGGTGCCGTTGCGTCGGCTGGCGAGGATGTAGACGGAGGGGGATTTGGGCATGGGGGGATTCTAGGCCCAGGCAAGGCTGGTTGACGGGGACGGAGCGATTCGGAGGGATCGAGCGGCTGGTGGGCTGGTTGCTAGGGGTGGCTTGGGAGCGCCATGCGTGGTGGTTGCTACTGGGTCCCCGCCTGCGCGGGGATGACGTTCTGGTGGAGGTTGGGTGATGCCGTGGTGGGTGTGGGTTGTTGGTGGGGTGGTGGTGTTGGCGGCGGAGTTGGTGGCGATTGAGGCGCAGTTTTACCTGGTGTTGCTGGGGGTGGCGGCGCTGTTGACGGGACTGGGGGTGGCGGTTGGGTTGCCGGGGCAGCCGTATACGGAGTGGGGGCTGTTTGTGGTGCTGGCGGTTGTGCTGATGTTTGGGTTGCGTCGGCAGCTGTATGGACGAATGGTCGGGTCGCCGCCGCCGATGTATGAGGTGGTGGTGGGGGAGATCGCGACGGTTTCGGAAACGATTGAGCCGGGGGCGATGGGTCGCGCGCGGTTGCGGGGGACGGACTGGACGGCTCGGAATGTAGACCGCATCACACTGACTGAGGGCCAGCGGGCGAGAATTGAACGGGTGGAAAACCTGGTTGTGGACCTGCGGGCGGAGGAGGACTAGACGTGGACGCGATGGGAATTGTGGGCCTGATCGTGGTGGGCGCGATTGTGCTGCTGGTGGTGGCGGTGCTGTTCAAGACGGCGGTGATCGTGCCGCAGCAGTCGGCGTATGTGATCGAGCGGCTGGGTCGCTATAGCCGGACGCTGCAAGCCGGGTTCCACATTTTGCTGCCGTTCCTGGACAGCGTGGCCTATAAGCACACGCTGAAGGAGCAGGCGGTCGATATCTCGGAACAGCTCTGTATCACGCGCGACAACGTGCAGGTAGGGGTGGACGGGGTGCTGTATCTGCAGGTGCTGGAGCCGCAGCAGGCGTCGTACGGGATTACGAATTACATTTTTGCGATTTCGCAGCTGGCGCAGACGACGCTGCGGAGCGAGGTGGGGAAGATTGACCTGGACCGGACGTTTGAGGAGCGGTCGTCGATCAACCGGCTGATCGTGAATGAGCTGGACCAGGCGTCGGCGCCGTGGGGCGTGAAGGTGCTGCGCTATGAGATTCGCAATATCAACCCGCCGACGGACGTGCTGAATGCGATGGAGAAGCAGATGCGAGCCGAACGCGAGAAGCGGGCGGTGATTTTGAGCTCGGAAGGGGAACGGGACGCGAAGATCAACGAAGCGGAGGGCGAGAAGCAGCGGGTGATCAAGGAGTCGGAGGCGGTGCGGACGCAGCAGATCAACGAGGCGCAGGGTGAGGCGGAGGCGATTCTGGCGGTGGCGACGGCGTCGGCGGAGGGGATTACGCGGATTGGGCAGTCGGTGAGCGGGGACGGCGGGATGGACGCGATGCGGCTGCGGGTGGCGGAGCAGTACATCGCGCAGTTCGGTCAGCTGGCGAAGGAAGGGAACACGCTGGTGGTGCCGGCGAATCTGAGTGATTTGAGCTCGATGCTGGCGCTGGCGTCGACGATTGTGAAGGGGGAAGGGAAGGAGTGAGGGGAGAGAGTGAGGAGTGAGTGAAGACGGGAGCTAGGCGGAAGGGGAGAGGGTAGAGGAGTGAGAGAAGACTAGGAAGGGATGGGAGGGGTCCACGAAGGGCGCGAAGGGGCACGGAGGGGGACGGCGGCTCGTTGGAAGGCGGGGGGCGGTTACCAGGGGCAGAGGGGGGATGTGAGGCCGGCGCGGTAGGGGCCGGGCAGGGTTCGGCAGATGTCGGAGAACTCGGCGTCGGCGACTCCGCGGGGTTCGGTGCGCGGGGGCAGGTGTTGGGTCCAGGCGAGGGCGGCGCGGAGGCCCTGGAGGTTTTGGGGGTAGTCGGGGTGGGTGTGGGTGGTGAGCTCGACGATGGCGACGTGGATGCCTCGGCGGACCAGGTATTTGGAGGCCTGGCCGCTGAGGGGGTAGGCGGTCCAGCCGCGTAGGTAGGTGTATTGGGCGGCGCGGGCGATGGTGTTGGCGAGCTGGACGGAGCCGCCGCCGGGGCCGGGCACGACGAGGCCGCCACGGCTGTGGAGGAAGATGGCGGCAACAAACGGCCGATCAAGCAGGTAGCGGGCGAGGGCGCGGGTTTCGGGCTCTGAGAAGGGCCGGGTGCCGCCGGCGCCGGGGACGAGGCCCGAAGGGCCGTAGGCGTTGGGCTGCCAGCCGGCGTCCCAATTGCGGTTGAGGTCGACGCCGTTGGCGTTGGCGCGGGTGCCGGCTAGGGCGCCGTCGGGGTTGAGATCGGGAATGACGGCGAGGCCGACGCCTTCGGGGATCTCGGCGGGGTTGTGGCGGAAGTGGTGGAGCAGGAGGTTGGCGAGGACGGTGGAGTTGGCCTCTCTGCCCTGGTGGATGCCGCCGATGACGGCGAGCCAGCGGGGGCCGGCGCCCAGCTCAACGCCGCGGATGGGGCGCCCCTGGACGGAGTGGCCGAGGAGGACGGGGGTGACGGGGACGGCTTGTGAGTCAGCGGCTGCTGTCGTGGAGGTTGTGGGCTCCGGCGATTCGCTGGTCGAGGGGTGCTGGGCGGCAACGGTGGTCGGGATGCCGATCAAGGAAAGCAGGCAGGCGGCGCCGAGGATGGCGAGCAGGGCCGGGAGGTTGCGCGCGAGAGGGCGGCGTGATGCCCGGGCGGCTAGCACTGCCTCAGAGAAGGCGGAGCCTCGCGTCGTGGGGAATTGGGAACACTCCGACAATCACCCATGGGTTTGGGGCAAAGCTGTGGAACTGCTGGGTGGTTCCGAGGAAAAAGTGTAGGTCAGTCTTCAGAAACTGATCGAAGTACTTCTCGCGTACCTTGCGGAGTGCCTCCGTCTCATCACCGTTGGCAGAATCCAGGCAGTTCCAATACAAGGCACCGGTCTCCCAGTCAAGAACCTGGAGCTCACTTCTGCGGCCTTCCGCATCCTGAAATCTGTAGGAGAAGCTGTAGGGAAGCTTAGGAATTATCTTGAACGTCTTTCGCCAGCTGTTGTCTTCGAATAAGTCTAGCTGGCTGTGCAGAGTACGCATCTCTTCGAGTTTCTTGGAATCCCACTCTCTATCCTCACTCTCCCAAATGAAATCTGTGATTTTCGTGGGCTTGAAGACGGCCAGCGAAATCTCGTTTGCCCTAGCGCCCTCGATGACGTCGCCAAGTCGGTCGTAGACTCGAGCACTCTCAAGAAGCAGGCGGCGTCGCTCGCTCCAACTGTCAGCCGTGCTGACTCTCCCATCGGCTTGAGGTCGCTAACGTCAGCGGGAGTAAACGACTCAGGACGAGGGTCAGCCTTCCTGCGGTGGAGATCGCATTCAATCCAGTCGTACTTTCTGTATCTCTCGGCTTCTCCGAGACGGCGAAATGGCACCGGGTATATACGCACCCATGATCCATCCTCACGGATACCGGCCGTACAAACGGTCTCACCGTACTTTCTGGAGAGCGTCGGATAGGTTTTGACCGTTACAAGGACTCGCTCCCTGGCCATCAGTCTTAGAGGTGGGTCAATCGCGATGCCGTCTCAACGGGCGGCTGAGAGGGTGCTGTGCCCGCCTGCAGCACGGGTGAGGTGTCTCTAAGCGCGTTCGCGACGCAGTGTCGGTGACAGTGGCGAGGATCACGCTCGTAGCACGTGAGGGCGACTGATTCACCCGCGTCGAGCCAGCTGCGGATACGCTGAAGTGCATCTGGCTGTTCTGGTAGAGATTGATTCGTTTATGTGTGAAACAGACGCGCCAAGTCAGCTTCGTCCTTTAAATCTCGACGTAGACTCGAAGCAATACCTAGCTCGGGTAAGTGTTCGTAGCGAATGCCGACACCTTGACAAGCACGAGATAGCGTAGTCTTTGAGAAACCGTATTTTCGACTTATCGCGTTCCGTCGAACATCGCAGAGCAGGGTAACGCTTGCTTGGATGAGTTCGTTGAGAAACGACTCGAGCGATCGATTCTCGTAGCCAATCGTGAAGAGCCCCGGGTCACGTTTCTCAGGGCGGGCATTTGCAATATCACCCAGAGTGTCCGGCTCATTGTGGAGCACACGGTCGGCAATCGCGCTTCGAGTCGCGAAGTACGGGAAGTCGCGGTAGGTCTTCGCAATGAGATCGTCACCACGGAGGTTGCGGTGTCGATGTACAAACGTCGGTGGCGGCTCTACATCGTAGTGATTGACTACTCGACGTCCAAGGTCGGTCAGAATCCAGCGCTGATCGTTATCAGCAAGAATGCTCCTCTCGACCGATCTTCTGCGGTCGGCGTAGGATGTAAATGAGAATGCACCGTACTTATAAGGAACAAATTGATAGATCGCGGCAGTTGGTGAGTTCGAATAAGAAATCTCCTGGCAGTAGAGGAACAGGAGCTTTTGAAAGTCCAGATTCCCGACATCGCCGCCGAGGACATCCAACAAGGCAAGCAGGTGTCGCTCGCGCGTAAAGAGCCGAGGAAACTGGGAGGCGCTCACGTGTGTTGGGGTTGGCAGTCAGCAAGCCAATGATACGGAGTGGCTCGAAGAGCGCCGAGGGAATGCCGAGGGCTCGACGTTTGGGCCACTGGCGAATGGATCTGAATTGCATCTTGGATGCCGTGGCGCGGGTATTGGTGGCGGAGGTCTAGCGATGGGATGGCAGATTCGTGCAACCGCGCGGGTGGCTGCGTAGTATGCGGCTGGGCTTTGTTGCCGCGTATGACGTGAGGATCGCATGCCGACTTTTGCCGTTGAGCCGTTGACGAAGGCCACCGCCCGGGTGCTGGGGGCGGCGGGGACGCCGGAGGATATTGCCGGCAAGCTGGCGCGCTGGCTGATCAACGCGAATCTGTCGGGGCATCCCTCGCACGGGGTCATCCGGGTGACGCAGTACCTGGCGCAGATCAAGGACGGGGCCTACCGGCCGGCGGAACGGCCGCGGGTGGTCTCGGAGAGCGAGACCTCGGTGGTGATGGAAGGCGGCGGGGCGTTTGGGCACCTGGCGGCGGAGGAATTGACGATCCGGCTGGTGGAGAAGTCGCGGGTTTCGCGGGTGGCGGTGGGCGGGATCGCGCGCTGTAATCACATCGGACGGCTGGGCGAATGGTCGGAACTGGCGGTCTCGATGGGGGCGGTGTTCCTGATGGTGGCGGGCGGTCCGGGGATGATGCGCACGGCGCCGTTTGGCGGGCGCGAGGGGCGGATGAGTACGAACCCGATCAGCTTTGGGGCGCCGGCGGGGGACGCGGATCCGATCATTTTGGACTTTGCGACGACGGCGGCGGCGGAGGGGAAGATCCGGGTGGCGCGGGATAAGGGCGTGGAGATTCCGCCAGGGCAGATCCTGGATAACCAGGGTAGGCCCTCGACCAATCCGAATGATCTGTACGACGACGGGGTCATGCTGCCGTTCGGCGGACACAAGGGCTATGGGCTGATGTTGATGATCGAGTTGCTGGCGTCGAACCTGGTGGGGGACACGATTACGGGCGAGCCGCAATCGCCGATCGGGACGTTTGCGCTGGCCATCGACCCGGACGCGCTGGGCGCGGGTGACGGGTTTGCGGCGATGAACGACGCCACGATCAACCGGGTGAAGCAGACGGCCACGGCGCCGGGGTTTGGCGAAGTGCTGGTGCCGGGTGATATCGAGCGCAGTTCGCGCGAGGCGGTGGCGGCGGCAGGGGTGGACCTGCCGGACGCGACCTGGAACGACGTGCTGGCCTCGGCGGCGGAGGTGGGGCTGGACCCGGCGGAAGTGAACGCGATCGCGGCAGGCGGGTAGCGGCGGCGAAGCGACCTCTGCGTATCTTGGGGCGGTTGCCCGGAAGACCCTCACCCCAACCCTCTCCCCCAGGAGAGGGAGCAAGAGCAGCCGCGTTGCCGCAAGGGTTCCAGCGCGTAGGTCGTAACCGGTGGGTATAGCCATGTGCCGATGGGTGCTTCGCAGGGGCGAGATCGCCGTTTTGGGGATTCTGTGCGTCGTAGTGCTGGCGGCCTGTGGCGATATCAAGGTGGTGACCAGGGAAGTTCCGGTGGAGAGGGTTGTTGTCAAGGAGGTTCCGGTTGAGAGGGTCGTGACGAGGGAGGTGGAGCGGGTCGTGCGCGTTGAAGTGCCGGTCGAAAGAGTTGTGATCAGGGAAGTCCCGGTCGAAAGGATCGTGACGAGGGAAGTCGAGAGAGTCGTGCGCGTCGAAGTTCCGGTGGAGAAAGTGGTGACCAAGGAGGCGCCGGTCGAGAAGATCGTTACCGCGGAGGTTACGGAAGCCGTGGAAGAGGTCGCGGACGACGAGACTTGCGAGATCGATCGGGACGAGACGGTGGAGCGGGTGGTGAATCGAGAGTTTCCTTCGGTCTTTGGGGCATGGAGTCACGTGCTTCTGAACCTGCCAATACCTGACGATAAATGGGAACTGGAATACGTGGAGCAAATGCGGTCCTATCACGATCTTTTCTGGGCCGGGATGGGGCACGGATTGGAGTGGGCATCGACGCCAGATGGGATGCGAGTTGTCGGACCGTGGCGGTTCGCGCTGGAGCAAAAGGACCGGCTGCATGCCCGGAATCCAAACTGGGTTCACCTTGTGCCCATCTACCATTACGGCGCCCATCCCGAGACATACCCGGAAGATTGGCCGTACTGGCTCCGGGATGAATCCGGAAACCGAATAGCAGACGAAGGTTGGGGTGAGATTCTCATCGACTACACGCATCCAGCGGCGCAAGACCATTTTGTGCAGCAAGCAATTGCCGTCGCAAAGTGCGGATTATTTGACGGTATTTTCATGGATTGGTGGACACAAGAAGAAGACTCGAATCTAGAGATCGCCCACCTCTATCACGGCAATCGAATCAATGCCGAGGTGTCAATGCTGCGACGAATCCGCGAAGCGGTTGGCGACGACTTTCTAATTGTCGTGAATTCGCGAACGCAGAAGATTCCGCTGTCCGCTCCCTACGTCAACGGGGCGTTCATGGAGGGTCATCGCCGGCACACGCGGGAATACCTGGCCGAAGTGGAGAGCACCCTGCTCTGGGCGGAAACGAACTTCAGATTTCCGCAGGTGAACGGGTATGAGGCGTGGAGCATCCTGGAAGAACCGCTTAACTCTCCGCGTAATCAGCAATGGATGCGCGTATTTACGACGCTGAGCCTGACCCACTCCAACGGCTACGTGTCCTATGTAATCGGCTTTGACGGCGCACTCAAGCATCAGCACGGCTATGAGGTCTGGGAAGGACACGCGGCGGAGCACGCGGCCGGGGAGGTGCATGAGCACACGCATGAGAAAAGCTGGCATGCCTTCTGGGATGCGCCGCTTGGCCGGCCCGTTGGCGGAGACGAGACCAAGGGCGAGTTGTACCGAGGTCTGGAAGGGCTGTTCATCCGCGAGTTCACGAATGGGTGGGCGGTGTACAACCGGAGTGGAGGCGCGCAGGAGATCGAGTTGCCGGAGGAAGCTGCCGGAGTGCACAGCGGCGTTAGAGGCACACAGCACACGGTCGCAGATCTCGACGGGGAGATTTACATCAAGAGCGGTCGCGACCCGGGTTGATGCGACGGGGCAGGCGGCGGGCGTGGAATCGCCCGATGCGACCTGGAACGATTTGTTGGCCTCGGCGGCCGAGGTGAGGCTGGGCCCGGGGGACGTGACGGCTATTGCCGAGGGCGGCCAGGTGGAGCAGCCTCGGGGCCTGCAAAGCCGGCGCGCGCGTATTCCTATCGACGGACGCCGGTAGGCATCCCGATCCGGACGTTGCCCTGGGTTGCGACTGCCGGAATGGGCCGCCTAGGATTGCGTATGGCTGTGACGTTCGACACCCTCAAAGCATCCCGGCGGCTACAGCAAGCTGGGTTTGACGAGGCGAAGGCCGAGGCGATCGTCTCCATCTTCGCCGAAGACGTTGGTACCAACCTGTCCACGAAGGATGACCTTGCGCAGCTCGAGCAGCGCCTGACGATCCGCATGGGCGCAATGGTGGCGGGGGGCGTCGCAATCCTCCTGGCGGGGATGGGCATCATCACCGCGATCATCCTCACGGCATAGACTCATCCCGCGCGTTCAGCGCGTTCAGCGCGTTCGACCGTCAGGTTCTGCGGCTTGGGTTGCGACCCTGAGTGTCCCGCTGTCGACAACCTGCTCGGAGACGATCCCTACTCCAGGAACGCCTCCATGCGCTTCAGCGACTCCTCCAGGTTCTCCATGCTGGTGGCGAAGCTGAGGCGGACGCAGTTGTCGTCGCCGAAGTCGCTGCCGGGGACCACGCCCACGTGGGCGTCGTCGAGGAGGCGATTGGCCCAGTCGGTGGAGCCTGACACGCCGACCTGCTCGAAGGTGTCGGAGACGTCGGGGAACACGTAGAAGGCGCCGCCCGGTTCGGGGCAGATGACGCCTTCGATCCGGTTCAGCGCGTTGCTGACGAACTCACCACGACGCTCAAACTCGCTGCGCATCATTTCCACGCAGGCCTGATCGCCATCCAGGGCGGCGGCCAGGGCGTGCATGGTGAAGGTGGCGGCGCCGCTGGTGGTTTGCGACTGGAGCTTGGCCATGCCCTTGATGATGTCAACGGGGCCAGCCGCGTAGCCCACGCGCCAGCCGGTCATGGAGTAGGTCTTGGAGCCGGCGTTGAAGGTGATGGTGTGGTCGTAGGCGTGATCCGACACCGCGCCAAAGCTCTTGAACGTGCGGCCGCCGTAGAGCAGGCGGTCGTACATCTCGTCGCTGAAGGTGATGACGTCGGTGTCCGCCAAAACGTCCACCAGGGCGTCAGTCTCCTCGGGCGAGTAGGCCGCGCCGGTGGGGTTGCTGGGGGAGTTGAAGACAAACACACGGGTGCGGTCCGTCAGCGCGTCGCTCAGTTGCTGCGGCGTGATCTTGAAGTCCTGGTCGGCGCCGGCGTTGACGATGACCGGGACGCCGCCGCAGAGCTTGACCTGCTCGGGGTAGGACACCCAGTAGGGCGCGGGGATGATGACCTCGTCGCCGGGGTCCAGCAGGGTGGCAAAGGCCAGGTAGAGCCCTTCCTTGCCGCCCACGCTGGCGATGACTTGGTCGGGCGTGTAGGTCAGGCCGTTTTCGCGCGCCAGCTTGTTGCAGACGGCCTGCTTGAGCTCGGGCACGCCGGAGGCCGGCTTGGCGTACTTGGTCTCGCCGCGGCCCAGCGCGTCGTCGGCGGCCTGCTTGATGTGGTCAGGCGTGTCGAAATCGGGCTCACCGGCGCCCAGGCTGATGACGTCCACGCCTTGAGCGCGCAGGGCGGCGACCTTGTTGCTGACGGCGATCGTTCCCGATTCCGCCAAATCTTGAACACGCTGCGAGATCCTCACGGGCCGGCCTTCTGGTGCAAGTCAGGGGGCGTCCATTGTGCCCGACGCGAGCCGCCAGCGGGTGGGATTAAGCGGCGTCGGGGATAAACACACCTTCGCGAAGCAGGTAGGCGGTAACGGCCTGGTCCAGGCGTTCCGGGTATTCCAGGTCCAGCCGGGCGCAGGCGCGCTTGAGGAAGAGTCTGTAGGCCGCCGCGACTCGTGTCGCCATGCGGCGAACGCCCAACACGCCGCCAATACGGAGCGGACGCAGCGCGGACGCGATGACCGATGCGTCCTCTGGCGGCAGGCAGTCCGGCGCGTTGGCTGGAACCGGCGCCTCGCCGTGAGCGGCCACGTACGCCAACTCAGCGGCAAAGCGGGCCGCGCTGGCATATCCCCAGAGCAGGCCGGTGTACATGCCGCGGTTGTAGTAGGTGGCACTCACCATGGCGTGGACCAGCAGCGAGCAGCCGGCTGCGACGATCTGCGCGGGCGGACGCGCGTCGGAATCGGGGCTTGGCGGCGATGGCTGCAGGGGCACGGCAATGCCGTAGCGGGATTCGGCCCGGGCCGCCAGAGGTTGCACGACGGCGAGCGTGGGTTCGATGGAGTCCAACGCAGGGTTGGGCCAGTCGCCGCTCCAGGCGGCCAGCGGTGCAAGCAATGGCTCGATGTCAGCGGCTGTCAGCGCGTCCGCCGCGTGCTTGGGTCCCAGGAGGCCGGCGGCCTGAGGGTCGCGCAGGAGCAGCAGGAGTCGCTGGGCCGACTCCAGCAGGTTGGCCTGCGCCTGCATGGCCGCGACGATGGAGGAACGCTCGATGGCGCGTTGCAGGCGACCGGCCTCCGATGGAACCTGCGCGGCCTCACGCTCCATCAATTCCCGGGGCGTCCGACGCGAAGGCTGGTAGGGGATCTGTTGAAGCCGGGCTCCCAAACCGTGGGGATCAAACAGCGGCGCGATCGGTTCGTAGCGTTGTCGGTCGAGGCTTTCCGGCGAGGTGATGACGACGTCAGCTCGCAGCGGGCCTTCGAATGTGACGACCACCAGTTCGGCGCTGCGTGTCGATCGCTGGCGCCAGCCCAGGACCGGGCAGATGGCCTGCAAGGTCTCCTCGATGCCGGCCATGAAGGCCGGACGGTCATCGTCCGAAATCGCCAAACGCAGGTCCACGTCGGACCAGCGGTCCGCGGTGCCATCGGCCAGGCTGCCGCCGGCCCAGAGCGCCTTGACGCGCGGATCGCGGGACAGCACCTGTTGCGCCGATTCGACGAATTGCAGGTGCAGCCCGTCTGGCGCAAGGCCAGGGTTGGCCGGCAGGCTCACGCGGGTCGTTCGATCACGCCGAGCAGTTCGTCGTGGAAGGCGTCGGCGTCGATTGAGGCGGCCAGCCGCAGACCTGAGGCCTCGTCGGCAGAGGCAAAGTGAACCTGTCCGTCAACGACGTCCGCGCGCATCGGGGTTGGATCGAGTGACAGAAACGTCTCGTCCAGCGCCAGGGTCAATGCGGCCGGGTCGTACATGGAGGTCCAGTCGCGATCGCGGCGGCCGAAGTAGGTCTCCAGCATGAGCGCCAGCGAGGCGCCGACGCCCGGCGCCTGTTGCACCCGCGGAAGATCCTCGCGCCGCAACCGGGCCTGGCACGTCACCACGTAGTCGCCCACCAGGACAGTCGCGCCACTGTTGCAGACGGCGACTGCGGCCTGCGGATTGGTGCCGAAGTTGTGCTCCCGCGGAAAGGCCGGCTCATGCCGGCCGCCCATCATCACGATGCCGGCCAGCTCGTCGGCGACCTCCGGCCGCTCGGCCAGGAGGATTGCCGCGTTCGTGGCCGGGCCTATGGTCGCCAGCCAGACGGGCGGCGGGGCCGTGGCAATCACGTCGGCTATCAGCTCGGTGGCCGAGCGGGAGTCGCAACGCGGATCGTCGGCGCCCGTTGGCACCACCACGTCGCCCGACAGGGTCACGGTATTGACTTCGCCGCCCGCTGCGCCGTCCGCAACCGGCACATCGTCAACGCCCAGTTCGTCCAGCAACCCCAGCGCCAGAGCGGCCCGCCAGCGAGTATCGCCCAGAACGGTGGTGACGGCGCAGAGATTGATGCGCGGGTTTCGGGCCGCGTAGGCGAGCGCAAACACGTCGTCCACATCGTCGCCGAGGTCTGTGTCAAGAATCAGTGAAATCACGCGGTGCGCCTCCCGAGGCCTTCAAGCCGAGTCGTGGCTGACATGGCTTTCGTGAATTGTGCCCGCTGGCGATGTGCGAGGGTCTCGTTGGCATCTGAAACTTGCGGCCAGGGCTGCGCGGGCGCATCGTGATGGGGACGACGAACAAGGTCTCGGCATCGCTATGGCCACGAAAAACGGCTCGCTGTCTCATTTCCCGCC
The DNA here is from genome assembly GCA_034422315.1 of Chloroflexota bacterium. Lineage (GTDB taxonomy): Bacteria > Chloroflexota > UBA11872 > UBA11872 > UBA11872 > UBA11872. The sequence goes on along the minus strand of DAOUJT010000159.1, from coordinate 2,476 downwards.
GCACCTGAAGGTCCAACGGCGCAGCGACGTCACGCGCACGCTGCGTCGCCGCATTGCGCGGTTCGAGCTGCGTTACGAGATGTCCACCGCGGAGATGCTGGAACGGACCGGCACGGGCGAGATGCGGGAGACGGCGGAGATTTCACGATGGCAATACGACGCCGACTTTCTCGAGGACCTGACCGGCTCCGCGGCGAAAAGCACGGCTGGCTCTGGTTCGACCGCTACGAACTGATCCACCGGGAAGTCCTGGCGGCCCACCCGTTTGTAGTCGCGGACCGATCAGGCTTAGCTGGAGTGCTTGCCCAGGTACCACCGAGGACCGTGGGCATCCAGGTCAGGCGACCGTCAGCGCGCCTTCTTCGTGCAACTCCTGCAGGGTGTCGGCTACCAAGGTTCGAACGGCTGACGCGGACTTGCCGACGGCCGTGCCCCATGTCTCTATCGCGTCGTCCACGATCTGCTGGCCGGTTCGGGAGCCGTCCAGCAGGCGCAAGAGCGACGTGGCGGCGATGGAGAGGAAGTGCGTCTTGGTGCTGTCGCCGTCGGGAATCTCGACCAGCGTGGCCGGGCGCAGCACGTCTTCCTGGTCGTTGAGCATGTAGGGCTGCCACTGCACGCCCTCGGCCCAGGTCGGAATCCCGCCGAGCAGTTGCTCGATGGTGACCGGCTGATAGTCCCGGGCCTGGCGTTCCTCTTCCAGGAAGTCCTCCAGTTGCGACTGCTGCTCGTCGCTGAGCTCCAGCTCGAAGTTCTGGTAGATGATCTTGAGCTGTTCGGGGCTGAACCCGCCGGCGTGCTTGAGCTTGAGATGGCTGGTGGCGCCGGGGCTGCGTGAGACGCCGGCGGCGATGAGCGAGAACGCCTGCTGCAGCGAAAAGCTCTGCGACGGATCGACGATGCGCCGGGCCTGCCAGAACCAGTCGTCGCGATTGCGTTCGCCGTGGTACCAGTGCAGGGCCAGTTCCAGGAAGTCCTGCGCCGTCTTGCGGTACTCGCTGTCGTACCAGTGCATGGCCAGCGGTTCCACCTCGGGCTGACGGAGCGCGGCGGTCAGGGTCAGCGCGGCGCGAATGGCCCCGTTCATGGCCAGCGCGATGCCGGTGGAGAGCACGGGGTCCACGAAGCAGGCGGCATCGCCGCACAGCATGTAGCCGGGGCCGTGGAAGGACTTGCAGAAGAAGGACCAGTCGCTGTCCATCTCGACGCGGTCGGAGATCCACTCCGCCTGATCCAACAGGCGCCGTAATTCGGGCGTGACGGCCACGTTCTCAAGGAAGAACTCGACGCGCCGCTGCGGGTTCATCCCACGCACGTGGCTTGGGTCGGTGACGAAGCCGACGCTGCTGATCTCGCCGGCCAGCGGTATGTGCCAGAACCAGCCGGCCTCGCTGGAGACGATGTGCAGGTTGCCGTCGTCGTTGAGCGTGAGGTCGGGGTAGACCTCGGAGAGCTTGCGGGCACCGCGGTAGTAGCCGGACAGGGAAACGTGCCGCATCTCCTCGTTGAACTCGCGCAGGTTGAAGCGCGTGCCCAGCAGCGAGGACTGGCCCGAGCAGTCCAGGATGTAGCGAGACAGCAGCTTGCCTTCGGACCCGTTGGGGCCTCGCCAGCGCAGCCCGGTCACGCGCCCGCCCACCTGGATGGTGTCCGTGACCCGGGTTTCTTCCCAGACGGCCGCGCCGCAGTCTTCGCTGTGGTCCAACAGGATCTTGTCGAAGTCGGCCCGCCGTACCTGGAAGGCGAAGAAGGCGTCGTCGATCATTTCCGAGAACCGCAGGGTCCAGGGTTCGCGGGAGCGGCCCCAGATGTAGGTGGCGCCGTACTTGCGGACGAATCCGGCCTGCAGGACTTTCTCGGTTATACCCATCTGGTCCAGCGCCAGGAAGGCGATGGGCAGCAGCGATTCGCCGATGTGCTCGCGCGGGAAGCGTTCACGCTCCAGCACGGCGACCCGGAACCCGGCCCGCGAGAGCAGGGTGGCGGCCGTGGAGCCGGCCGGCCCTCCGCCGATGACGGCGACGTCGACTTCAAAGCCGTCGACCGGACGGGAGCTCATGCCAGGGCCTCGAGTCGCGAGCGCGCCTGCGCGAGGTTGCCGCTGATCATCGCATGCTGCTGCGGGTAGGCGGCGGCGTCGAATACCTTCGCGGCCACCTCGAAACTCCGGACGGCCTCCGAGAGGCCGTGGGCGTCACTCGCCGACTGCATGAGGGCAACCGCCAGGTTGAAATGCACGCTGGCGGACTCTCTCGGTTGAGCGTCGATGTCGTACGCGCCGGCCGCAGCTCGATAGGCCTCGACTGCGCTGGCCAGCAGGTGCGGCTCGCCGCGCGCGGCCTGGGTCGCCAGCGCCATGCCGAGCAGCATCTGGGTCTCGGCATGGGCGACCGGGTCGCCGTCGAGCGGTCGATCCTCCAGCGCGCGGTAGAGGTGCGCCGCGCCTTCGGCCAACGCCTGGGGTGAGGTGCCGCTT
>DAOUJT010000158.1:0-14798 GCA_034422315.1 Chloroflexota bacterium | reverse complement strand
ACCACCCCCAGCCCACACCAAACCCGAGCCAATCGTCGGCCCCACCCCGTTCCTGGTGAGCCGCCCCGGAGCCCCTCGGCGGCCCGTAGAGCCTGCCCTGAGCCTGTCGAAGGGAGCCACCCAACTCTCCCAGCCAATCCCATGCCATCCGCATCCCTTCCGGACGTAGCAACTGTGTTGGGCTGGAAAGTCCTAAGAGGTCACGGCGGGGTCCCAGGGGGGCTCGTGATTAGGAGCCACCCACGTGGTGAACTGGGGTTTCCATCCGGAATTCTGCGTGACCCCGCCGCAGTGTCCCTGCGGCGCACAGCGGAGGTCAGGCTGGCCGATGGAGGCGACGAGGTGACTGGAGCCACGGTGATCAGTCCGGCGGATATCTCGGCGCCTCGGCTGGCGTGCTCTGACAGGGCGGTGCCTGCTAGGCAACCGAGACCTTCCCGCCCCCGCCTTTCGGCGGTATTGGCGGCATCAGCCGCCAGGGTGTGTCTGAACGGCAACCTGAGCGAGAAGTGCCGACGGACAATGGTGCCATTACAGACTAGACTCGGGCAGTTCCTTTCGGGCCGCGGTGACTCGGTTGCGGAATGACGTGGCCTTCCATTGGGTGCGCGGCGTTGCCGTGGCTGGACGGACTCACCGACCCTGGTCCCCGGCTGCCGACAGAATTGCCCACCGCAGTCGCGCCGTTGGCGGCTCGGCGCTGAACGAGACAGACTGACCGCATGGCACGCATTGAAGGCATCCGAATCAGAAACTACCGGGTGTTGCGGGACATCACCCTGGGCAAGCTCTGGAACGCACCGGGCACTCAGCCGTTGTCGCCGTTGACGGCCGTCATTGGCAAGAACGGAGTCGGTAAGAGTTCCTTGTTCGACGCTTTCGGTTTCCTGGCGGACTGCCTGAAGCTCGGGGTTGAGGAGGCCTGCGACGCTCGGGGGCGTGGCGGATTCGACCGACTCCGGTCGCAGGGCAGCACAGCCCCGATCGAATTCGAAGTCTATTACCGGCAGGATTCAAAGGCTCGGCCTATTACCTTCGAGTTTGCAATCGATAAGGACAATTCCGGCCGCCCGTATGTAACACGTGAACGTCTGCGTCAGCGCCGTCGAGGTCAGACTCGCGGTTGGCCTTTTTCATTCTTGATGCTGAACGAAGGTGAAGGAGTTGCCTGGACGGGGCAGATGCAAGGTTGGCAGATTGATGAAGATGGTCGGCTGGAGTTGGACTTAAGTTCACTGCTGAGCGAGCTGGAAGACGAAGAAGGCGCACATCGGGAAATCATTGAGCTTGAGGATAAACGCAAGTTGGGTATCGCAACCCTTGGGGCACTTAAGCAACATCCAAGGATCGCAGCATTTCGTCAGTTTATCGAAGGATGGTATCTTAGCTACTTTACACCGGACGCTGCGCGTGGTTTGCCAATGGCGGGCCCCCAGCGACATTTGAACGTCCACGGAGACAATCTTGGCAACGTCGTGCAGTTCATGGAACGAGAGCATAGAGATAGATTTGATCGCATCCTGCGGCGAATAGCCGCGCGAGTGCCCGGCATCAACCGGATCGACACGGAACGCAGCCCGGACGGACGCTTGCTGCTGCGCTTCAACGATCGTGGCTTTGAGGATCCGTTCTACGCGCAGCAGGTATCCGATGGCACGCTGAAAGTCTTTGCCTATCTGCTAATGCTGGAAGACCCGCAGCCGCCGCCTTTCATATGTATCGAAGAGCCGGAGAACGGGCTGTATCACAAGCTCCTGGAGTTGCTGGCTGAGGAATTTCGTCGCCATACGACTGGACGCAAGAACGCCCCCCAGGTATTCGTCACCACCCACCAGCCGTACTTCGTTGACGCACTCAAGCCCGAGGAAACCTGGGTCCTGGAAAAGGCGGTGGACGGATTCGCGACAATCAGCAGGGCTAGCGACGATGCTGTCGTCCAAGCCATGGTTGAGGAAGGACTCCAGCTCGGAGGCCTCTGGTACAGCGACTATCTGGATCAACGCTAGGCCGATGCACTTCGAGGTCTTGGTGGAGGATAGATCTGGAAGTATTGTAGTCAACAAAGTATTGGAGAAGATCCTCGGCCAGAACAACACCGATCACTCCTGGAGGATCCACGCTTACCGGGGCGTTGGTCGTATCCCGAGGAATCTCGACCGTGCACCCGACCCAACGAAGCGCCTTCTACTGAACCACCTGCCAATGCTGCTAGGTGGATATGGTAAGAGTCTTAGACATTCTGCCGCGGTTCTCATCGTTGTGGATCTCGACGATAGGGACTGCCTGTCGTTCAAGCGGGAATTGATCAATGTGCTGCATGCGTGCATTCCACCTCCGAATGTGAAATTCAGAATTGCAATCGAGGAGGTCGAGGCTTGGCTTCTCGGAGATCCCCGCGCAGTCAAGACCGCCTATCCTGGCGCGAAAAATGCGGTTCTGAACCGGTACGTGCAGGACAGCATCTGTGGCACGTGGGAAGTACTGGCTGACGCCGTCTACCGTGGCGGATCAGGGCGACTACGCAAAGCAGGCTACCCTCAAGCGGGGCGCGCGAAGTCGGAGTGGGCTAGGCGGATTGCTGACCACATGGATGTTGACAGAAACCGGTCCAAGAGCTTTCAAGTCTTTCGAGACGCCGTACGAGATCTCGCCGAAATTCGTTAGGCGTTTCGCCTGGCCGGTAGCAACGTATGCAGGAAATAGATCATCCCACCGGAGACGAGATTAGCAGTGCTGCGTGAAGCTTTGTGTTCAAGGTTGGCATGACATCCGAATGGAAAATGGTAGCGATCAGTTTCTTGTAGGAGTTTGCAAGTTCAGGTGCAGGAGCTCCCGCAGTGCGTCGTCGTCCGGCATGCCCGCATCCCAGCCGTACGCCTTTGCCACCGCCCTATCCAACGCCCCATGTGCATCCATCAACCACTGCGGCCGCTCGTTATACAAATTCGTCAGCGTCCGCCGCCGCAATTCCCGCACCGGAGCCGTCTTGGTCGGCACGGCCCGATTCGGATACCCCGCCACCGGCTCATCCACCTTCCTCACCCGCGCATCGCTCCCAACGCCATCCCTGCCAGCTTCGCCTGCACTGCCAGCAACGCTTACGGTGCCTGCATTGATTGCAATGCCATCACTGCTGGCATCCCCCATCGCCGGCGCCAGTCCACTCCCCGACCCCGCCAGCCCAACACCCACCCTCGTCACAAGCCACTCCCCGCCAACCACTTGCCACTCGCCCTCATAAAATGTACACTGTCCGAGTAAGCCTTGCAACCCCTGTTCCAAATGCCCGCCATGCCACTCGCCCTGCTCCTCCCAGCTCTCCGCTTCCCGCGCTTCCGTCCCCTCCTCGCTCCCCTCTTCTCTCACTCCTCTTCCCTCTCCCCTCTACCCTTCCGCCCCCGTTCCCTTCCCTTTCCGCTCTCACTCCTCACTTCTCTGACCTCTCACCTTCCCACCACACACTTCTCCGCCCTCTTCCCTCTCCCCTTCCGCCCACCCTCCTCCCAACCCCAACTTTCCTCCCCGACCCGCCCAAAAATCCGGCCCAAACTGTCTCTCGCCAGCCGGCCCCCTCTGGGGGCCGGCTGGCGAGAGACAGTTCCCCCCTTAACCCCCAGCCAGATTCCGCCGCCGGACGCCCGCGCCAGCCCCGTCCGACCCCCGCCCCCGGCTCGCCGCGCCGCCCAGGCTTCGCCCCATCGCCCTGCCACGACCTCACCCACCCGATCCGCACCCCGTCCCCAGTCCCCGTGCCTATCCGCTCTCACTTCTCTTCCCTCTCCCCTCTACCCTTCCTCCCCCACCCCGCCAAAATGCGCCCCGAACTGCCTCAAGAGTTTTTTGGAAAAAACTCTTATTGCGCGCGAGACCCCCATTTCCACCCCGCCAACCGCCCAGCCCATCTGCACCCTGCGTGCCCAAACCGCTCTAACTCCTCCGCCCTTCCTCACCCCACCCCCACAACCCGATATCCTGAACCCGCCGCCCATCTGGGCGGTTATTTGTGGAGGGCACACAAGCTCATGAGACCGCTCGACTTCGGGATTCCAGCCGGCAGCCTTCAGGAAGCGACAATTGAACTCTTCCGGCGCGCCGGCTGGCATATCGTCGTCAGTCCACGGAGCTACTTCCCCGAAGTCGACGACGACGACCTGCGGCTCACCCTCATGCGCGCCCAGGAGATGTCCCGCTACGTCCAGCACGGCACCTTCGATGCCGGCATCACCGGCAAAGACTGGACCCTCGAAAACGAGTCCGACGTCAAGGTCATCCAGGTGCTGCCCTACTCTCGACGCAGTTCCCGGCCGACCAGGACGGTCCTGGCGGTACGCAGTGACTCGCCCGTCAAGACCATCCACGACCTCCAGGGCCGCACCATCGCGGCCGAAATGGTTGGCTTCACGCGGCGCTACCTGGCCGATCGCGGCATTGACGCCTCCGTCGAATTCTCCTGGGGCGCAACCGAGGCCAAGGTCGCCGGCCGCCTGGCCGACGCCATCGTCGAGACCACGGAAACCGGCTCCACGCTCCGCGCGCACGGCCTGCGCGAAATCGAGACCATGCTCACCTCCTGCCCCCAGATCATTGCCAACAAGACCGCCTACGCCGATCCGGTCAAGAAGGCCAAGATCGACCAGGTCGCCATGATGCTCAAGGCCGCCCTCGACGCCCAGTCCCGCGTGGCGCTCAAGATGAACGTCCCGAAGGACCTGTTGGAGGAGATCATCGCCCTCGTCCCCAGCGTCACCGCGCCCACCGTCGCCGATCTCTACGGCCAACCCTGGGCCAGCGTAGAAATCGTCGTCGAAGAGCAGCAGGTCCGCGAATTGGTGCCCCGCTTGGTCAAAGCCGGAGCCGAAGGCATCATCGAGTTCCCGCTCAACAAGTTCCTCTGATGCCTGACACCCGTCTCCGCTTCGGAATCATCGGTACCGGAGGCCGCGGCCTCGGATCATTCGCCCGCGGTCTCCGCCACGACTTCCCGGACCAGGCTGACCTCGTCGCCCTCAGCGACATGGACCCGGTCCGGCTCGCCCTCGGCGCCAGGCACTTCGAAGTCGAACGCACCGACACCGACCCGGCCATCGTCCTCGACAACCCCGATGTCGACGCCGTCGTCATCACCACCCCCGACGCCACCCACGCCGACTACGCCTGCGCCGCCCTCGAAGCCGGCAAGCACGTCATCTGCGAGAAACCCATCGCCACCACCGTCGACGACTGCAACCGCATTCGCGACATTGCCCGTCGCTCGCCCGGCGGCTTCATGACCGGTTTCGTCCTGCGCTACGTCCCCTTCTACGACCGCATGCACCACGCCATCGTCAACGGCGAAATCGGCGACCCGCGTCTTGTCACCATGACCGACAACCGCGACGGCGCCGGCTACTTCCGCCGCTGGCATCGGCTGCGCGCCAACTCCGGCGGCCTCCTCGTCCACAAGAGCTGCCACGCCCTCGACATCGCCGGCTGGATGCTCGGCGTCCGCCCCGTCAGCGTCAGCGCCACCGGCGGCGTAGCCTTCTTCACCCCCAAAGACTGGGCCGGCGAGCGCTGCCTCACCTGCGACGCTGCGGACACCTGCTCCGAATATGTCGACATCACCCAGGGCCGTCTCAAGGAGCTGTACTACGACGCTGAAGCCACCAGCGGCTACGTCTTCGATACCTGCGTCTTCAACTCAGAGAAAGACACCGTCGACCACGCCAGCGCCAGCATCGAGTACGAAGGCGGCAAGCGCGTCTCCTACAGCCTCTGCCTCTTCGCCTCCTACACCACCCGCGAAATCGGCGTCTGGGGCGAAGACGGCAAGGTCGAAGGCCGCGACGGCCAGGATGCATTTCGACTGACCGGTCGCCGCGACGACCGCGACGAGCAACGGCCTGTCGAGGTAGCCAGCGGAGGCCACGGCGGCGGCGATGTCCGCCTTCTTGCCGACGCCATCGCCGTCTTCCGTGGCGAACGCGATCCCATCGCCGGACTCGATGCCGCCTACTGGGCCGCCGTCCTCGGCATCGTGGCCGAGGAATCCGTGGCCCGCGGCGGCCAGCGCCTCACCCTGGCTGAACTCGGCGCCAACCCATGACCGGCCGCGCCGCCGTCGTGCGCGAAGCCAACCTCGTCGAGATCGAGGAGATCGAAATCCCGGGCCCCGTCGGCCCCAACGAAGTCCTCGTCCAAACCGAGTGCACCTTCATCAGTGCCGGCACTGAACTCGCCAACTTCACCGGCCTTGACCCGGGCGTCCGCGTCCCCGGCAGTTGGAACCACTTCCCTGCCCGCCCCGGCTACGCCAACTGCGGCCGCGTGATTGAGTTGGGATCCGCCGTCGATACCCTGGCTGTCGGCGATCGCGTCTTCACCCAGCACAAGCACGTTTCCCACCACCTCGTGGCCGTGGACGATCCCAACACCATCGTCGTTTCCGTGCCTGAGGACGTCCCTAGCGACCTCGCCGCCGCCGTCCGCATGGGCATGGTCGCCGTCACCGCCCCGCAGATCGCCGACATCCACCTCAACGACTGGGTCGTCGTATTCGGTCTCGGCCTCGTCGGCAACCTGGCTGCCCAGCTATTCCGGCTCGACGGCGCCCGCGTCATCGGCGTCGACCCCGTGGCCGCCCGCCGCGAGCTTGCGCAGCGCGTCGGCATCCGGCGAATCATCGGCGATGACATGTCCACGATCGTCGACCAGCTCCGCGAAATCACCGGCGGCGGCGCCCAAACCGTCGTCGAAGCCGTCGGCAACGCCGGCGTCGCCGCAACGGCCATCCACGCCGCCGCCCCCTACGGCGAACTTATCCTCCTCGGCTCCCCCCGCGCCCCCGTCACCGCCGACCTCAACGAGTTCCTCCAGCCCGTGCACAAGACCTGGGTCACCATCAAGGGCGCCCTCGAACACCGCCTGCCCATCAACCCGACCACCCGGGGCCATCCCCTCTCCATCGCCAGCAACGCCCGAACCATCCTCGACCTCGTCTCGTCCGGACGTCTGCATCTCGCCGAACTCATCTCCCACCGTCTCCCCGCCAGCCAAATCGCCGCCGCCTACGACGGTCTCCTCAATCAGCCGGACGAATTCTGGGGCGTCGCCCTCGACTGGCGCTAACGTCCGCATTGGTCGCCGACCGATGCACGGTTTCCGTGCCTCAGTACCTGCGAGGCGCGCCCGCAACCACACGCCGCTGAATGCCGGTCATCGACGATTGCATTGAAGCCCTGAACTCAATCCGACGCTGCTAATATTGGCCGGAATTCGGGCAACATCGCATAGCTTCACCTTCTATCATGCACCTGACGCAAAGAGTTGGATAAAACGTATGCGCTTTGAGCCGGCCGAAAAATGCCCACCCCGGCAGGCGCTCGGCGCGGCTCTTCTGATCTTTGTTCCCAATACGATTAGCATCGTTCTGCTAACCACCTTCGTCATTCGAGCATCCGAAGAATCGGAAAACTACTTGGCCTGGGCCACTTTCACGGGTCTGGCAATCTCCGGTTTAAGCATGATTCTGCATGCCTTCCCATTTCGCTATATGGGATCCGGCGGTCTGGTTGTCACCAACTTGAATGTCCCTCTCCTTGCCGTGTCCGTTCTTGCTCTGGCGCGAGGAGGCCCAAGCCTCTTGGCGAGCTTGGTCATTACTTCAACCCTCCTCCAATTCCTTCTTGTTTCGCGCCTTGCCTCGCTCCGTCGCATATTCACACCAACCGTCAGCGGAATCGTCATCATGCTCGTCGCGGCCTCCGCCGTGCCCTTCTTTGTCGACCGGACCATAAGCCACTCACTGGGTGATTCGGGCATAGTCCTGGTGCCGGGAATCGTGGCTCTCGCCGCGGGTCTGTGGGGCGCCGTACAGTCGTCGGAGGCGCGACGTCTGTGGACGCTGCCGATTGCTGTTGCGTCCGGTCTGGTGGTCGCCGTTCCGATGGGCCTCTACGATGCAGACCAGGTCATCGATGCGCCATGGCTTAGCGTCACCGACCTCCAGTGGCCGCTGCAAGGACTCGACTTTGGAATCGAGTTCTGGTCCCTGCTCCCGGCCTTCCTGGTTGTCAAGCTCACCGCCTTCCTGAAAGTCGTTGGCGACCTCTCCATAATCAGCCGTGCGTCATACCGAAATCCGGCGGCCTTGGACTTTCGGAGAATCCAAAGCGGTTTGAATCTCTATGGGGCCACGACACTCCTGACCGGACTCCTGGGCACGCTTCCCGTGTCCGCCCCATGGTCGTCCACCGCTGTCTACATTGGCTTTACGGGGATTGCGGCTCGGAGTGTCGGAATCTACCTCGGCCTCCTTACGATCTTGGTTGCGCCGTTCGCCAAGATCGTCGCCGTTCTTGCCGCGACGCCGGACGCCGTTGTTGCTGCCGTATTTATCATTATTTTCGGGCTACTCTTTATCGAGGGATCCAAAGCGGTGTTCACATCGCCCATGGACTATAGAAAAGCCGTAATCGTCGGTGTCTCCATGGTTCTGGGTATTTCAGCAGCCAGCTTTGGCCGGCTAAGCGATGGAATTTGGGGAGACTTGATCGGCAATACCATAATCGTCGGCGGGGTTACGGCAATCGGTATGACCGTAGCGACAGGGTTTAGGGGCTTTTGGCGTCGGAGGTTGAACGTCGACCTCTCGCTTTCGTCGCTGACCAGGATCGCGGAGTTTCTGGATGCCTTCGCTACCAGGGACGATTGGAGTGATCCAGCAAAGCTGCGCCTGAACTTGGCTGTTGAAGAAGTTGTGCTAACGCTCTTGGATCAGAGCGGTGAGAGCGTCTCCGATCGGAATCGCCGGCTAAGTGCCTCGGTGCACGCCGATGGCGATGCCGCTGAGATCGAGTTGATCGTCTATTCGCATGACGATATCAAGGGCAATATCCAGGATCAGCTCGCTCTCGTTAGTGACCAAGTGTCACTGGATGATGCACACCAGCTTTCGACAATGCTGCTGCGACATTACGCCTCGTCGGTCCATCATCGAAAGTATTACGGCGTCGATATCGTGACGTGCCGAGTCGAAAAGCATGCCTCGGGTCCGGTGACCTAGCGTCGCTGATTGAGGGTTGGCGCAGGTCACGCTCGGATTGGCTTTGGTTCCGAGTCGTGTACCAGGCCAGGCTGGCGCACTGGCATGGTGGTGCTCGAATCGCTGAATTGCCTGTGGCGCGTCGGCGTAACCCAGCCGAATCGTTGTCTACTGTCCGGCGTATGCAAGAGCCCCGCCGGCGGCATCCGCCGCCGGCGGGGCTCTTCGCGGGCCGCTCTCCGTAGGAGAGGGTCGACCTAGCCGCTACTCATCGTCGAAATACGCCGACCCGAAGATCAGCCCGTCGTGCCGTATCACCCACGCGTGCGCGGCGCTGCCGCTGCCCTGGGCCGACGGCCGCAGGTTACTGAACCAGCGGCCCTCCTCGGTCACGTTCGCGATCTGCTGGCCATAGTTGTAGACCATTCCGTCGAGCCCGCGAGCCCTCACGAGTTTCACGTCGGTTCCAACCCGCTGCGGCAACAATGGATGCACCAGGTAGCGGTCGTTCTCGTCAATCAGGAACAGGAACGACGCGCCGTCAAAGCTCTCCGTGCTGCTGTAGTGCGCCATCGTCGCCTCCAGGCCATCGCGCTCGTACCGATCGATCGCCGCCTGCACGTAGGCCATCGTCGCCGCTTCTGGATCGTCCGCCGTGGGGTAATAGCCTGAGGCGAAGATCCGTCCGTCGTGCCGAATCGCAAACGAGACCTTCGGGGCTTCTTGCAGCGTCACCGGGTGCGGCCACAGGTACTCGACCCAGACGCCGTCCTCTGTCGCCGCGGCGATCGCCTTACCGAGCTCAAACCCGTCCGTCCCCACCACGTCCTTGATGTCCGTCCCGATCAGGCGCGGGAAGAGCGGATGCACGAAGTAGATGTCGTTCGCATCCATGGCAAACAGGTAGAACTGCCCCTCAAAGGCCGCCGTGCTGTTGTAGTAGTTCGTCATCGACTCCAGGCCGTCGCGTTCATATCGCTCGATGGCCTGTTGCACGTACTCCACCGTGTACTCACGAGGGTCGGCGCCAATCCAGGCCGGCGGTTCCGCGTCCGGGTCAGGCGTGTAGTACCCCGACGCAAAGATCAGGCCCTGGTGTCGAACCACCCACGCCGTCTTCGGCTCTTCGCGGCCGGTGGCCGGATTCGGCCACGGGTATTCGACCCAGTGCCCCTCCGGCGTCGCCTTGGCGATCTCCTTGCCCAGCTCGTATCCGTTCGATCCAACCACATCCTTGATGTCCGTCCCGATCAGGTGGGGAAAGATCGGATGGGCCAGGTAAATGTCGTCCGCGTCCATCAGGAACAAGTACAGGTAGCCGTCGACGCTCGCATCGCTGTTGTAGAAGTCAATAGTCGAGTCCAGGCCTTCTGTCCGGTAGTGCCCGATCGCGTTGCTCACGTACTCCCGGATCACACCGGCAAGGTCCGCCCTCACCGAGAAGTGGCCCGAACTGAACACGATCCCATCGTGGAGCACGAAATAGCTTCGTCTCGGTTCGCGCTGACCGTTCACGGGATTCGTCTGCAGGTGATTCAGCCACCCGCCGTCTTCGTTCACGACCTGGACTACCCGCAAAAGCGAGTGGCCGCGTGGCAGCGTGGCCCCCACCAGGTTTCTGAAAATCGGTGCCGCCAGCAGGGTCAGCGACGAACGGTCGACCATCATTAGTGAGCGGCCGCCGTCGATGCTCGCCTCGCTGTTGTAATGCGCTACCGTCGCCTCAAGGCCGTCCTGCTCGTACGCCGCAATAGCTGCCGACACATAAGCAAGCGTCACCGCGTCCGCCTCCGCGGTGGCCCCAAGGGCGATCGATGCCGGTTCCCAGGCGAACCGCTCGATGCTCAGCCGCTCCTGCAGGCCCTGCGGGCTGTTCACCCATGTTCGATAGCCGTCGGTGAAGCCCGTCCAATTGGTCGCCTTGTCCCACAGCAACACGCCGCTTGAGGTCTGCTGGCGCGTGATGCCGTCGCTCGGATCATGCTGCTCGTTGTCCACACAAGCGCCGACCGTGCTCGGAGCCATGGCCTGAAGCTCCCCAAAGCCAAGCACGAACTCGCAATCCGCCGGGACCGCCGAGGCCCGCCCGACGGATCCAAACATGGTGAAGGCCAGGGCAACCAGGGCCGCCACGGCGGCCATGGCCAAGTAGCGAAGGGCTGGCAGGGATCGCACCTGCACAGCGACCACGGAGACTGACGTCCGAGTTGGAAACATAGTCGAATCCCTTCTAGGTGTCTTTGTCCGCGCCCGGCTACACCCCGGCAAACCGTGCGCCAGCTTACCTAAGGTCCGCTCGGCATTGCCGACCTACGACTCCAGTCGCCGCCGCAACTCCTCCACCGCACCGGGCTTGATACATGGCGCGTAGTGCCCCGGGAGCACCGTCCGTAGTCCGGAGTCGGCTAGTCGTCGCGCCGATGCCTCCTGCGCCGCCACGTCGGTCGAAAGGTGCCGCACATTGGGACGCAAGTGGCCTCGCATGTATATCAGCGCGTCTCCCACAATCCCCACGTCATCCCGCACCAGGCTCATGCTCCCCGGCGTGTGCCCCGGCGTGTGCATCACGCGCCAGTCGCCCAGCGTGTCCCCTTCTTCCAGGATCATCGCGATCTCCGGCGGCTCCCATCGCAGTACCTGTGGTACGGGCGCGTGATACAGCAGCCGTCGCAGGCCAGGGCTGTCTGAGGGATTCGACACCAACGCCGCGTCCGCCGCGTGAATCGCCACAGGTACGTCCAGGTCTCGGGCTAGTTGCGCGGCGCTGCCGGAGTGGTCGTAATCGTAGTGCGTCAGCACGATCCGATCGATTGAGGCTGGACGTACGCCCGTGGCCCGTACGGCACGCTGGATCGCCCCTGCAACGTGACTCACACCGGTATCGATCAGCAGCGTTTCCGCGCCAACCGCCAGGTACGCCAACGCGCCCCACCAGCCCCCAAGGGCGAACACACCCTCGGCAACCTCGCGCGGATATCTATTAGGCACGATTAACCACGCTCAATCGTCCACGAAGCCCAACGGCAAGACCGAGAGTCGGCGGCAGACCGCGCCGAAACCGGCGCCTACCTGAGCGCTACGAGTCGCAGTCCTGGCCGAGCGTGCCTTCCCAGTAGTGGTCGCCCGGCAGCAGGTTCGTGTTGCCCACGCTACCTTCCTTGTAGCCCGTGCAATAGAAGTCGCCGGGGTTCAGCTTGAACTCACCGCTTCGTTTCGGCTCATCGTCACCGCACCCTGACAGCGCAAAGACGAGCGCCAGCAGCAACCCGGCGCCTGCGACTTTCCCCGCGCGGCCCGCGCGGCGAATCGACCTCGAAATCATCCGGCGCCTCCCCGAGCGGAAACGTCCGAGCGCAACCGTCAATGGACGGTGCGCCCTATATCTCACCTAATGATGCGGCGAACCGAGACCCCGGTCAAACATTGGCCAGGTCAGGCGCGCGCTACTAGGTCCAGGCGCCCGTGGTTCGCCGGCGTTCCCTCGCCTTCGATCGTGGTCCTGTCGGACGATCTGGCGGCAGTCCACCCACCCGCGCCTCTTGCTTTCTACCGTCTCAGGCTAATATTCCCCGCGACATGACTGAAGGCGGCGAAGCCTCGTGTCTCACAGCCGACTTTTGGTGACCTGCGTACAACTGCGCGCGAGCTGCCTTCTGCTGGCTGTGGTTCTAGTTATAACGCTGACCGCCTGCGGTGAGTCGGCTGGCGGTGCCGACGGTGCGGGCGCCCGGGTGGCACCTCCCGGACCAATTGACGCGACCCCTGGCGAAACCGTTGAACGCGACGGCGTAACCATCACCGTCTTTGAGGCCGGCGCCGCCCGTTCATTCGACCGCCGCGAACAAGCCGCCGATGGCAAGGTCTTCATCGCGGCCAGGCTCTCGATAAGCAACTCCGGTTCCGGAGTTCCCGCCCAGGGGCCGGACGCGCTCGTGCTCGAACTCCCCGACGGGACCGTTGGCAGACCCTGGATTGTCACCCCCGGCAGCCGCCTGCGAGACACGGGACCCTCACCAGGGGAGGAATTCGGCGGCTGGCGTAGCTGGGAAGTGCCCGAGGGTACACGCGCGGCGACCCTCAGCTACCGGCCTGAGCCCGGCGTCGAGATTCGCTTCGGCTTCACCTTGTCGGACGAAGTCCGCGATCGCTGGCAGGTAACGTCGGACCTTCGCCACGTCTGATAGCCGCGCTCTGCGTGCCGCCGGGTCGTAACCGTCGCCGCCAAGCCTGAACTCCCGGTACCGTCGCGCCGACTCGATCCCGCGCACACCGTCGGCTCGCCCGCCTCGTACGATAAGCTGACACCGAGTCCAGCACGGCGGGCGTTCCCACTCCCGAGGTTCCTTCCAATGACCCGATTCCGCATCCCTCGCCGCGCCGTGGTCGGCGTGGTGCTTGGCGTTGTACTCACCATCGCGCTGGCTGCCTGCGGCGAATCGGGTGGCGACGAGCCGGTCGCTGTCGATCCGCCCGGACCCGTTGACGCGCAGGTTGGTGGAACTGTTGACAAGGGTGGGGCCAACATCACCCTCACTGAGGTCGGCGCCACCCGCTCCTTCGGCAGCTTTGACAATGCCGAGCCCGGGTTCATGTTCATCTCCGCCTACTTCGTCGTGCAGAACAGCGGCAGCGGCTCCATCAACCTTGATCCTGAAGTCATGACTCTTGAACTCGCTGGCGGTGACACCGGCATCGCCCGCCAGGCCGCCCCGGCCGCTCGGCTGGCCAATGCCGGCCCCGCGCCGGGTGCCGAGGAACGCGGCTGGCGCAGTTGGGAGGTCCCCGAAGGCACCCGCGCCGCCACCATCAGCTACAAGCCCACCGCCGACACCGAAATCCGCTTCGGCGTCATCGTCCCGACCGAAATCAAGGAGCGCTGGCGCGTCTGATTGTCCGGCACCCGCGACTATCGTGCCGTGACGCTTGAGCTCTGGAACTTCCTGCTCGTCATCCACCAGTTCAGTGGCACGGCGGCGCTGGGCGCCTTTACCGGCGCACTTGTCGTGGTGGTCCAGGGCCGTCGCATGGCCATGGCCGGCGGCTGGACCGACGGCCTTCCTACCCAACCGGTCCTGCGCGCCCTCAACCGCTGGGTAACCGCGCCTTCGATGACCCTGCTGCTCGCCAGCGGCCTCGGCCTGGCCCTCACCAATTCATATCGAATGAGTCCAACATTCCTCGTCACCAGCACCGTCGCCATGGGCCTCGCGACCGCGATCTGGCTAGGCGTCATGCTCCCCGCCGAAACCCACTTCCGCGCCGGCCGTCAGTGGCCACTCGGCTGGCGACGCTGGATCACCGGCTGGACCGCCCTGGCGGTCCTCGTCCTCTTCGCCTTCGCCATGATGATCATCCGCCCCGTCTGGTGGCCCGCCATCACCGCCTGGACCCCCGGCTGACCGCAGCCGCCTGGGCGATGGCCGCTCCCTGCTGAACCCGACTGGGCTCAGCAGTCAACCGGCCCCGTCTGGAAACCTCTGCACAACGCCCATCGTCCTCGTAGGTGGAGCGGCTCTTCACCCTCTCCTATGAGAACGTTGCGTAGTCCGAGAGACAGGTGCGTGGGATCAATCTCCCCAAGCGGGCACCCCTTCTTCCCCTCTCCAAGGAGACCTTTGCGTAATCCGATGGACGGGTGAGCGGTGTCAATCCTTTCGAGGAGCCGCCGTTCTTCCCCTCTCCAAGGGGAGAGGCAGACGCCGCCGTACCCGGCGGCAATCGGTGAGCAACTGTGTTGGGGCGTCGAGTGTTAGGCGATGGTCGGGTCCCAGGTGGT
>DAOUJT010000157.1:0-21683 GCA_034422315.1 Chloroflexota bacterium | reverse complement strand
CGCCGCCACATGCCGACAACGTTCGGATCCATGCCTGAACCCGAGATGTTCTTGCCCATGCGGTCGATAAGCAGTCCGTCCAGTTTGTCGAGGGGAAGGCGGGGCATGAGGTCGCGGGCGAGCTTGAGGAGGGCTTCGTCAGTGGCGTGGAAAGCCTCCGGCGCGACAACCTCTGCGCGGGCCGGCCGGTCGAAGGCGTTTTCGACCAGGGCCACGCCGCAGAGCAGATGGCCGGACTCCACCGTCAGGGCCGCCGCCTCGGGGATGCCGGTGGCCAGGGGATGGGCGTGTAGCGATTCGGCGCCGCGCCGATTGCCGAGGCCGATGACGCTCATCTTGCAGAGGCCGCTTTCGATCGGCCCGCGAAAGCCGGTGTGCGGCTTGACGCGGCCAATCACGATTACACCGTCGGCGGCCGCGGCTTCGGCGTCCAGGTGCACGGTGATGCCCGAAGACGTTTTGCCGACCTCGATCGTGTCCATCGTGGCCCGCACGGGGGCGCCGACGCTCCGCTCGTGGACGCCGTAATCGGCCAGCACGGATGCCTGCCCTTCGGCCGTGCCGCCGCCGTGACTGCCCATAGCGGGAACGACGAACGGCCGCAACCCCGCTTGCTTCAGAACACGCGCGAGGGTGCGAACCACCTGGACAACCGGCGACACGCCGCGTGACCCAACGGCGATAGCCACGGAGGCGCCAGCCGGCAAGGCGGCTCGGTCGAGTTGCCGGGTCAACCCGGCGGCCAGATGCCCTTCCAGGTCATCCAGTTCAGCGGTCGTGAAGGCCTGGCGGACGAGGTGCATTTGGGGCGCGACGGCTGGCATGGGCGCAGTCTAGCCAAGCAAGGACCGCGGCCGGGATGCAGCGCTTCGACGCCCCAACGATGCACCAAGCTGCGTCAGCCGGACGTTTCCAGGCGCCAGGGTTGACAGCCCTTGGTGCTCAGGGTGACCGGCAGATCGCGGAAGTGGGGACTCTCGCGGATTCCGTCGCTGAAGGCCAGGTCACGAATACTGAGCCGGTCGGGACTCTGGATCACGCGGCTCTGGTTGCGGCTGCCGCCCGACTCGATCCAGATGAGCTTGACCGTGCACGGTAGACCGGCATTGCCCGGCTCTTGAGCTACCAGCGTCATCTGCGTGGTCAGGTATTCGGGCAGGCTCTCGGTTCCCTCCGAGATGCTGTGCAAGACCCGGATCTCGCGCCGTTCCGCCAGGATATTCAGCCAGAGGTTATAGCCCAGGACCGCCGCGCCGATGAGCGCGACTCCGAGGGCCAGCGCCCCGAACATGCGACGGCTACGACGCTGTCGATCCTCCATGGCCTGTGCCGCTCGAGCTCGTACGGCCGGGTCGCGACGGACCGGCGGTGCGCGACTGGCCAGGGGCTCGCGAGCGGTGACCGGCGCGTCCGGAAGCTCAGGTTCGCGACCGCCGATCAAATAGTGAATCCAGTGAAACGCACCCTTCACGAAGTGAATCGCGGCGCTTACGGCCAAGACGAATGCGGCCCCGAAAATCACCCAGCCGGCTACGACCACAAGCAATGCGATCGCAATAAGAATCGCGGCGACTACAAATGCAGGTCCGGTGAGATCCAAGATTTCGCCAATTCGCCGCGTGTAGTTGTTCGATAAGTCGGGTCAGCGGCGGCAGGCTCCTAAACTAGCAGAGCAGGCCCGAAATCCGGTTGAAGCCGTCGACTGAAGAAACGTCGGGCTGCAATCGGAGACCCGCGCAGACGGGTGCCACTGGCAGAGTCACAACCGTTAGGGCACGCTGGCGAACAGGATGCGGATCGCAGTCGTCACGGACATTCACGGCAACCGCCACGCTCTGTTCGCGGTCCTTGCTGACTTGCGTCGCGTTGGGGCCGACGAGGTCGTGTTTGGCGGCGACGCGGCCTTGTTTGGTTCGCGGCCGCGCGAGTGCTGGGAGCGGCTGCTGGACCTGGGCTGGCGCTGCGTGCAGGGAAACACGGACCGCTACATCGCCGACCTGCCGTCCAAGCTGGCCGCCCTCGGCGATCCCGACGGCGGGCAAGCGAGGTTTCTCCGCGCCAACGTGGCCTGGGCGGCCGAGCGACTGGGCCCGGCCCTGGTCCGCAAGCTGGGCACGATGCCACGGCAGGTCAGCATCCAGTCGGCGGCCGGCACGCTGCTGGTCGTGCATGGGTCGCCCGGCGACGACGAGACCGGCTGGAGCAGGGACGATGACGAGGCAACCGTAGCCGCCGTGATCGGCCCCACCGAGGCGGCAGCCGTGGCGAGCGGACACACCCACACCGCCATGATCCGGCATGCCGGCAGCGTGCTGGCGGTGAACTGCGGCGCCGTTGGGCGCTCGCACGACGGTCAACCCGGACTGGCGACGTACGCCGTCCTGGACGACGCCGCCGGCCGCTGGTCCGCGGAACTGCGCCGGGTCGACTACGACTTCCGCTTGGCGCACGCCGAGGTGAAGGCCTTTGGCGTGCCCATTCCGGATGCGTTTGCCAGCACGCTGTTGACCGGCGTCGCGCCGGGCTGAGCGCCCACGATTGACGCCCGAGTCATCCGCTAAGAGCGCCGCCAAGGACGCGAAGGCTGTGGATGGCCCGGCCTATCCGGCGTTGCGATGGCGCGGCATCGCCGCCCTGCTTGTCACGCTGGTACTGATTCTGGGGCTGGCCGTGTTCATCGCGTTGATGCGCGAGGGACGCACATCGCTTGGTGCAGTCAGCGCATCCTGGGTGCTGTACGTCGTCATCACGATTGCCGCCACGGCCGGCTGGGGCCTGACCGGAGTGCTGCTGGTGTCGTTCGTGGCGCAGCGTCGAGTGGATGACGTGCTGGCGAGCTACCTGTGGACCCACTCGCCGCTGCTCGCGCCGGCCACTTTGGCGGTCATGGCGTTCGTATCGGACGCCGTGAACCACCGCCTGACGCAGACGGACGACCTGCGCTGGCTCTGGGCGGCTCCGATTGGCATGTGGGTCGCGGGCCAGGTGCTGTGGCTGCCGCTGAGCCTGGACCGGGTTCGGCTTCGCCCGCTCCAGATCGTCCGCGATGCCGTCGTGGCGCTTGCCGGCGGGCGCTTCACGCGGCTGACGTTCGGTCTGATCTTTGTCCAATTCGTCCTGCTGCGACTGGGGCTGGCGTTGTTGTGGCGGCCGATCGGGCTGTTCGAGCGTGGCAGTGACGTTGGCGCCTACGAGCAGCGTGCCCGCCTGGCGCTGCAGGGGCTACAGCCGTACCTGGACTACTGGGTGGAATATCCCCCCGTGTTTCCGTGGATGGCTTCCGGGCTGAAGCTGCTGAGCGTGCCATTGGGCAGCGATGAGCCAGCGTTCCAGGTCTTGTTCAGCCTGACGATGGTCGTATTTGAAGCGGGCATCCTGTGGCTGATCCACGCCATCGCGGTGCGGGCTTGGGACGAGCCGCGTGGGCTCGTCACGGCAGCCGCCTATGCCGCGCTCTTCTATCCGATCTACATAGCCAATCGGCACTTCGAGTCCATTGCCGTGTTCTTCCTGCTTCTTGGCGTGTACCTGGTGATCCGGGAACGCCGGCACACCGCAGTCCTGGCGATTGCGCTGGGCATGCTCACGAAGCTGTTTCCGGCGGCGGCGCTGCCGGCGCTGCTGGCCGGGCAGTCGTGGACGGGACGCGCGCGCTACGTTGGTTTGCTGGTCACCGCGGTGGCTGGCGCCCTGGCCCCGTTGGCGCTGGTTGGTCGCGAGTTCTTTGTGGCCTCGTGGCAGACCATGCTGATGCGACCGGGATGGGAGACGGTGTGGGCCCTGGCCGATGGGTACTTCGGCTTCGGATGGATCCATCGATACCGGCAGACGCCGGACACGGCGCTCGAGTTCAACTACACGCCGGACCTGCCAGCCGCGGCCTGGTGGGGCGCGGCCGGCCTGGTGGCGGCGATCTACGCCGTGCTGGCCTTGCGTCGATCGCCGCCAAACCCCGCAGCCGTCGTCTGGACCTCAGGCCTGGCCCTGGTGGCGTTTGCCCTCTATCTGCGCGGCTGGTCGCCGCAATTCATGGTCTGGATCTTGCCGTTCGTTCTGCTGGCTTATCCCGGAGGCCGCGGATACCTGCTTGCCACGGGGCTCTCGCTCCTCGCGCTGCTTGAGAATCCCGTGTATTTCGTGTTGTTGGCCGACGATCACAGTTGGACGCTTTGGATCGTGGTGATCGCCCGAACCCTGGCCATTGGCGCGCTGGGCGCGGTGTTTGCGCGCCGCCTGTGGCTCGGGGGGCGTGCGGCCGCGAGTGTGACGACCAGGGAACCGGACGCCGGTCATGCATAGGCTGCCTCTGGCAGGAACGCGTTTACGGCTGGTGCCTGGCGCGCTTGGCTGGGCCAGCCTGGTTGGCATGGCGCTCGCCATGGCGGGCGCTTCGGTCGGTCGAGCCGACTTCACGTCGCCCAGCGCAACGTGGGGAGCGACGGCCTTGGGAAGCCTGGGGGCTGCCATCCTGGTGTGGTCCCTGGCCGGATGGGTTCGACACCGAGCCGGCTACGGCACGGACTGGAGTGGTGCCGGCCTGCCGCTGCTGGCGACGCTCGACGGCTGGCTCATCGTCGCCTTTCAGTACGCCCACGAGCCGACCAACCATCTCCTGACCGTCGGGCTGGTGACGCCGGAGCTGTTTGCTCGGCCGTCGGTGACCGAGTGGCTGGCCGTCAAGTTTGTCGCCCTCACGCTGTTGTGGGTGGGTTGGCCGTGGCTGGCGGCCCGAAGCCCCCGACGAGCCGGCCTGGACATAGTCCAGAGTCAAAGCGTCACCGACGCTGCTTCAGCGGCAAGCGCCGCGGCCAGCCGGGGACTGATGGTCGTGGCCGTTGTCGGCGCGCTGGCCTATCTGCGGTTGGCGCTGTTGGACGTGCTGGCCATCCAGGTTCCGTCGGACCTGCGGGTCAACTACATCGGCGCGCTGGCGCTGCGAGATGGGCTCAACCCCTACGACAACGCCGTCGCCTTACAGGTGGCCGGTCGCGAAGCCATCCCCTACGTCGGCACCCGTCTCTGGGCCATGGTGACCAATCCGCCCACCGCCATGCTCTACTTTGCGCCCTACACGACCATGCCGCTGGCCGCCGCCCGGCTCGCATTCCTGGCCGTGAACCACTTCGCGCTGTTGGCGACCGCGGCGCTGACCTGGCGGCTGGTTCGGCCGGCCCTGCCGCCATGGGTGTGGCTCGGACTGGTTCTGGGCGTCACGGCGCTGCTCGATCCGTTTCTGCTGGCGTTCCGCCTCGGCCAGGTCGACCTGGTCATCGGTCTCGCGCTGGCGGCGGCGGCCTACCGACTGCGCGGCGGCGACGATGCCTGGGCCGGCGCACTCATTGGCGTCGCGGCGATGCTGAAAATCGCGCCGGGGCTGCTGGCCATCTACCTGCTGTGGCGCGGTCGCTGGCGGGCGCTGGCGGGCCTGGCTGTCACGACGGCCGCGGTCGGGCTGCTGAGCCTGGGTCTCGCCGGCACGGAGACGTGGCGCTACTACCTGACCGAGCGGCTCCCCGACCTGCTGGCGGGCAGCGCGCTGTTCAACAACCTTTCGCTGCCGGGATTGATCCTGCGCGTGTTCATGGGCCCCGAACTCGCCCAGGGCTTTCTGGACTTGCAGCCCGAAATCGCGGTCGCCCGGATTCTGAGCGTGATTGCCGTACTCGCCGCGCTGTCTGTTGCGGCGACGGCGCTGGGGCGCTCGGCGCGAACCGGACGGGCGTACATCCTGGAGTTCAGCCTGGCCGTCGTGGCCGCGCTGGTGATCAGCGGGGTCACGTGGCCGCACTACCTGGCCTGGCTGCTTCCACTGGTTGGTCTGAGCCTGGCCTTCAGCTGGCCGACGGGCGCCAGCCGCTGGACGGCCATCGTGAGCGGGACCGGCCTGGCCCTTGCCTCATTGCCGTTGGACGCCTACGGCGGGCTTTTTGGGACTATCTTTGATATATCGATGACTGCCCTATCCGTCCGCAACCTGGGGCTGCTGATGCTGTTCCTGGGTCTGTTGCTGGCCGTACGCGGCGCCCGCCCGGGTTCAGAAACCGCTCCGTGAGAGAGGTCGTCCGCTCACGTCTCCTGTGGGCTGCCGTTGTCTCAATCACGCTGGCTGTGGTGTTGCTGATTACCGTCGCTTCGGCGCGTGATATCACGCACACCGTGTTGGGCTGGCTGCGCGTGTCACCGCTGGAACTTGACGAGGAGGTCAGCCAGGCGGACGCAACGCCGCCAACCGAGCCCGCCGCACCCGCGCCCACCCTGGCAGACCTTGTTGAAGTCGTGAGCGTAGATCCGACCACGTCAATCCCCGACGCAACGCCGGCGGACATCGGCGATCTTCCCTTCGAAGTCATAGAAATTGACCCGCCGGCCGCCTTTTCGGGTGCCCCCGCGCGCAGCGTCACCACCTTCGGCACGTTGACGATGGGCCTCGACACGGCCGACCTGGCCGCGGTGCTGGCGCCCGGGTTCCCGTCGCGACGGCTCGCGCGTCGCCTCGGGACGGATGAGATCACGGTCGCTGGCGGCGCGCTGGTTGTCAGTACCTGGCCGGCGAATGGAAGAGACGGAGACGCGATAACCCTGTACCAGATCGAGGCGCCGCTCGTTACCGGCCTCCCGCCGCGCGACTTGGAGTTGCTGGCCGAACTGATCACCCAGGCCTTCCTCCCGCCAATTGTCAGCCGGGAGACCGATGTCCTGGACATTCCCCTGGTTCGTCTGGGGCTGGGACTCGAGGTCGACGATGAGACGACGTCCGCCGAACCGACGCTCACAGAGATGCCGGGCGGGGAAACGGCCGTCATGTGGATGCGGGATAGATCGCAACTGGTCCTGACCGGTCCTCTGGCGCCGGAGGACCTCCTGCGTCTGGCGGAGACTGCGAAGGTCGAGCGTTGAGCCGGCCGGCGGCGATCTCCCTATCTGGCGTCAGCAAGCGCTACGGCGACACGCTGGCCGTCGACGACGTCAGCCTGTCCGTGGCGCATGGCGAAGTGTTTGGGTTCCTGGGACCCAACGGCGCGGGCAAGAGCACGATCGTCAAGATGGTCCTGGGCCTCACCCACCCTACGGCCGGTGAGATCGAGGTCCTGGGTCAACCGGTCGGCAGCCTGGCGGCGCGCGCCCAGGTTGGCTACCTGCCCGAGACCTTCCGCTTCCACGACTGGCTCACGGCGTCCGAACTGCTGCACTTTCACGCACGGTTGGCTCGCGTTTCCGCTGACGTCCGCAGCCAACGTGTGCGGGAACTGCTGGAACTTGTGGGCCTGAAGGATCGGGTGAATGACCGGATTTCCACGTTTTCCAAGGGCATGATGCAGCGCGTCGGCCTGGCGCAGGCCCTGGTGGGCGAGCCGCAGCTGGTCATCCTGGACGAGCCGACCTCGGCGCTGGACCCCATCGGGCGCCGCGACGTGCGGGACCGCATCCGGGAACTCGGCGAGCAGGGCGTCACCGTCTTCCTGAACTCGCACCTGCTGTCCGAGGTCGAACAGGTCTGCGACCGGGTGGCCATTATCGAACACGGCTCGATTGTGGCCGAGGGGAATCTGGACGAGTTGCTGAGCGCGCAGGAGATTGAGATTCGCGCGGGCGACGGCGCGGAGGCGGCGCTTCGCCAATCCGAGGTGCGGCGGATCAACGGCCGGCTGCGAGTTCGCGTAGCCAACGATGCCGAGACCGCCCACCTGGTCAGTCGGATGGTCGATGCCGGGGTTCCGGTCTACGACGTGCGGCAGGTTGGCGACTCGCTGGAAGACCTGTTCGTTCGCGTAGCCGAGCGGGGCGACGTGTGAGCACACACCTGATCGCGTTTTTCACACTCCGCGAAGCGCTGCGGCGCCGGGTGGTCCTGGCGG
The DNA here is from genome assembly GCA_034422315.1 of Chloroflexota bacterium. Lineage (GTDB taxonomy): Bacteria > Chloroflexota > UBA11872 > UBA11872 > UBA11872 > UBA11872. The sequence continues at coordinate 13,827 of DAOUJT010000157.1, read as the reverse complement.
CGGCGCTGCTGACGCTCGGCTACCTGGTGCTCTATGGCGTCGGGGTGTGGTTTGGATACCGCGACCTGCAGGAAACCCAGGGCAGACCGCCGGGGCTGACGGAAGGCGTCGTAAGCCTGATGCTGGTGGGCGGGCTCTGGAGTCTGAACTTCATCGCGTCGGTTCTCGCCGTCTTTCTCTCGGTTGGCGCGCTGTCAGGGGAAGTCGACCAGGGCACCCTGCACGCCATTGCGGCGCGGCCGGTCCGCCGCAGCGAAATCGTGCTCGGAAAGTTCGTCGGCTTCACGTTGATGCTCGCGGTCTTCATCGGCGTGTCGGCCAGCCTGATGATCCTGATCGTGGCGGTGATTACGGGCGAGGTAGTCGGCGGCAGTTGGGCCGGTCCGGTCCTGATGCTGCTGGCCGCGATGCTGCTGATCGGCCTGGCGCTGGCGGGAAGCGCGCGGCTGAGCCCGCTGCCGAATGGCGTGATCGTGTTCACGCTCTATTCCACCGCGTTGATCGGCGGCGTGATCGAGCAGATCGGCGACGTGCTCGAAAGTGCCGTGATGTTCAACATTGGCGTCTTCAGCAGCGTGATCGTGCCGACCCGGGCCATGTGGGATATGGCCAGTGCCCAACTGGCAACCGGCGGATTCGCCGGCGAGTTGAGCGCGGGGCCGTTTGGCGCCAGCAACCCACCGTCCGGTTGGATGCTGCTGATCGCCTTTCTTCACCTGGCACTGACCCTGGGATTCGCCCTCCGGACCTTCGGGCGCCGCGACTTCTAGCGTCGCCTAGAATGCGGGGACCTGCCCCGGCCCCCATCACCTATGGCATCTGACCTTCGCATTGCCTTGATCGGGTGTGGCAGCCACGGCTCGACGCGCCTGGCTCCGGCCGTCTGGCATACCGACGGCGTAGCCCTGAGCGCCTGCGTTGACGTGAACGCGGAAGCCGCACGCTGGACGGCGCATGGCGTGGCCGAAGTGCTGACCAGCGTCGAGGCGCTGACCGCCGGCTCCTATGCCGAGGCCGCGGTGATTGCCGTGCCGCACGATGAACTTGCGCCCGTAACGCACGCCTGCCTTGAGGCCGGGCTGCATGTCTTGGTGGAAAAGCCGGCGGGACTGAATGCGCCGGAAGTCGCGGAAGTCGTAGACGCTGCGCATGCCAGGGACCTGACCTTCATGCCCGCGTATTGCCTGCGCTTCCACGAAGTGCGCACCCGCGCCCGCAACCTGGTGCGGCGCGGCGTGGTCGGCAACATTCGCACCCTGGCGGCCGCCAAGGGCAGCCCGCCGCTGCCCGGATGGCTGGCCGATCCCGCCCGCGGCGGCGGCCAGTTGCTCTTCCTTGGATCCCACTTGATTGACCAATTGCTGTGGTTGCACCGCCAACCGGTCGTTCGCGCCTACGCGACGATGACGTTTCGCGACGACACGGGCAGCGATGAATCGATCTCCGGTGTCATCGAGTTCGCCGACGGCGTCAGCGCCACGATCAGCCTGAGCCAGGCCGCTGGCGTTGCCTACGACCACCTGGAAATTACCGGCGACCGCGGTCGTATCCGTTCTGACTGGAAGACCGGCCAGATTGACATTGAAAGCTCCGGCGCTCACGAGTACCGGCTCCCCACGACTGAGTTCGTGCAGTCAGACCCGTTGCAGCCGATGTACGACGCCGAGATGGCGGAATTCGCGGCCGCCGTGCACGTCGGCCGCCCGCCCAGCGTGGACGGGCACGACGCGGTCCGTACGCTGCGGGTGCTGGACGCCCTCCGCGAATCGGCCGAGCGCGGATCGCCGGTGAATATCGACGACGATGTGCACGCCACCAGCGAACGGCTGCCTGACCACGGACTGGCAAGGATTCGCATCCAGTTCACTTATCCGTCAGATCGAATCCAGGAGCCGGTCCTTTACGAGATCGCGCGGCGCTTTCACCTGAAGTTCAACGTCCGCCGGGCCGACATCGACGCCGGCATCGGCTGGGTGCAGCTCATGCTCGAAGGCGAGCGCTCCGAGATCGAAGCCGCGATCGAGTGGGTCGAAGCTCAGGGCATCCGCGCCGACCCGGTCGAAGGCGACGTCGTCAGCGGCTGAGCGACCTAGCGCTCGCTGCCGGCAACCGCGCGGTAGAAGTCGGCTGTCGCATCGGCCACGGCCTGTGTGGTGTAGCGACCCAGCACGTGGGCCCTCCCGGCCTCGGCGAGTTGCTCGCGGCGGGCTGGGTCGTTGCGCAGACCTTTCAGAGCATCCGCCAGCGCGTGCGCGTCGGCGGGAGGCGTGACCACACCGGCCTGGCCAACCACCTGCGGGAGTTCGCCCGTCGAAGACACGACGGTGGGCACTCCGCAGGCCATGGCTTCCACGGCAGCCCGGCCGAATTGCTCGGTCCAGCCCCGTCGCCCGACGGTCGGAAGCACGAACACGTCCAGGCCGTTATAGAAGTCCGGCATATCGGCGCTGGGCAGCGCGCCCTCGAACACCACGCCCGGCATGGCGGCTGACATGCCACGCAGGTCGGGCTCGGCGGGCCCGGTTCCGGCAAGGCGCAGCGTCACGTCGCCGCCAATGGCTCCAACGGCGCGGATCAGCACGTCTACGCCCTTGGCCGCGACCAGCCGGCCCGCGTAGCCAACCACGAACCGATCCGCGTCCTGCCGCTGCGGGCGGGGCGCGAACTGCTCCGGGTCCACGCCAAACTGCGGGATCACCTCGATTCGGCGCGTGTGCCCTTTTCGTCGGAGAACGTCTCCCGCCGCCTCGCTGCCCACGATGGCGTCCGCCCGCTCCAACACATAGCGCTCGAGCCAGCGAAACGGCGGCGGGTAGCGGCGATGCAGGTTCTGCCAGGCAAAGAACACCGGGCGGATGCCGTAACGGACCGCATCACGGCAGGCGATGGCCGTCGCCAGGTTGTACGGCTCCTCATCGATGTGGAGCACGTCAGGACGGAAGTGGCGCATGAATTGGCGCAGTCGGCGGAACCAGAAGAGGTGATAGCGCCCGTTCAAGGCCAGCGGCGTGTAGACGATCTCGTAACCGCGCGGCGGCGGGCGCTCGGCAACCTGGCTCCGCCCTTGCTCAACCCAGCGGTCCGGTGAGACCGCCAGCAGCTCCAGATCCGGATTGGCGCCCAGCGCACGCAGCTTGTCATGGTGCGCGCCCACGACCAGTGCCTTGGACGCCAGCAGCACCCTCATGCCGCCACCTCCCGATAAATGGCATGCGTTTGCTCGGCGGTGCGCCCCCACGTGAATGTCGCCGCGCGAGTGAGTCCACGCTCGCGCAGATCGTTGGCCTTTCCAACATTGACGGCGAGGTCTGTCACGGCTTCGGCCCATGCCGCGGGATCGTCCGGCGGCAGCAGGTGCCCGGCGTCGCCAACCACCTCCGGCAGGGAGGTGGCATTGGCCGCGACCACCGGCACGCCGCTGGCCATGGCTTCGAGTGGATCCAGACCGAAGCCTTCGTAGCGTGACGGAAACACAAAGACGTCAGCAGCACGATAGAGGTCGGGCTTGTCACCTTCGTCAACCGGCCCAATGATATGGAGCCAGGACTCGGAGCTTGGATCCAGATCTCGGAACCAGTCCACGAAGACACGGCTTCCCTGGCGCGGGGCGCGTCCGGCGATCACCAATGGCAGGCGGCAAGCGCGCCAGACCGCGGGCCAGGCCGCCAGGACCACGCCCAGGTTCTTACGTAGGTCACGAGTACTCAGAAACAATCCGAACCGTTCCGGCAGGCCCAGCCGCTGGCGAGCCGTCGTGCGCGCCGCCACGCTGCCTGGATGAAAGCGTTCATCGACGCCCAGCGGCACGACATGGACCCGATCCGACGACACGCCCGCCAACCTCGCGAGATCTTTGCGGGTCCACTCAGAGTCGGCGATCAAGGTGCGGGCCCGCCGCAAGCCGGCTCGAACCAACCCGAAGTAGAGAGCCTGGCCCCGACCGGCGCCGTAGGCCGGCAAGGCCAGGGGGATCAGGTCGTGGACCGTCACCACCGCCCGCGGCGCGAGCACTGGCGGGGCTAGGTACGGCACGTGCCCGAGGGCGCCCCGCGCTTGCCGGGGCCAGAGCCCTTGCTCCCATGCCGCCTTCCCCACGCGGCCACGCAGCAACCGCGGCGGCGCGTGCTCGCTAATCGCCAGATCGGGATACCCGGCCCGCAGTGCCTGGACCAGCGAACTCAGGTACTGGCCGGATCCGGTGTCCGGAAAGCGCCGGAAGTAGGCGTTGAACGCGACGCGCAGCGCGCGGGCCTCGCGCGGCTACTCGTGCACGTTGACGCCGAAGCGTCGATACAGGCCGAGCGCCATAGCATCGTCAGGACTGGTTCGCCGCTTCAGTTCAAGCAGCCCGCCCAGGACGGCGCCCCAAATCGCGTAGAGCCACCACAGGTCGGGCTGCCGGAACAACGCGTAGAAACCAAATACGGCCGGCAGCAGCGCGTGCACCGTTGGCGTCGCGTCAGTCGTTCGGCGTCGCGGCAATAGCGCAAGAAGCCAGATTCCCAGGCAGACGGCCCAAACGGCAGATTCGGCCACCAGCAGCCCAAAGCCCATGGTGGTAGTCCCCCGGCTGCCGCGGAAGCGCACGAACACCTGCCACATGCTGCCCGTGGTGACCGCGGTGATGGCAATCAACTCCACCACCGGTTCGGTGGGAGCCAGGGCCCGTGCCAACAGGACGGACGAGGCGGCGGCGGCCACGTTCCAGAGCAGCGCGATGATGGCTGGCAGCTTGCCGGCCCGGAAGAACGTGTTCTGGATGCCCAGGTTGCCGGAGCCGGTGTTGCGCAGATCCGACCGCTTGAGGATCGCCGTCGCCAGCAGCGCCGCCGGCACGCTGCCAATCAGGTAGGCAATCACGCCTACGAGGGCGTACGTAGGGATGTGTTCAGGATTCAACGCGGGCGCTCCGCCGCATTCTAGCTAGCCGCCTCGGGTCGCGCCGGGGCCTGCGGCGCCGGCGGCCCTGACGCCGCCTCCCGGTAGACCTCGATCAAGCGTTGCGCCGAGTCGCGCCAGGAGTAGGCCCACCGTCGCTTGCGTCCGCGCGCGATCAGTTCGCTTCGGCTCGATTCATCGGCGAGCAGTGTGCTGAGTCCTTCCGCCAACGCATCGGGATCCGAGGAATCTGCCGTGAGCGCGGCGCCGGCGGCAACTTCGGTCGTAGCCGGCGAATCCGAGGTCAGGACGGGACACCCGCAGGCGAATGCTTCCAGGATGGGAATGCCAAACCCCTCGCCGTGGCTTGGATAGGCGTACACGGAGGCCAGCGAATAGAGGGCTCGCAACGTGTCGTCGCTTACCCGGCCCACGAAGCGAACCCGGTCGCCGGCCTGCTCGATGGCCGCGTAGACCTGATCGCACAGCCAGCCCTCGCCGCCGGCATGGATGTGTTCGATGCCGCGGACTCCGTCGCGCGCCGACGCCAGCGACACGGCCCGGGCCAGCCCCTCGATATTCTTGCGCGGCTGGATGGTTCCAACCGAGAGCACGAAGCGTTCCGGTAGCTCCAGCTGTTTTCGCACCGCCGCCAGCTCGTCGCGGTCGGCGACCCGCCCAAACCAATCAGGCACGGCATTGGGAACGACTCGAATCCGCTGCGGTCGTACGCCGTAGCGCTGCATCAAGTCGCGCTTGGTGGCTTCGGAGACCGCGATGACCAGCCGAGCGCGATCGATCGACTTCGGTACCGCCTTCTCCAGGAACCGGCGCTGGCGCGGATGCGCGTCCTGCGGACGGATCACGTACGACAAGTCGTGAACCGTCACCACCCCGTGCGCGACTGCTAGCGGCGGCAGCGTGAAGTCCGGACCGTGGAATATCCGGGCCGGTCCGGCCAGGGCCTCACCCGGCACCGGAAGCCGCGCCTTGAACCAGCCTGCCAGCGCGACGCGGGGCGAAACCGGAATCCGGCGAACGCAGACCCGCTCATGCACGGCCAGGGCATCCGCTTCCCGCGACGGCCCACGGCGCGTGTACACCAGCGTCAGGTCGGGTCGGTCAGGCTGCACGACCAGCGCGTTGACGAGTTCCCGAACCGACCGTCCGATTCCGGCCTGTTGCGTCGCGCTGGCCGTGATGTCGATCGCGACGCGCATGGCTACCGACGCTTGAGGCGGGTGAACACGAACAGCAGGCCGCCGGTCAGGATGACCGACCAGTACGTGATGACCCGGTCGACAATCGCCACCGCCCCGGCCACGCCGCCCCCAACTCCGATCAGCCGCATCAGGCCCAGCAGACCGCCCTCGACCGCGCCGAGCCCGCCCGGCGTCGGCACGGCCAGCAGCAGCGACGCCGCCGTGCCCACGAACACGATCTCGGCCGGGTTCAACTCCAGGCCAAGCGCCCGCATGACAATGGCCAGACGCACCATCTCAATCGACCAGATGGCAAAGCTCGCCAGCCACAGAAATGGCCCCGTGCGCCAGGTCCAGCTATCGAAGACGCCGCTGTGAAAGCGTTCGTAGACCGCCGCGGCCGACTGTGGGAGGCGCGCAAAGATCGGCGTGCCAAACACCAGCAGAAACAGCACGCCCAACGCCAGCACCGCCAGCGCCAGTGCCGCGACCGCCAGGATGCGCCCCACGTCCTCGCTGGTCTCGGGTGACCTGGCAATCCAGGCGGCCGACGCCATGACCATGATGATCAGCGCGCCTACGTCAAACACGCGCTCCGAGAAGATGGTTCCCAGCGTGCGTGTGAGCGACGTGCCGTAATTCGCTCGCGCCATATAGGCCCGATAGATGTCGCCCAGCTTGGCCGGCACCACGCCGTTTACGAACCACGAGATGTAGAGAATCTGCGCGAGATCGCGCATTCGATAGTCCGGTGTCACGTCTTCCCGGTGCACCGCGTTAGTCAGCAGGATTCGCCACCTGAGCGTGCGAATCGGGAAGGTCAGCGCAAATACGACGTAGGCCAGGACGATCAGCCATGGATTAGCCGACCGGATGCGCGACACGATGTCCTCGAGCCGCAGGTCGGCCAGAATCCAGGTCAGCGCCAACAGCGCGCCGGCGACCAGGAAGCTGACAAGGGTTCGCGAGCTGAGGAACCGCCGACGAAGATCGGTCCGAGTCGGATCCACCACCGACTCGGCAACCTCTGGTCCGCTGTCGGTCACGCCGTCGCCCGTCGTGCATTCATGGCCGCGCCGCGCGGCCGCACCGGAACCACCAGCAAAAGCGCCAGGATCAACGCGAACACGATCCCCATACCGCTCACAAATAGACTGTCCACCAGGTTATGGGTCGCAAGGCCCACCAGGGCGCCCAGCGCGCCAACGGCACTCCACTCGAACGCGGTGCCGCGCGCTCGCCGAACCGCGGCCACGGCGATGCCAAATGCCCACAAGCTGAGGCCAGCGAACATGAGCATGCCAGGCAAACCGGCCTCGGCGCCGAAGTTCAGCGGCACATTGTGCGCATGGCCAAGCGGTTCGTCGAAGGGCTGCAACGCAAAGGCGCGATAGGCATCGTCAAAGTTCCCGGCGCCAACGCCAAGCAGCGGCCGATCCTGGAACATTCGCCAGCCGGCCGCCCAGTGGGCCGTGCGCTGTGCGATGGCAAAATCGTCATGGGCGCGGTGACGCACGACGTCGTCCACCGGATGCTCGCCCTGCAATGTTCGTTCAATGTCGGGCGGCAACGCGTGATCAAACACTCCGCCGAACATCGCCAGCGCGAGGGCCAGCACCGCGGCGGCGCCAAGCGCCAGAAGGCCGCGAGTCCACGGCGTCGCCAGGCGTCCGGCTGCCAGCGCCACCACCAGCGAACTGCCGCCAATGCCAAGCCAGGCGCCTCGTGATCGGCTGGCGACGATGGCGATCAACAGGACGAGTCCCAGTAGAGCCAGCCAGCGCCGCCGCGAACCGCGTCCATAGATCACGGCGGCCAATACCAGCGGGACGTGGACGCCCAGGTAGCCCCCGTAGGGGTTCGGTTGATCGAAGGTTCCAAATGCACGCAGGACACCTCCGACGATGAGGCCGGCGGGGCCGGCGGCGGCCGCTGTCTGCACCAGTCCCAATCCAGCCTGAAGCAGCACGGCCGTGGCGACGGCCCAGGCCACGATTCGGCGGCTGGACGGCTCGCGCATCAGGTCGGTGAGGATCAGCAGCGCCACGGCAATCTGGATCCACTTCAGGACTTCCTTGAGCACCAGCGCAGGATTCACGGCCACCAGGGCCGTCACCACCAGCCAGCCGGCAAATACCAGCAAACCAAGCGTGTACGCCGGGAGGTTCGCGCGGGCTCGGGCGCCACGTCCAAAGATCCAAACCGCCAGCGCCCCAAACAGCAGGACGTCAGTCGCGCCCAGTGCAACCCCGCTGACTTGCGCCTCGGCCAGTCCGCGAAACGGTACGGCAGCCAGGGCCAGCGCGGTCAGCACAGCCGCGACCACTCGCGCGTTGAACGCGGGCACCACCAAACGAATGATTGCCGCCACGACCGCCATGAGCAGGATCAACGTGAGCGCAAGCGCCGGCAGCGGACCCGCCGTCACGGCGGCCAGGGCAAGTCCCAGGACGACGAGGCACAGTGCCGCCGACCCAGGCAGCCCGGGCCAGACGACACGACCCGGCATGAGACGCGCGGAACCGGCGAGGCCGGCGCCCGCCGCCGCGCGTCGAACACGCCACAGCGCTGCCGCCACTGAAAGTGCACCGACCAGCACAAGGCACGCGGCCGCGACGAGTAGCCCGACTTGTACCAGGACGCCGGAGATGCCCACCGTCAGCCCGGCGGCCGCCAGCGCCAGTTCCAGGCGGCGACGACGCACGTGCCGAAATCGCAGCCCCAGCAATGCGGCGGCCGCCAGCAGAGCCGCGGCGGCCAGCGGGATCAGCCGGATCCACAGCGCGTCCCGCGCGGCCAGGGCCGCCGGCACAATGACGGGAAGCGCAACGAGCACTAACCCGGCACCGAACATCGCGGATCGAAAGCCGAGGCTCGAACCCGCCCGGTTCAATGCGGTCACGTCGGTTGTCGCCGGGATCGTGGACGAGGCGCCCGCGTTTGCCGGTTGGACGTGTGACAGATCAACCTGAGGTGGCCATGTCCAGTAAACGGCCCAAAGCGTACGTTGTTCCGCAAACCGGTGAGCCTAACCAGTCACGGGTCGATTGGCACTCGCAGGCGCGCGAGAATCGGCGCGTGTCGAACCAGGAATTGATGGGCTGACCGGGTGACGGACGTACTGATCGGGCTCGGCTCGAACCTGGGCGATCGCCTGCGAAACCTCCGCACGGCCGTGGATGGCCTTCGGCCAGTGCTGCGACAGGTTGAGGTTTCCTACGTGTACGAGACAACGCCGGTCGGGGTGCTGGACCAGCCACCGTTCCTTAACGCGGCGGTCCGCGGAGTTACCAGCGTCGGCCCCCAGCGGCTGTTCTTCTGGGCGAAGTCGCTTGAGTTTTCCGCTGGCCGCCGGCCGGGCGCGAGGCTGGGGCCGCGGCAACTGGACCTGGACATCATCGCCTTCGGCGACCTCCAGGCGGCAACGACGCGCCTGCGGATTCCGCACGCCGCCTTTGCCGAGCGAGGATTCGTGCTGGCGCCGCTGGCGGACCTGGCGCCCGACCTGACGCTGCCTGGCGCTGCGGCGCCGATGCGAGTTCTGGCCGCACGGGTCGGACGGGCAGGGATAGCGCGAGCCAATCCGCCGGACTCGCTGTTGTCCTCGCGATAATCGGCCAATGTCCGACACCTATGCCAACGCGCTGACGTGGCTCTACGGCTATGCCGACTTCGAACGCGGCAGCGGGCTGGGGGGTGGTCCGACGTTCGAGCGCGGGCTGGCCCGGACCTCGCGGCTGCTTGCCGAACTGGGCAACCCGCACGACGGCCTGCGAATCGCGCACGTGGCCGGCAGCAAGGGCAAGGGCAGCGTATGCGCGCTGGTCGCGTCGGCCGCGGAGGCCGCCGGCCTGCGCACCGGCCTGTACACGCAACCGCACCTGCACTCGTTTCGCGAGCGCCTTCAGATTGACGGACAGCCCATCGACCCGCCGGCGTTTGCGCGCCTCGTTGATCGCATGCGAGTGGCTGTGAAGCGTACCGGCGACGAAACCCTGGGTCTGCCGACCACGTTTGAGATCAGTACGGCAATGGCCCTGGCCTGGTTTCGAATGGAACGGGTGGACCTGGCAATCCTGGAGGTCGGCCTTGGAGGGCGGCTGGACGCCACGAACGTGGTGAGGCCCGCGGTCACGGCCGTCACCACCATCGTGCGCGAGCACACGCGACTGCTGGGCGACACGCTGCCTGACATCGCCAGGGAAAAGGCCGCCATCGCCAAACCAAGGGTTCCGATGCTGGTCAGCGACCAGTCGCCAGAGGTCGTGGAGGCGATTCGCGGCGTGGCGGCGGCGGCCGGGGCCGACGTTCTGGTCGTGCCGGCGCTGGCGACCGTCGGATCGGCCGGCTGGCGCAACGGTCGCGCCGTCACAGTGGCCCGGGATCCGCTGTCGGGCGATACCTTGCCGCTGGGCCTCGCCGGGCCGCACCAGGCGCGTAACGCCGGTCTGGCCTACGCGCTCTGCCGGACGCTCGCCGACTGCGGTGTAGCGATTCCCCGTGACGCCATCCGCGCAGGCTTCGGCGCCGCCCGCTGGCCGGGCCGCCTGGAACTGGTCACCAGCGATCCGCCGGTTGTCGTGGACGGGGCGCACACCGTTGAGGCCGTTGAGGTCGTGGTGGATACGCTGCGCCGGCAACTCAGCCTGCGACGCGGCCCGGTCATATTCGGCGCCCTGCGCGACAAGTCGGTCCGCCACATGGCGGAGGCGCTGCGACCCTTCGCGACATGTCTCATGGCTATCGAGCCTGAACACCCGCGAGGGATGCCCGCCGGCGACGTGTTGACCCGGATTGACGGCTTGCACAACGCGACCGCAGCCCCGAGCGCGGCGCAGGCGCTGGCCCTGGCGCGCGAGGCCGCGCGACCCGGACAGGCCGTGCTCGCCATCGGGAGCCTGGCGGTCGCCGCGGACGTTCGAGCGGCCGCGGGTGTGCCGGTCGAGAGCGATCCCCCAGTGCTGGTCGCCGGTTGACCATGGACACGCCCCCGGACCGAAGAGCCCGCCGTAAGCTCGACGAAGCCGCGGCCGCCGGACTGTTCGAACGCACCGCCGGGCGCGGTAAGCCGCTCAGGCTGACGCCGGACGATCCCAACGTGCCGGCCGATCTGCGGCTGGCCTTCCGCGTCATGCGCGACGCGAACCTCTCGCCGCCCTGGATCGCCCTGGCGGGCGAGGTGGAGCAGGCGCTGGACGACCTGCGCCGCCAGCTCGAACGACACGAGCGCCGCATGCGCGACCTGCGGGAATCCCTGGTGTCCGGCAGAGCGGCGGACTTCAAGGATGCCTTCAAGAGCGCCAGAACGATGCACCTTCGGCAGCGACGCGGATTTCAACAACTGCTTGACGAGACTCGACAAAAGGTCGACAAGCTGGCGGCCACGGCCCCCGACGGGGCGCAGCGCGTGATGTTTCGCCCGTCCGCTTTTCTCGAGCGCTTCGATGCCGCCTGGCCGTGGCCCGAGCGCGCCGAGGACGATCACGCCTGATGAAGCGGCGAGCCCGAACCTGGCTGGGACGCTGGCTTTGGCTGTTGCTAAGCCTGGGCTTCGGGATGCGACGACTGATTGGCGGCCGGCGAAGCTTGCCCACGGCCCCCCAGAGCGTGCTGATCGTGCGGTTCGACCTGATGGGCGACGTAGTGAACGCCCTTTCCGCTGTTGCGGCCGCGCGTCAGCGCTGGCCGCGTGCCCACCTCGTGTTCATGGGACCTGCGGCCTGGCGGCCCATCGTGCGGCGTTGCCCGGCCGTCGACGAGGTGATCCCCTTCGACGGCGGCGCCGTCACGCACTGGCCGGCCGTGCTGAACCCGGGGGCCTGGGCAATGGCCGTCGGAGTCGTGCGGGCCATCCGGGCGCGTGGATTCGACGTGGCCGTGAGCGTCTACGGGCCAATTGCGGGCGCCGTGGTTGCGCTCAGCGGCGCGCGCTGGCGCGTAGGGTACGGCGCCGAAGCGCCAGCCTGGAGCTTCGACCAGGCGTTGCCCGGACATCGTCACAACGGCGGGCCGCACGAGGCAGAACTGGCGACCCGGCTAATCCGGCACACGGACCCGGCCTGGCAGACCGTCGAAGCGGAGACCGAGTCGGAACTGGTGGCGCACCTGCCGCGCCCGCTGGTCGTTCTGCACCCCGGCGCGACACACGGTGAGGCCAAGCGCTGGCCGGACGAACATTGGGCAACCCTGGCCTGCGATCTGGAGCCCAAAGTCGGTGCGCTGGCCGTCGTCGGCCTCACCGACGCACGCCCGACGGCCGACCGCCTCGCAGAGACCTCGGCCATCCACGACCTGACCGGTCGCACCTCGCTCGACGAACTCGTCGGCGTGCTCGCCCGGGCCGATGTCGTCGTGTCGACTGACAGCGGACCCGGACACCTGGCGCGGGCGCTGGGAAGGCGCGTGGTCATGCTGCACGGACCCACCGACATCACCATCCACGGACCCGGCGATCCCGAATCGCGGGCCGTGCGCGTCGACCTGCCCTGCGGGCCCTGTTACAACTTCGACCGACCGGCCGAGTGCCGCTTCGGCGACGTGCTGTGCATGCGCTGGCTCTCGCCGCAGCGCGTGCGCGACGCAGTCCTGGAACTGCTTCGCTGACGACGGCCGCGTGAATTGTTATGTCAACATGGGCGTCCGGACACTGTCAACGTGAATACTGCGTCCATTAACGGCACGGACACTCTCCTCGACGAGCTTGAAACGCGCATCCTCGGCGTGCGCGTCCATGCGATCAGTCGGGCGCTGACCGTGGCCTGGATCGACGCTTGGCTGGCTTCGGGACAAAGCGCCCAGGTCGTGACCGTGAACCCGGAGATCGTCATGCGCGCGCGCCGCGACCCCGAGTACGGCGCTTTGCTGGAACGAACGCGCCTGAACGTCCCCGACGGCGCGGGAATCGTCGCCGCGGCCCGCCTGCGTCGACTGGTCATGCCCGAGCGCGTCACCGGGGTCGACCTGGTGGACGACCTGGCCGGTCTGGCCGCCGTCCACGGCTACCGCCTGCTGCTCGCGGGCGCGGCCCCCGGCGTAGCCGACCAGGCCGCCGCCGAACTCCAACGACGCTATCCGGCGCTCATTCCACCCACGACCATGGTCGGTGACCCTGGCCCGTACGGCGACGCCGAGGCTCAGGCCGTGATTCATGAGACCCGCCCGCACATCGTGCTGGCCGCCTACGGCGCGCCCGCCCAGGAGTTCTGGCTCGACCGCAATCTGCGGGACCCTGCTCCGGTGGTCGGAATCGGAGTGGGCGGCACGCTTGACTACCTTGCTGGCCATATCCCGCGCGCGCCGGAGCCCCTGCGCCGCCTCGGCCTCGAGTGGGCCTACCGTCTGGCCCGCCAGCCCTGGCGCTGGCGGCGCATGCGCGCGTTGCCGGAATTCGCTCGGCTCGCCATCCTCGAGGCGCTGGGCATCGAGAGACCGAACCAATGACCCGCATCGCTGTGGTCGGCGGCATCAACCAGGACATCGTAATCCACCTCCCGCGCATCCCCCAACCTGGTGAAACGGTCCACCATGGCCGCCTGGGACGCTACGCCGGCGGCAAGGGCGCCAACCAGGCCGTGGCCGCCGCCCGCGCTGGCGCCAAGGTCAGCATGCTCGGTGCCGTGGGCGCCGATGCCGCCGGCGACGATCTGCTCCGAGGCATGGCCGACGACGGCGTGGACACAACCCACGTCGCCAGGGTCGACTCGGCAGCCACCGGCACGGCCCTGATCGCTGTGGACGCCGCTGGAAC